>JAKDLG010000146.1 GCA_030452985.1 Humibacillus sp.
GGGCGGGACGGGGGGGCGGGCCACCCTTGGGCGTCACCCTCGCCGGGGGGGGGGTGGGGGGGGGGAGAGCTCGGCGGCGGGGATCCTGACCGACCGGTTCGCCCCCCCCGTGCGATCAGCGCAGGACGCGAATCTGCCAGGGGTAGGAGTACGACTCGCCTCGGTTGGCCCGCAACGCAGCACGGATGTGGAAGAAGAGCCCGCTGACACCGGCCACGATCCAGAGGAGGATCGCGAACGGGATCCCGATCACGGTGATGAACAGCACCCAGCCGACGACGATGATCGCCCAGATGGCGAGGTTGAAGTTGAAGGCACCGGCCGCCGCCCGGCGCACGAAGGCACTCTTGTCCTTGTAGCGCGCCCAGATGACGAGGGGCCCGACGAAGCTGAGCCAGCCGACCGAGATCACGGCGGCAATGATGGCCGCGAGGTGGCCGAGGACGGCCCAGGTGCGCTCTTCGCTGCTCACCGGGGACAGGTGGTTGCCGTACGGGTTCGGGATCGGTTGGGTCATGTCCTCATACTCGGGCCCCGACCGGTCCTCGCGCGATGGAGGTTCACCCTGACCGCACCCTGACCTGACCCTGAGCGGGTTCGATCGCGCCCTGGTCAGACCGGAGCGGAGAGCTCGCCCTCGATCTCGAGCGAGCAGACCGCGCTGACGTCGTCGTCGATGCCGAGCGTCCGGAAGATGGTGCGGGCCATCTCCAGGTGGCCGCGCGCACCAGGATGGGACGGGTCGTCGAGCCAGCCGGCCGGGGCCGGCCCGCGTCCGCTAGCGGCGGCGGCCTTCGCCCAGTGCGCGGCGTGGTCGATGAGCACGACACCGAGGTCAGCGGCCAGGGACCGCACCGTCTCGACGTAGG
Source organism: Humibacillus sp. (assembly GCA_030452985.1). Taxonomy (GTDB): domain Bacteria; phylum Actinomycetota; class Actinomycetes; order Actinomycetales; family Dermatophilaceae; genus DSM-29435. The sequence continues at coordinate 870 of JAKDLG010000146.1, forward strand.
GCCCGAGGCCGGCGTACGGGCCGTCGCCGTCGTCCATGACCGGCGGCGGGGTCTGCAACACCACGGTGGCTCCGACGTCTCGGGTGCGCTGGACGATCTGGTCGAGGCGATAGCGAAAAGCACGCACGCCATCGGGGCCTGCCTGACGGTCGTTCGTACCGAACATCACGAACACCACGTCAGGAGCGAACCTACCTGCCCTCCAGTCGAACTCGCCGAGCACGTCTTCGGCCCGAGCGCCGGACACGCCGGAGTTGACGACCGCGTCGGAGAGTCGACCGAGCTCGCCCCGCACCCGCTCGGCGAAGTGCTCGACGAGACCTCGTGAGCCGTGGGTGTGGACCAGCGCCTGGGTGATGCTGTCACCCAGGAAGACCCAGGTCACGGGCGGGCCCACCAGCACCTCTTCGAGGCGTCTGGCGTCGCGGTCGGCGTACTCGGCTGCGCTGAAGTCCATCCGCGCAAGGTAACAAGCGCAGACCCGGTCGCGGCTCACCCGGCCCAGCCCGTGGGACGGTCGGGTCGGTCAGGTCAGAGCGTTCCAGCGCTGGAGCGCGACGATGACCTCGCGCACGGGGTCATCCCGGGCGTCGTCAACGCCGAGCGTCACGGCCCGCAACAGGGCGTGCCACGGCACCAGGGCAAACCACCGGGCGGCCCGCGTGGCCTCGTCGGGGGTCACGCCATAGGTGCGGATGACCTGGAGCATGAAGGGCCCGTTCGTCCCGTTGAGCGCCCACGCGAGATCGACGGCAGGGTCGGTGACGCGCGCGTCGCCCCAGTCGATGACACCGCTCACCCGGCCCGCGCGCACGAGCAGGTGCTCGCGCACCAGATCGCCGTGGCACAGCCGTGGGGCGCCGACGGTCGTCGCCTCGGCGATCAGCCGTTCGGCCACGCTCAACAATGACGGCGGCAGCAGCGGCAGCACCACCGACCGCAACGCGGACACGAGCTCGTCTCGGGCCTGACGGTCGTCGCCGCCGGAGCGCAGGGCGGCAGCAGCAGCGACCGAACCGGGCAGGTCGTGCAGCACGCGGAGGAAGCGTCCGACCTCCCGACCGTCCTCGGGGGTCAGCGCGGACGGGTCACAGGCGGAGCCCTCCACCAGACGGTGTCTCACCACCAACGGGTCGTGCTCGACGACGACGGGCACCGGCACCTCGAGGGGCAGCCTTCCCACGATCGTCGGCAGCAGCCGCGTCTCGGCGAGCAGCCACGGGGCGAGGTCGTCGTGCCGGGGGCTGCGATCGACCCAGCGCCCTTCGACCAGGCAGGTGTGACTGTCCCATCCGCCCCCGAGCTCGACGCGGTCGTCGTTCCAGGCGGCCAGCTGGGCCGCCCACAGTGCGCGCGAGTCAGGCACGACGTCGTCGGGCGTGTGTTCGAGCAACCGGCAGAGAGCACCGACGGTGAACCAGTCGCCCCCGCTGACCTCCTCCGGTTGCCATCGGATCGGCCCGTCGTAGGTCGTGGTGTAGCGGAACGCCCGGTACCGGCTGTGCCGGTCGGCGTAGTCGGCCTCACCGGCGGCCACGAGCGGCACCCCGTGCACTCCGAGCTCCTCGGCCGCCTCGCGCACGGCCCCGTCGTGCGGGTTCTCCCCCGCCTGCAACACTCCCCCCGCAGCGAAGTCGAGCAGACCCGGGTAGACGTCCTTGGTGGTGGTGCGCCGGTGCACGTAGACGCGGCCCAGGCCGTCGCGCACCACCACGGCGGTGGCACCGTGGCGCAGGTTCTCAGCGCGCATCCGGGACCGCGGCACAGCCGCTACCTCGTGACCGTCGGCGTCGTAGACACCGACCTGTTCCTCAACAACCATGGTCACCACCTCCGGGTGCGGGCTCAGGCGAAGAAGCCACGCACCGCGTCGAGTTCGGTCGCGTCGTACCAGAGCAGCGCGTCGGCATCCGCCATCGCCCCTTCCTCCGACGCCCCTCGTTCGTCGATGTGGAACGAGGCCACCCGGGCCCGCGGAACGGCAGCCGCCAGCGTGACCGCACAGACCGAGTCGCGCGGCCGCGGCTCGCCCTCGACGACCCAGTCGGGGTCGGCGTCGGCCGCGATCACGACACGACGGTCGGCCGCTCCACGCGCCGCAGCTCCGGCCGCGACGACCGCGTGGCTGAAAGCGGCGTACTCGAGGTCTTCGACGTCGGCGCCCGGGGCCGACCGTTCGAGCTCGGGCGTGACGGCGTAGGCGACCCGAAGGCTGGCCGGCGTGGCCGACAGGGAACCACTCTCGGCCAGCTCGGCGAGGTCGGCGGGCCCGACCGGCAGGTAGACGCGGACGACGGGCATCAGCCCTCGCGTCCGCTCTTCAGCTCGGCGAGGGACTCGACGATCGAGTTGCCCAGATCGTCGACGTCGGGCATCGCCTCGCGGTCGGCGTTGAGCCCGAAGTAGACCCCGCCGTGGTAGGAGGTGATGCCGATCGCGAGGGCCTGTCCCTTGGCGAGCGGCATCACGGGGTAGGTCGAGACCATCTCGGCGTCACCGGCGTAGAGCGGCGACTGGGGGCCCGGGACATTGGTGATCATGACGTTGTAGACCCGTCGTGACATGGCCGAGCCCAGCCGGGCCCCGAGCGCGTGCAACGTCGGCGGCGCGAAGCCGGCGAGGTTGGCCAGTGACGTCGCCCCGACGGCCTGCCCCCCCTCCATCTGCTGGCGCATCGAGAACGCGATCTGGTGAAGCCTCATCGAGGCACCGGGCTCGCCGACCGGGAGGTTGACCACGCAGGCCATCACCTGGTTGGCGTACATACCGGCCGGGTCGTCGCCGTAGATGCTGACCGGCACCATTACGCGAACGACGCTCTTCGTGCCGACCGCCTCGCCCCGGCCCAGCAACCAGGTACGAAAGCCCCCGGCAATGGTGGCGAGCACGACGTCGTTGATGGTGACGTCCTCGGCGTAGGCACCGCGAGCGAGCCGCGTGCGCACGGCGCGGTAGTCCTTGAGGTCGGTACCGATCATGACCCATCGCCGGGCCGAACCGATCTCGGCGTTAAGGGGTGAGTCCGGCGCCGGACGAGCAGCCGTGCGGGCCACGGCACCGATCACGGTGCCCGCCGACTCGAGGGCCCCGAGGCCCATCTTGACGGCGTCGTTGAGGCCGCCGCGGACGAGGTCGACCACCTGGGTCGGTCGCCGGACGGCGTCGACCACGGCGCCCGTGACGAGCTCGGCCGGGGAGGGCGAGCGGTGCGGTTCCCACGGCGGGGCCGCTTCGAGGTCAGCGTCACCCTTGATCGAGTCGACGATGACGTGCGCGATGTCGAGCGCGTTCACCCCGTCGATGAGGGCGTAGTGCGTCTTGGTGACCACGGCGAAGCGCCCACCCTTCAACCCCTCGACCAGGTACACCTCCCACAGCGGTCGGGTGCGGTCGAGCTTGCGCGGCTGCACCCGCGAGACGAAGTCCTGAAGCTGTTGCTCCGACCCGGGGTGGGGCAGACCGGCGCGCCGCACGTGGTAGCCCATGTCGAAGTTCTCGTCGTCGACCCACACGGGGTTGGCGATGCGCCCCGGCACGTCGACCACCTTCTGCCGGAACCGTGGGATGGCCCCGATGCGGCTCTCGACGATGCGCACGAGCCGCTCATAGTCGAAGCCGCTCCCGCCCTTGCGGTCGGGCGGCTCGAAGACCATGACGGAACCGACGTGCATCGAGGTCGTCGCCTGCTCGAGGTAGAGAAAGGAGGCGTCGAGCGAGGTCAGACGGTCAGACATGGCCCCACTCTGCCAGACCGGTCGGACGCCTAGGACGTCACGGTTGGCGCCAGCCGCCTCGAGCCCGAGCGGCCCCAGCGGCGGCTGCGCCGGGCCTGGCGTGAACGGGTCCACGGCGCGAGGACGGTGGCGAGATCAGCGACCGACCGGCGCAACGCCGAGTCGGGGGCGAACTCGACCACCGAGCGGCCGGCCAGCACGGCAGCATCGACCGTCGCGGGGTCGTCGGGAATGAACCGCACCGACTCCAGGCCGGCGAACCGCAGCAGTGACTCGGCAATGCGCACCTCGGGCTTGGAGCCGACCGCTGCGCTGCGCACCCGGTTGACCACGGCCACCGGTGGTGGCGAGGGCACCGACCCCAGCTCCTGCAGCCCGCGGACGAAGCGTTGCAACGCGATCGGGTCGGCTCCGCTCACGGCCACCGCCACGTCGGCTGCGGCGAGCGAGGTCAACGTCGCCTCGTTGCGTCGCGGAGCGGCCGTGTCGTAGCTCAGCTCTTCGTCGTCCTCGAGGCAGAAGCCGCAGTCGACCACGACGACGGTCACGAGCTCGCGGCTCAGCTCGAAGACCCGCTCGAGGGCAGCGGCACGAACCTCCGGCCACCGCTCGGCCTTGGGCAGTCCGGTCAGCACCCGAAGTCGAGGGGTGACGGTGGGGGCCAGCCGGGCCAGGGCCGGAACATCGAGGATCCCCTGGTCGGCGGCCCGGCAGGCCGCAGCGATGCCGGGCGCCTCGTCGAGCAGCCCCAGGGTCTGGGCCACGGACCCGCCGTACGTGTCGGCATCGACGAGCAGCACGTCGTCGCCCCGTCCGGCCAGCTCGGCCGCGAGCGCCGTGGCGAGGGTGGTGCGGCCTGGGGCGCCGGTCGGGCCCCAGACCGCGATGACGCGAGCGCGGGCCGGCGCCGGCTCCCCCTGCTCGGTCTGCTCGTCATCGCGGTGGTGCCGCCCGTCGTGCCCGCCGTGGGCCGTCGACGCCGAAGTCGAGCCTGACGGGCTCCACCCCGGCTCGGCCGCAGTGGGCGTTTCCGACCCGCCACCAGCCCGCACGGGGGGCGGCCCCGCCTGGCCGATGTCGGGAGAGGCCGGCTCGGCACCAGCGCGCTCGCCCAGGGCCCCGCCACCCTCGGCGCGGTCGACGACATCGCGATCGGCATTCCCGGTCAGGCCATCGCCCTGCGGTCGGTCGAGGTCGGCGATGACGCTCGCGAGCTCGGGCCCGGTCGACTCCACCGAGAGCACGTGGCTGATCGAGAGCTGCCGCAGGCGACGCTCGCTGGGCTCGTCGTCGGGCGGGTACAGGCCGACCACATGCACGCCCCGCGCTCGCAGCCGGCCCACGACGGCCAGGTCGAGCCCGCGCAGGTCTGACCCGATGACGGCCACCTGCCCGACCCCGGCCTCGACCACCGAGAGCAGCTCGGCCAGGTCGGCGCACCGCCTCGCGATCGTGACTCCCGGAACTCTTTCGAGAAGGGTCGCGACCGAGGCCTCCCAGCGGTGACCGAGGGCCGTGACGACGTCGGTCATGAGCCCGGAGTCGAACCGGCCGGGCCTACCGGATCAGGCGTGGCGTCGGATGCCGCATCGGGCGTGGCACCAGCGACCGGAACCAGGGTCAGCTTCGCCTCGCCGTCGACCGCCTCGACGACGCTCTGCACGCGGTCGGTCGGCACGTAGAGCTGCACCGAGGTCGTGGCGTTCGACCCGAGCCCGCCACTGCTCGTCTGCACCGAGGCGACCCCAGCGGCCGAGAGCACCTTGGTCGTCTTCGGCTTCTCAGCCGACGCGAGGGAGGTCTTCGGGGTGACGAAGAGGTCGACCCGGCTGCCCCGGGCCAGACCGGTCGCCGACACCGCGTCGGCGCGCACGGTGACCCGCTGGAGGCCGACCTGGCCGGCCGCCGCGAAGGCCGAGCGCGGCACGAGCTCTCCCGCACGAACGTCGCGCACCACGTAGCTGCCGGCCGCCGGGGGTGTGGCCGCACTCAGATAGGACCCCATGTCGTCGTCCAGCCGCACGTCGACCCGGCGCACCGAATCGGCCGTGACCACGTCTCCGGCGACGAGGTCGCCGGTCGCCGCCCACATCGGCACCCGGTCGTCGGTGCTGGCGACAGCCTTCGCCCCGAGTGTCGCCGCCACGAGCACGAGCAGCACCCCGACAAGAAGGCGGCTGTCGCGCCACGATGGTCGTTGCAGTCGCTTGGCGACCGGCTGCGCCAGTTCGGTCATCGTTCATCCCCTGATTCACGCACGTTGCCGCGCCACGCCGGGCGCCGCTTTCGAGGGTCATTTTGCCTCACCGAGCAGTGTCGACGCGCCAGCTGCCCACCCCTGTGGACAACCAGCGGTGCTCCGACGCGGGCTTGCCTAGGATGTGCTCGACCCCTGGAAGGAGCCGACGTGGCCCAACGCTTCCTGCAGCTGACCGAAGTGTCGGAGGTGCTCAACATCTCTGCGGCTCAGGCCTACGCCCTGGTGCGCTCCGGCGAGCTGCCCGCCATCAAGGTGGGCGGGCGCGGCCAGTGGCGCGTCGAGGCGACCGAGCTCGAGGGGTACATCCAGCGGATGTACGCCGAGACCAAGTCGTTCGTCGAGTCACACCCGTTCGGGGCCGGCGCCGACGACTGAGCGCTGCTCGGACAAGACGGGCCGCACGGCCCCTGGCCCCCTGGACGGCGAACCGCACCCTCAGCGTGGCAGAAGGCAGGAGTTCCCGGTCGGCGCCTTACCCTGATGGGCATGACCAATGCGGACGTGTGGCTCGTCGTGCCGCTCCACAACGAGGCAAGCGTCATCGGCGACGTGGTGCGCGAGTCCCGGTCCGTGTTCCCGAACGTGGTCTGCGTCGACGACGGCTCGAGCGACGACTCGGCCGTCATCGCCGAGAGCGCTGGAGCCGTCGTCGTGCGGCATCCGGTCAACCTCGGGCAGGGCGCCGCGCTGCAGACCGGCTTCGACTACGCCCTGTCCGACCCGGCGATGCGCTACGTCGTCACCTTCGATGCCGACGGGCAGCACCAGGTGTCCGACGTGGAGATGATGTTGCTGCGCATCCGTCGCGGCGACGTGCAGGCCGTCTTCGGCTCGCGCTTCCTCGACCGGTCCGGCCACCCCGCCGCGACGGGAGCCTTGAAGAAGCTCGTGCTCCGCTCGGCCGTGGCGTACACGAACCTCACGACCGGAACCCGGCTCACTGATGCCCACAACGGGTTGCGGGTGCTGGACCGCAGCGTGGTCGCCCGGGTGCAGATCACCCAGAACCGGATGGCCCACGCCTCCGAGATCGTGTCGCAGATCGGCGCCCTGCGCCTCGACGGGCGCCGCGTGGCCATCGCCGAGGCGCCGGTGCGCATCCTTTACACCGACTACTCCCGGGCCAAGGGCCAGTCGCTCTGGAACGCGGTCAACATCCTCGCGGAGCTGGTCTGGCGATGAGGCAGCTCGTCATCCAGCTCCTGCTCATCGCCGGCACGCTCGCCATCGCCTGGCGGCTGCTGGTGAGCTACGGCCAGAAGGCCCAGGCGGTGCGTCGCGTGGGCCTGCTCGTGTTCGCCGCCTTCGCGGTCTGGTCGATCCTCGACCCGGGCATCTGGACCCGTCTGGCTCAGCTGGTGGGCATCGGTCGCGGCGCCGACCTGATCCTCTACGGTCTCGTGGTGGCCTTCTTCGGCTTCGTCGCGACGACGTTTCGCCGCTTCCGCGAGCTGGAGAACCGCTACACCCGGCTGGCCAGGCGGCTCGCGCTCGACGAAGCGGGAACCCCGACGAGTCGTCAGTGCGTTGACCCTGCGGCCCCACTGCTGTCGCCGTCCACCTCCCCACCACCGGGTGCGATGCCGGGTTCCATGCCGGGTTCGACCACAAGTCCGGCGCCCAGCCCGGCACCGGCATCCCCTGCCGAACACCCACCTGTGACCGACCAGGGCACCGCGCCCGTGACCCCGATCGTGAAGGCAGCAGATGCCGACTGAACCCGAGAACCCCCACGAGCACGACGACGCGTACACCGTCGACACCCGTCGCAAACGGGGTCGACCCGCGTCGACCTCAGGCTCCCCTGCCCCCCGGGCGAGCCCACCACCCGCGCAGCGAGACGCCCAGGGCTCGCAACCGCACGACGACGCCTACACGGTCGACACCCGGGGCCGCAGCCCCCGCGAGACCGGGTCCACGGGGCGCCAGACACCCTCGGGGTCATCCGTCCCGCCCCAGGAGCCCCGACCGAACAGCCTGTCGACCGAGGCAGGGGCGCCGAGGCGCCGGATCCGCAAGGGCCGGCTCATTGCCCTCGTCATCGGGCTGGTGCTGGTCAGCTGGATCGCCTTCCTGGTCTGGGTCCCGTTCAACGCGTGGAACGCTGTCGGCCGGGTCGACAACATCCCCTCGGGCGAGCGGCCGCCCGACACGACCGGCCACAACTACCTGCTGGTCGGTTCCGACAGCCGCGAGGGCCTGACGGCCGCGCAGAAGAAGGCCCTGACGACCGGATCGGCCGAAGGCAAGCGCACCGACACGATCATGCTCGTGCACGTCTCCGAGAGCGGCGGAAAACCGGTGATGGTCTCCATCCCCCGCGACTCCTACGTGCCGATCCCGGGTTACCGGTCGAACAAGATCAACGCCGCGTACTCGTTCGGCGGTGCGAAGCTGCTTACCGAGACCGTCGAGAACGTGACCGGCATCCACATCGACGGCTACGTCGAGATCGGGTTGGGCGGGTTCGCCTCCGTCGTCGACAGTGTCGGCGGGGTCCGTCTCTGCGTGCCGCGTCACATGGTCGACAAGAAGGCCGGCATCGACCTGAAGAAGGGCTGCCAGACCCTCGACGGCCCCAACGCGCTCGGCTACGTGCGCTCGCGCTACGAGGACCCGCTGGGCGACATCGGACGCGCGGCCCGCCAGCGCCAGTTCCTCGGCGCCCTGATGAAGCAGGCCGCCACCCCCTCGACCGTGTTGCTGCCGTGGCGGTACAAGAGCTTCGCGGATGCTGCGGCCGGAGGCCTCACGGTGGGCACCGAGACCGGACTGATGGATGCCGTCCGCGTGCTCCAGGCGATGCGCGCGGTCAGCAACGATCAGGGGCTCTCGCTCTCGGTGCCGACGGCAGACCTCGCCTACCGCACCTCGAACGGGCTGGCCGTGAAGTGGGACACCGAGCGGGCCAAGGCTCTGTTCACCGCCATCAAGAACGACGAACCGCTCGAGACGGCGCCGGCGGGGACCACCGTCAAAGAGGTCGGGAACAGCTGATGGCACGCCAGTACCCGGCCGACCTGCTCGCCGCGATGCTCGCCGACGACCCCGGCCGGCCCCGTCTGACCTGGTACGACGACGAGCCGGGCCCGACGGTCGGCGAGCGCATCGAGCTGAGCGCGAAGGTGCTCGGCAACTGGGTCAACAAGGCCGGCAACCTGCTACAGGACGACCTTGCGGCCGGGCCGGGCACCACGATCGGTCTGGACCTGCCGACCCACTGGCGGGCCTGCTACTGGGCGCTCGCGGCGTGGGGAGTCGGCGCCAGCGTGGTGATCGGCGACGATGCCCGGGGCGCCGACGTGCTCGTCACCGCCGACCCGCAGCGCGCGGCGGCCCACGCCGGTGACGCCGTACTGGTGTCGCTACCCGCGCTCGCGCGGTCCCACCCCGATGCCGGTGACGCCGCCGGCGCGATCGACGAGGCCCGCGAGCTGTCGACCCACGGTGACCAGTTCGTCGCCCTGGCCGACCCGGAGCCCGCTGACCTCGCCCTCAGCGACGGGGGCGGCGACACGGCCTACGGCGCGCTCGTCGCCCTGGAGCCCGGCTGGGGCGACGGCCCACGGGTGGCCCTCAACGGCCCGCTCGGCGCGGTACTTCGTCAGGCTCTCAGCGCCTGGGCGGGCGGGGGCTCGGTCGTGCTGTCACGCGGCACCGCACCGAACGCGGGCCACCGTCTCGCGTCGGAAGGCGTCACGCTGTCGCCGGTCTGACGCGGGCCGGACGCGTGCTGTCAGCCTGAGCACCGGTGGCTGGGTCAGATCAGCAGCTCAGGACGAGAGACGGTCGAACAACGACCAGGTGCGTGATGCCACCACGCCCGTGCCGGCCAGGCCGGCATGTGACTGAGCAGCCTTGACCGCCTCCCGGGTGTCGGCGTCGTAGACGCCGGTGGGCGCCACGCCCAGCAGGCGCTGGACCGACAGCACCTCCGGGCCGGAGTCACCGACCCGCAGCACCGAGGCCCGCTGCCTGACGAACGGGAAGTCGCGGGCCTCGAGCACCTCCCAGAGCGGAGGGGTGACGACGCCCGTCGGGGCCTGGGCCATCGACCTCTGCAGGGCCGCGACCCGGTCACGGGTCACGGTGCCGAAGACGCCGTCGACAGCCACCCCGCCCAGCGCGAGCTGGAGCAGTCGCACCACGAAGCCACGAGCGCCGGGGCCCACCACGGTGTGCTTGTGCTCGGTGTAGCTGGTCGAGAACGAGACCGTCGACACCCCGGGCTCGGTGAGCAGCGCCCCGCCCAGGGGTGACCTCGTCGCCATGACCGTCACGGTTCCTGCCTCCTTCGGCATGTCGGTGGAACTGCACCAACACCATTGATGCACTCCCGTCCCACCGTTAACAAGGGCACGGCACGAACTACCAGGCTGTAATTCGTGCTCCGAGCGGGCGAGGCTAGAGTCGTCGCCATGGACAAAGTCGTCTCCTCTCCCGCCCTGGCCATTGCCGGAATCACCGACGGCATGTCGTTGTCGGTCGGTGGCTTCGGGCTCTGCGGCATCCCGAGCGTGCTCATCGCTGCCATCCACGAATCGGGTCTGACCGACCTCGAGGCGGTGTCGAACAACTGTGGCGTCGACGGCTGGGGCCTGGGCCGGCTGCTGGGGGACCGACGGATCCGCCGCATGATCAGCTCGTACGTCGGCGAGAACAAGGAGTTCGAGCGCCAGTACCTCTCCGGCGAGCTCGAGGTCGAGCTCACGCCGCAGGGCACGCTGGCCGAGCGGCTGCGTGCCGGCGGCTCCGGCATCGCAGCCTTCTTCACCCGAACCGGGGTGGGCACCCAGATCGCCGACGGCGGGCTGCCCTGGCGCTACGACGAGCAGGGCGCCGTGATCCTCGAGTCGCCGCCCAAGCAGACCCAGGAGTTCGAGGTTCACGGCGAGACCCAGACCTTCGTGCTCGAACGGGCCATCACCACCGACTTCGGGCTGGTCCGGGCCGCGAAGGGTGACCGGCACGGGAACCTCGTGTTCAACCAGTCGGCCCGTAACTTCAACCCGCTCTGCGCCATGGCCGGCCGAGTGACCGTCGCCGAGGTGGAGCAGCTCGTCGAGCCCGGCGAGCTGCACCCCGACGAGATCCACCTGCCCGGCATCTTCGTCCAGCGCGTGCTGCCGCTCACCCCCGAGCAGGCAGCCGACAAGCGCATCGAACGGCGCACCGTGCGTCAGAAGCAGGAGGCCTGAGCATGGCGCTCACCCGCGAGCAGATGGCCGCTCGAGCGGCATCCGAGCTGACCGACGGCGCCTACGTCAACCTCGGGATCGGGCTGCCGACCCTGGTGCCCAACTACGTACCCGACGACGTCGAGATCGTGCTCCAGTCGGAGAACGGCATCCTGGGGGTGGGCGCATACCCGCTTGACGGGCAGGAGGACCCCGACCTGATCAACGCCGGCAAGGAGACCGTCACGCTGCGCCGGGGGGCTGCGTTCTTCGACTCCGCCATGAGCTTCGGGATGATCCGCGGGGGCAAGGTCGACGCCGCCATCCTCGGCGCGATGCAGGTCTCCGAGGGCGGCGACATCGCCAACTGGATGATCCCCGGCAAGATGGTCAAGGGCATGGGCGGC
>JAKDLG010000147.1 GCA_030452985.1 Humibacillus sp.
AGCCTCCCCAACATGAGATCCACCTGGATCGCGCAGCCCGACCATCAAGCCTGGCTGCGACGACAGACCCAGCTGCAGCTGACGTTCGCACGACGCTTCCCCCACCCCGATGGCGGCGCCTGGTATCTCGACAGCGACGGCAGACCCGACGAGACCAAGCCGGTGCACACCTACGTGACCGCCCGGATGCTGCACGTCTACAGCCTGGGACACCTCGCCGGCATACCCGGCTGCGCGCCCCTGGCGGCCCACGCCCTGCGCGGGCTCGTCGAGCCCCTGCGCGACGCGGCCAACGGCGGCTGGTTCGCCTCGGTCGGCCTCGGGCCCGAGCGCGACGACGCGAAGGCCGGGTACGCGCACGCGTTCGTCGTTCTCGGCGCGGCCAGTGCCGCCGTCGCCGGCCTGCCGGGGGCGCAGCCTCTCCTCGACGACGCCCTGGCTGTGCTCGATGCCCGCTTCTGGGAGGAGGGGCCGGGGCTGCACCGCGACGTGGCGGTGGCCGACTGGTCCACCTTCAGCGACTACCGCGGCGTCAACGCGAACATGCACAGCGTCGAGGCGTTGCTCTCGGCCTCGGATGCGACCGGCGACCCCCGGTGGCGTGAACGGGCCGGGCGCATCACCGACACCGTGCTGCGCTGGGCCGGCGCGAACGACTGGCGCATCCCCGAACACTTCACCCCCGCCTGGGCGCCGATGCTGGAGCATCATCGGGACCAGCCGGACCACCCGTTCGAGCCCTACGGCGCCACCGTCGGGCACGGCCTGGAATGGTCCCGGCTCGCTCTGCACGTAGCGGCATCCGGTGTCGGCGACACTGAGCGACTGGTCGACGGGGCGGCGCGGCTCTTCGAGCGGGCCGTCGCCGACGGCTGGGCCGTCGATGGGGCCGACGGGTTCGTGTACACCACGGACTGGAGCGGGCAGCCGGTCGTGCGGCAAAGGATGCACTGGGTCGTGGCGGAGGCCATCTGCGCTGCGGCGGCGCTGCTGGCCCAGACCGGAGACCCGGTGTACGACGCCTGGTACCGCACCTGGTGGGACTACGCGGCCACCCACCTCATCGCCGACAACGGCTCCTGGGCCCACGAGCTGGACCCCCAGAACCGTCCCGCCGCCACCGTCTGGCCCGGGCGTCCCGACCTCTACCACTCGCTGCACGCCGCCCTGCTCCCCCGGCTGCCCCTCGCGCCGACCGCGCCCACAGCGCTGGCGCTCGGGCTTGCGCGCTGACCACGCAAACCGACCTTCCACCGACCGGAGAAGGAACCACTTTCGATGCGTGTTGCACTGGACCCCGACGACGTGCGGGAACTGACCCGCGCCTGGCGGGGGGAGCGGCTGCCCGACGGTCGCCCACGAGTGCCGGATGCCGTCCTCGCGCGGCTGCGCACCGCCACCACCGAACAGGTCTGGGAGCTGCTGCGTGACGCCGGCTACCACCTCCAGTTCGCCGGTGGGTGGACGCAGACCCATCCGGACACCGTGATGGTCGGCCGCGCCCTCACCTCCTCGTTCCTCCCGCACCGACCGGACCTGGATGCCGTCGTCGTCGCTGCCGGGGCGCGCGAAGGTCACCGCGAGGCCGACCGGCAGAACTCCTGGGTCATCTCGATGCTGCAGCCCGGCGACGTCATGGTCACCGACATCTTCGGCAAGGTGGCGAAGGGAACCGTGATCGGCGACAACCTCGGTACCGCCGTGGCCGTCCGCACCGGCGTCGGTGCTGTGATCGACGGTGGAGTTCGTGACCTCGCCGGGCTGCGAGAGCTGAGCGGTGTCAACGTGTTCTGTCGCGGGACGCACCCGACTGCCATCGCCGACGTCGTGCTGGCCGGGGTCAACCGACCGGTTCGGATCGGCGAGGCCACCGTGCTTCCCGGTGACATCGTGCTGGGCACGCAGACCGGGGTCATCTTCATCCCCGCCCATCTCGCTGAGGCGGTGGCCGATGCGGCCGAGGAGGTCTCCATCCGCGACGAGTACGGCAAGGGCCGGATCGCCGACGGCACCTTCACCAGCGCCGAGGTCGACGTCGAACCGTGGGCCGAACACATCGAGGCGGCCTTCGCGTCGTGGCGCTCCGAACGGACCGGGGTGCGGCGATGATGCAGATCGCCGAGTTCCTGCCCCCCGACCCCAGCGATGGGGTGCTCTGGCCCATCGTGAAGCAGGCCGGCATCCGGCACGCTGTCGGTGGGTTACCGCTTGCCGAGACCCTGTCTGACGGCGAGGCCGCGTGGGACTTCATGCCGCTGCTGCGGATGAAGCAGCTCTACGAGTCGCACGGCTTCGATCTGGCCGTGATCGAAGCCAGGCCTCCCCTCAACAACGCCAAACGCGGTCTGCCCGGTGGCGAGGCCGAGATCGACACGGTCTGCACCCTCATCGAGAACATGGGCCGACTCGGCATCCCGGTGTGGTGCTACGAGTGGATGGCCGACTTCAACTGGGTACGCACCAACACCGCGGTGCCGTCGCGCGGTGGGTCGCTGGTCAGCGGCTTCGACGCCGCCCTGCTCGCCGATGCACCGGGCACCGAGTGGGGGCCGCTGTCGGAGGCGACCCTGTGGGGCACCTTGGCGCATTTCTTGGAGCGTGTCGTTCCGGTGGCCGAGCAGGCCGGTGTGCGGTTGGCGATGCACCCCGACGACCCGCCCCTGTCTCCGCTGCGAGGGGTCGGGCGCATCATGAGCAGTATTGAGAACTACGACCGGCTCCTGAATTTGAGGCCCAGTCCGGTCAACGGAATCACCCTGTGCCAAGGGAACTTTCGCTTGATGACCGATGACCTACCGGCGACCATCAAGCACTTCGGCGGCCGGGACAAGGTGTTCTTCGTGCACCTGCGCGATGTTCGAGGGACCGTCGAGTCGTTCGAGGAGACGTGGCACGACGACGGCCCCACCGACCTGCTCGCCTGCCTCGAGGAGTATCGCGACATCGGCTTCGACGGGGTGCTGCGACCCGACCACGTGCCGACCGTCGAGGGCGACAGCAACCTCCGCCCCGGCTACTCCCCCTACGGCCGCATGTTCGCCATCGGCTACCTCAAGGGCCTTCGGGAGGCGGTCTATCGCAACCCGACGAGGTTGGACGGTCCGAATCACAATGCGGCGAAAGGCGGCTCATGAGGATCGCAGTCACCGGCGCCAGCGGCCTGCTCGGCACGGCCGTCACCGCTGCCGCGATCGACGGCGGCCACAGCGTCGTCGCGCTCGACCGCCCGGGCGCGCTCGGCTCCCTCGCCGTGGATGCCGTGCGTCGGGTCGACGTCGACCTGACCGACTACCTCACGGTGAAAGATGCAGTGCAGGGGTGCGACGCCGTCATCCACCTGGCCGCGCTCGTCTCCCCGCTGATGGCCCCCGAGCCGGTCGTGCACCACAACAACGTCATGGCGAGCTACAACGCGCTGCTCGCGGCCGCAGAGAACGGCATCCGGAAGGTGTGTCTCGCCTCGAGCGTGAACGCGATCGGCGGCGCCTACAGCGAGCACCCGCGCTACGACTGGTTCCCCGTCACGGAGGGCCATCCGAGCTACTCGCAGGATCCGTACTCGTTGTCGAAGTGGGTCGGCGAGATGCAGGCGGCCGACTTCGCCCGACGCGACCCGAGCGCTACCATCGCCTCCCTGCGCTTCCACGCGCTGCTGCGCGACGAGGCCCATCTGGCCGAGTGGAAGAACGACCTGCCCCGAACCGCCCCCAAGGACCTCTGGGGCTACACCGCCCTCGGCGATGCAGCATCCGCCTGCCTCGCTGCGGTTCAGGCCGACTTCGTCGGCAGCGAGGTCATCTACGTCGTGGCCCCGACGACCACCGCCTTGCAGCCGACGGCCGAGCTGCTGTGCGAGCACTACCCGGATGTCCCCGTCCGGACCGAGCTCGGTGGCCGGAGCGGCTTTGGTGGCTTCTTCGACTGTGCCAAGGCACAGCGGCTGCTGGGGCTGACCGCACGGACCCTCGACCATGCTGAGCGGGCGCACTGATGAGTACTGAGAACTTTCTCGTCGTCGGCTCCTACACGCCTCCGCTCGGCTCGGGTAGCGGCATCACGACCTTCGCCCGGGATGCCATCAGCGGGAACCTTCTGCCGCGGTCGTCATATTCGCTGGAGTCCCCGTCGTACGTCGCCGCGCACCCGGCGCTGCCGATCGTCTATGCGGTGAGCGAGTCGGAACCCGGCGTGGTGTCGACGTTCGAGATCACCCCGGCCGGACAACTTGTGCTGCGTGCTCGGACCAGCAGCGGCGGCGCCGGGCCCTGCCACTGCACGGTGACCGCGGACGGCGCACGGCTCATCGTGTGCAACTACGGCGACGGCACCGTGGCCGTGCTGCCCCTGGATCGAGGCGGGGTCGCCGACTCACCGCCGAGCGTCGTCACGCGCCACGGTTCGGGTCCTGACCCCGACCGACAGGACGCGTCGCATCCCCACCTGAGCCTCCCCCGCGAGGACGGCACGTTCCTGGTCGCCGACCTGGGCACCGACGAGCTCGTCCGGTACCGCCCGGGCGGGACGGGCCCGGCGACCCCAGCGATCCCGGTGGAGTCCGCGGCCCTGGCTCCGGGCACGGGGCCACGCCAGGTGGCTTTGCTGCCGAAGGCCGACCCCGACGCGGGTCAAGACGAGTCGCTGGTCGTCGTCGGTGAGCTCAGCTCTGTCCTCACCGTGCTCCACCACGGCATCCGCACGCCGGTGGCGAGCCGGTTCACGATGGCGGCTGCGGGGCGTAACGCTCCGTCCGACCGCCGCAACTACCCGGCCCACGTCGAGGTCACCCCAGGTGGTGCCGTGATCTACCTGAGCAACCGCGGAGCCGACTGCGTCACCTCCTTCGCGGTCGAGGCGGATCGGCTGCGCTACGTCGACCGGGTGGGCGTCGGCGCGTGGCCCCGCCACTTCGCCGTCGTGGCCGCGTTCCTCTACGTCGCGGCCGAACGCGGCGACCGGATCGACCTGGTTCGCGCCGACCACCGCACCGGCTTGCTCGAGTCGCTGGGGACGGTGGCTGACGTCGCCAGCCCCGCGTGCGTCCTCCCGGTCACGGTGCCGACGTGAGGCGAGCGTGACGCTTCGACCCAGCACGCCTCAACCCAGCACGCCTCAACCCGCGACGCCCCAACCGACGGAGATGACATGAGCGAACCGAACCTGCCCACCAGGCCCTTCCGGGCCGACGGCTGGGAGGCACCGGTCTGCGGAATGACCTGGGGCCACTCGGGCGTCCGCGGCACCTGGACCATCGCGGCCGCCGAACGGTCGATGGCGGCCCTGTCCGACCTCAACCTCAACTGGGTGACGCTGGCCTACGCCACCGTGCAGGAGACGGCGCAGTCGACCACCGTCCCGTTCCGCGAGGCGCCCTCGCTCACCGACGACGAGGTGCGCGTCACGGTTCGACGTGCCCAGCGCCAGGGGTTGAAGGTGTGCCTCAAGCCGATGGTCAACGTGGCCGACGGCACCTGGCGGGCGTACATCGGCTTCTTCGACTGGGACGTGCCGGGTGAGCCCACCTGGGGCGACTGGTTCGCCTCCTACCGCGAGTACATCGTGCACCAGGCCCGCCTCGCCGCCGAGCTCGACGTCGACCTCTTCTGCATCGGGTGCGAGACGGTGCGTGCCGACTCGCAGGACGCGCTGTGGCGTCAGCTCATCGCCGAGGTGCGTGCAGCCTACGACGGGCCGATCACCTACAACTGCGACAAGTACCAGGAGGACCACATCAGCTGGTGGGATGCCGTCGACGTCATCTCGGCCAGCGGGTACTACCCCAGCGGGGAGTGGGAGACCCAGCTCGACCGCATCCAGGCCGTCGTCGAGCGCGAGGCAAAGCCATTCTGCTTTCTGGAGGCCGGGTGCCCGAGTCGTGATGGCGCACAGGCACGCCCGAACGACTGGATGCTCGTCGGTGCACCGAACGAGCAGGTCCAGGCCGACTACCTCGACGAGATGCTGACCGCGGCCGGTCGCCGGCCGTGGGTCGGCGGCTTCATGCTGTGGGACTGGCCCGCCGAGCTCTACGACGTAACCCAGGCCGCGAGCAACGACGACTACTGCATCTACGGCAAGCAGGCCGCTGTTGTCGTGGCTGAGCACTACCGGTCGGCAACCATCCGATAGAGACACATGCTCAGGTCGCGAGGCGGGCGCGAGTGACCAGGGCGCCGGCCTGTTTGACCACGCGGGTGCGCGGCGACACCTCCAGAGTGCGGATGCCGGGCACGGCACCGACCTGCTCGGTCACCAGGCGATACAGCGCGCTGTGGTCGCGGCAGACCACCACCGCCGTCAGATTGTGCGGTCCGGTGACGGCGGCAGCGAAGGTCACGTCGGGCAGCTGTGCGAGCGCCGTACCGCAGGCGTGCAGATCTGCCGGCGCAGTGGTCATCCACAGCTGGGCGGTGACATTCCATCCGAGGGCTTCCGACGACAGATCGACGTCGACCACCGCGATCCCACGCTCCAGCAGCAGGTGCAGCCGACGTGCGGCCCGCCCCTCGCTCATCCCGGCACAGGCGCCGAGCTGCGCGTAGCTCGACCGACCGTCGAGCACCATCTGATGCAGGATGGCCTCATCACCGTCGTCGATGTCGCTCGCTCGAGTGCTGTCGCCCACCTGCAGTGCCGGCGTCTGCGCGGCGTCGGCACGCCCCGCCAGCGACCTCAGCTTCGCCTCCTGCTGAGCGGTCAGTACGCCGGCCAGCCCCGCCCAGTCGTCCGGTCGCCCCGCGCGGAACTGGTGAAGCATCATGGCGGCACTGATGCCCAGCACCGGTGCAGTCCGAGCGAGCTGTCCCAGCAGCAGCTCTTCTCGGTCAGCAGCCGATCGAGAGCGCGCCACGCACACCACTTCGGCTGCGCCGCCGGCGATCGAGACCCAACCGATGTCCTGCCGCTTGGCCAGCGCCTGAGCCAGCGCCGCCGTGCCGTTCGGGGTGCACTGGATCCGTACCACCCAGGTGCTCTGGCCGAGCGCCTCGGTGTTCACGACCGCAGTCACCCGCACCACCCCCGCGGCCCGCAGCCGCCGGTACCGGCGTGCGACGGTCTGCTCCGAGGTGCCCAGCGTGTCGGCGAAATGACTGAACGAGCCGCGCGGTGCCACCTGCAGGGCTCGAACGATCGACCTGTCCAGATCGTCAAGGGTGACGGAATCCGCGTTCACACCGATATTCTTAGCATAATTCCACGTTCTGCCGGTGTGAGCCGACGCGGAGAGAACCTTCTGGTTGATAGTTGAAGGACATTACCGATCGGCGTCGAAACGTACGGTCATTCACGCTGTTCGAGGAGCAACCATGTCTGGCGCCCACGAAGCCGTTCGCCCCGGCCGACACCGATACCCGCGAGGTGAGACGCCGGTCGGCGGCCCGGAGGGCAACAAGTGGTGGACGTTGACAGCGGTCTGTTTCGGCACGTTCATGCTGCTGCTCGACGTCACCATCGTCAACGTCGCCCTGCCTGACATCCAGTCGTCGCTCGGCTCGAGCTTCTCCGACCTGCAGTGGGTCATCGATGCGTACGCCCTGACGCTCGCCTCACTGCTGCTGACGGCGGGGTCGCTGTCTGACATCTTCGGGCGTCGCCGGCTCTACATCATCGGCCTGGTGGTCTTCACCATTGCCTCCACCCTGTGCGGTCTCTCCCAGAGCACCCTGCTGCTGCAGCTCAGCCGCGGCCTGCAGGGCGTCGGTGGCGCCATCATGTTCACCGTCTCGTTGGCCCTGCTGGCCAGCGCCTTCCAGGGCAAGGACCGCGGCGTCGCGTTCGGCATCTGGGGCTCGATCACCGGGGTTGCCGTGGCGGTCGGGCCGGTGGTCGGCGGTCTGCTGGTGTCGACGTTGTCGTGGCGTTGGATCTTCTTGGTCAACATCCCGATCGGCATCGCGGCGCTGGTGATCACCGTGCTGAAGGTCGCCGAGTCGCGCAATCCCAAGGCCCACGCGCCCGACTGGATCGGCTTCGTGGTCTTCACCGCGTCACTCAGCTCGTTGGTCTACGCGCTCATCGAGTCGGGCCAGAAGGGCTTCGGCGACACCGTCGTCGTGACTTGTTTCATCGCGGCCGCTGCCCTGATGGTCGCCTTCGTGCTCTTCGAGATGCGCACAGCCACCCCGATGCTCGACCTCAACCTGTTCCGCAAACCCACCTTCTCGGGCGGTGCGATCGCCGCGTTCGGCATCAGTGCCGGCATCTTCTCGATGCTGCTCTACCTCACTCTCTACCTGCAGAACGTGCTGGGCTACAGCGCTCTGCAGACCGGCCTGCGCCTGCTCGTCCTCTCTGGCGCCATCCTGGTCGTCTCGGGGGTTGCGGGCCGCCTCAGCTCCCACCTGCCCGCCCGCTTTCTGATCGGCCCGGGCCTGGCCCTGACCGGGGTCGGCATGCTGCTCATGCGCGGGCTGGATGCCTCGTCGTCCTGGACCCACCTGATCCCCGGGTTCATCGTCGCCGGTATCGGTGTCGGCATGGTGAACCCGCCGCTGGCCTCCACGGCTGTCGGCGTGGTGCCGCCCCGCCTCGCCGGGATGGCGTCGGGGGTGAACAGCACCTTCCGCCAGGTCGGCATCGCCACCGGAATCGCGCTCCTCGGCACCCTGTCGCGTCCCGCCTCACGAGTGCGGTCACGAGTGCCACGACGGGAACGGCCTTCGCCGGGCGCGGCGAGTCGCTGGCCACTCTGGTTCAGTCCGGCCAGCTGAAGACGGCCCTGCCGAAGTTCCCGGAGGCGCAGGTCCCGGTCGTCGAACAGATCGCCGCGACCGGTTTCACGTCGGCGCTCAACGGCATCCTGCTGATCGCGGCCATCATCGCTCTGATCACGGCTGTGGCCGCGTTCGTGCTGATCCGCACGAAGGACTTCCACTCCGAGGGCGACGAACAGGATGCGCAGGTCAGTCGTGAGCCCAGCAATGAGCCCAGCGACGAAGCGGACGCAGAGCTGGCCGCAGTGCGCTGAGCCAGGCGCTGGCCTTCACATGAACTGGCTCGTAGATGCCCTCGTAGGACACCCGGCTCAGGTACTCGACCAAGGCCCCAGCACTGCACCGACGCGGCAGACTGGCCCCATGAGTGTCCCGCACGAGAGCAGCGACGTGACCGAGCTGGCCGACCTGCGCGTCGTGGTCGACCGCATCGAGGGTCGTTCGGTGTGCGGGCTGCGCGTGGGCGACGCGTTCACCGTCACCCGCTCGAGCCGGCTGCGGATGCAGGAGGGCGGGCACTTCTGCCTCTACGCCCTCGCCGCCGTGCTCCCTCTCCTGCCCGCCAAACAACGCGCGCTGGCTGGCGGTGACTGGCTGTCGCGCGACTGTGAGGTCGCCTGCCCCGACCCCGAGGAACGGCTCGTCATGCGCATCGAGAGTGGCCCGGTGCGGGCGATCCCCACCGGCGACCTGACCTGATGCCTGCTCAGAACCACGAGCCGGCCCGCGCCCGGCAGATCTCGGTCGCGCTGCAGACCGACAAGACCCCGGCTCGGTACGCCACCTTGGCCCGGGCCGCCGAAGATCTCGGCTTCGACGGAGTGAGCGTCTTCGCCGACCTCGGCTTCCAACCGCCTGCGCTCGCTCTCGCCACGATCGCGGCGGCGACGAGCCGGGTACGCATCGGCGCCGCTTGTCAGAACCGTTGCTGACCCATCCCGTCGAGATCGCCGGTCAGGTGGCGGCCCTCGACCTCGCCTCGGGGGGCCGCGCCTACGTCGGGCTGGCCCGCGGCGCATGGTTGCATGGGCTCGGCGTCGACACCTCGCGGCCGATCGCACGCCTGGCCGACAGTGCCGAGATCATCAGGCGGCTGTTGGCCGGTGACGACAGCGGCTACACCGGTGACGTGCTCAGCGTCCCTGCCGGCGTCCGTCTGCAGTTCGCGCTGCCGGCCCGTCCCGTCGACCTGCTCGTCGGTACCTGGGGTGAGCGCACCGCCCGATGGGCCTCCGGGTGCGCAGCAGAGGTGAAGATCGGCGGCAGCGCCAACCCCGACATGGTTCGCGTCATGCGCCGTTGGCTCGGGCTGTCACCCACTCGCGTCGTGGTCGGAGCCGTGACCGTCTGCGACACCGACCGGTCGGTGGCCCGCTCGATGGCCCGACGCGAGGTCGCGCTCTACCTCGACGTGGTGGCCGGTCTCGACCCCACCGTCACGGTGCCTCCCGAGGTGCGGCAGCGCATCGCCTCCGCCCTGCAACGCGGTGACCACGCCGCGGCCGGCGCCGCCGTGCCGGACGAGCTGCTCGACCGCTTCGCGTTCGCCGGCACCCCGGCCGACATCGCCTCGCAGATCGAAGCGTTGTTCGACGCCGGCGCCGACCGGGTCGAGCTCGGCACACCGCACGGAACCGACGCCCTCCACGGCATCCGCCTGCTCGGCACGCAGGCCCTCCCCCGGGTGAGCCGGTGAACGCGAGCGAGGTCGCCGACGGCTACGTCGCCGACCTGGCCCGCACCGACGCGGATGCCGCCGCCATCCTCGGGCGCGAACGTCCGACCCCGCTGCCCCAGTTGTCCCCCGACGCCTTCGACGATCGGTCGGCCGCCGCTCGTCGGGCTCGAGCCTCGCTGTCGCGACTGGCGACACCGGTCCACGAGGCGGACGACCCCCTGGCGCTCGTGCTGGCCGAGCGGCTCGACGCCGAGATCGACCTCGTCGAGTGCGGGTTCACCGAGCAGCTGCTCGCCCCCCTCGCGACTCCCATCGATGCGGTGCGCTCGACCTTCGACCAGCTGCCGCACGAGACCGAC
This sequence comes from Humibacillus sp., assembly GCA_030452985.1. Taxonomy (GTDB): domain Bacteria; phylum Actinomycetota; class Actinomycetes; order Actinomycetales; family Dermatophilaceae; genus DSM-29435. The sequence continues at coordinate 10,749 of JAKDLG010000147.1, forward strand.
GACGAGTGGGAGCAGGTGATCGACGCCCTCGCCGGCGTGACTGACGCCCACGCCGACTACCTTGCGACCCTGGTTCGCTCCGCCGAGCGTGGGCATGTCGTGGCCGTGCGACAGGTCACGCAGATCGCGGCGCGTTGCCGGGGGTGGGTCGATCACGACGACTTCTACGGGGCCCTCTCTGCCACGGCCCCGACGATGCTGCGCGACCGCGCGGATGCCGCCGCCGCGTCGGCCTCGTCGGCGACCCTGCGCTTCGCCGACGAGGTCGAGCGGGCTCTGCTGCCCGTGGCTCCAGAGGCTGACGCGGTCGGCCGCGAGCTGTACACCCACACCGCTCGGGCGTTCCTCGGCTGCGACGTCGACCTCCTCGAGACCTACGAGTGGGGGTGGAGCGAGCTCGACCGCATCGCCGCCGAGGCCGAGGTGTTGGCCCGACAGCTGCATCCCGACGGCTTCGACGCAGCCGTCACGCTGCTCGACGCCGACCCGGCGCGACTGCTGGGCTCGAGCGACGAGGTCGAGCACTGGCTCACCGCCCGAATGACGACGATCGCCGATCACGTCGACGGCCGTCATCTCGACCTGCCGCCCGAACCGTTGCGCCGCCCGGAGTGCCGGATGGCGAGTGCGGCATCCGGCGTCATGTACTACGCGGCGCCCGACCCGGGGCTGACCCGGCCCGGACGAGTCTGGTGGACCGTCGACCCAGCGGTCGGTGCCCGCACCTGGCGCGAGGCGACGACGCTGCACCACGAGGGCGTACCCGGGCACCACACCCAGATCGTCACCGCGATGACCACCCCCGGGCTGCACCCGTGGCAACGCCACCTCTGTCACGTGCACGGCCACGCCGAGGGATGGGCCCACTGGGCGGAGGCGTGGTGCGCCGAGATCGGACTGCTCGACGATCCCGCGGAGCGCCTCGGCATGCTGATCGGGCAGGCGTGGCGGGCCGCCCGCATCGTCATCGACATGGGGCTGCACCTCGGTCTGCCGATCCCGCCCGACCGGTCGCGCCGGGGCGGACTGGCCGGGGGTGGAGTGCTAGCCGGTGCTACGGCGTGGAGCTACGACGTCGCCGTCGACTTCCTCCGCGCGGTCACCGGACTGGGGCCTTCCATGGCGCGCTTCGAGGTCGACCGCTACCTCGGCTGCCCCGCCCAGGCGTTGGCCTTTCGTGTCGGCGCCCGGGAGTTCGAATCGATCCGCGCGCAAGCGAGAACGACCGCCGGACCCGCCTGGAACGAGCGGGCCTTCCTCACCGACCTGTTACGCCTCGGACCGATGGGGGTCGGACCGCTGCGCGCCCTCGGTCGCCAGCTCGGCCAGCCGCGTGGTCACCCTCGCGGCCCCTCGACGCCCAACTGACCCCACCCAGTCGAGTGGCCACTTTCATACAAGTCGAGTGGCCAGTTTCGTGCTGCGCGGTTGGCACCTTCGCGGGCCCAGGGGTGCCAGACTCCCACCCCACCGTGCGGTTGGCACCTCTGGAACCGGGCAGGTGCCGACCGCGCAGCCGCCGAGCCAAAATCACCCAGTCGAGTGGCCAGTTTCGTTCACAGTCAGTCAGTTTCGTGGCCGGGGCAGTGTCAGTGGTGGCCTCTAGAGTTTGAGTCATGGACAACGATGGTTCGCTTCTCGAGAGGCTCCGGCAGCAGCTGGCCGACCTC
>JAKDLG010000148.1 GCA_030452985.1 Humibacillus sp.
AGATCGAGCCGACGAAGAAGATCGCGATGCGGGTGATGACCGAGTTGGCGGCCTTCGACACAGCCCGCTCGGGGTCGTCGGACTCAGCCGCGGCGATGGTGGCGATCTCGGCGCCGACCATCGAGAAGATGACGGTGACCACCCCTGCCGTGATGGCCGCACCACCGTTCGGGAAGAAGCCGCCGTGCGCGGTGAGGTTGCTGAAGTCCATGTTCGCGTTGGGCCAGATGCCGAAGACGAACAGCCCCCCACAGATGAGGAAGATGATGATGGCGCCGACCTTGATGCCCGCGAACCAGAACTCGAACTCGCCGAACGAGCTCACCGAGATCAGGTTGGTACCGGTCATGAGGAGCATGAGGAAGAGGCTCAGGATCCACGTGGGAACGCCGGGGAGCCAGAAGTTCGCGACCTTCGCCCCGGCGACCGCCTCGAAGCCGACGACAATGACCCAGAAGTACCAGTACAGCCAACCGACCGAGAAGCCGGCCCAGTCACCGAGCGCCTTGCGCGAGTAGTCCGCGAAGGACCCCGTCGACGGTTGGGCCACCGCCATCTCGGCCAGCATGCGCATCACCATGATGATGAGCACGCCACACAGGGCGTAGGTGAGGAACGCGCCCGGCCCGGTGTCGTGGATGACCGTGCCCGACCCGACGAACAGACCTGCACCGATGACGCCGCCCATCGCGATCATCGTCAGCTGTCGCTGGTTGAGAGCCTTCTTCAGCTCCGGACCGGCGCCGGACACCTCAGGCCTCCCCGCACACGACGGACGGATGGCGAACTAGCGCGAAACGAGACATGACGAGGCCCTCTCGGTCGGTCCGACGCGGCGGCACTGCCCACGACGCATTGCCCAAAGTAACGACGGCCGGGTCATCTGTCTACGGGATCCAACCCGTCTCGAGACATCGGGTTCCCGCCGCGCTGCCTGTGAGTGCTGTGGCTCCTGGTAACTCTCGGGGTCTGCGAGTCGCTGTGGTGACACCCGGCGGTGCTACCGGCAGGATGGGCCCCGTGACGAGTGGCCCAGCGGCATCCGACCCGCGCGAGCTCACGCTCGCCGACTTTCCCGTGCAGCGGCCGGTGACGACGCGGTGGTCCGACAACGACATGTACGGCCACCTCAACAACGCGGTCTACTACGAGCTGTTCGACTCAGCTCTCAACGGCTGGCAGGCGGAGCACCTCGCCATCGACCCCCTGGTCGACACCACGCAGGGAGTCGTCAAGGAGTCGGGGTGCACCTTCTTCGCCGAGGTCGCCTTTCCCGCTCCTCTCGTGGTGGGCCTGCGGGTGGTGCGGCTGGACCGAAGCAGCGTCACCTACCAGCTCGGGTTGTTCGTCGATCCCGAGCACGGGGCGCGCGCCGACCCCGCCCTCAAGGCTCTGGGCCACTGGGTGCACGTGGAGATCGACGCCACGACTCGCAGGCCCACACCACTGCCCGACCGGCTGCGCGCCCTGCTGACGACCGCTGTGGTGCAAGGAAGCTCATGACTCCGGACCATTCCGACGAGTCAGAGGAGTCATGGGAGTCGTGGGTCGGGCGCATTGCCGCCGACCTCGCTGCACTGACTGTCGGAGGGTTCGCCACCTACGCGGCCGGGGCCACCGCCGTTTCCTGCTGCGACAGCCCGCCGCCCACCCGCGGGTGGTGGCGACGACGCAGAGCCTCCCGGATGCCGGCCGCCTCCGGGACGTTACCGCCCTCGGAGGTGCTGCTGCAGGCGCAGGTGCTCGAAGGGGTGCTGGCCCTCGAGTGCATCGGTGACACCGAGTTCGAAGGGCTCAGCGACCTCTCGACCGGGCAGAAGCGCCGGCTCGTCGAGCTGGGCTGGGAGCAGGACGGCCGCGACCCGACGTTCAGCCGGACCTACTCGCTCGAGGAGTCAGGGGCGGCGGCCGACCTGCTGGCGCGCAGCCTTCGCGAGGTTCTCGGGGCGGCCCGGCCCAGCCAGGTCGAGACGCGCCACGCGTAGCCACGGCCGTCACCAGTGGGAGGCGGTGGCTCTCGGCTTCGTCTCGTGAGCCCGGGCGAACTCGACGCCGGCTCGCTTCATACCGGCGCGGTACAGGGGCCGCGCGAAGCGCTTGACGCGCCAGATGACCTGCCCTTCGGGGTCGGTCAGGATGACGTCGCGTCGAGCGTCGATACCGCGGATCACGGTGGCCGCGACCTGGTCAGCCGTTCGGCGGGAGCGGTTGACCATCGCAGCGCCGGCCTGCTCCACCTCAGCATCGGACCCTTGGAAGGAGTCGGTGAGGTTGGTTCGGAAGAACGACGGGCAGATCACCGACACCGTGATGCCGTGCGGGCTGAGCTCGTGCACCAGGGTCTCGCTGAGGGCCACGACCCCGGCCTTGACGGTGTTGTAGGCCGCCATCCCAGGAGCGTGAACCAAGCCGGCGAGTGACGCCGTGTTGACGACCTGGCCACTGCCCTGGTCTTTGAACAGCGGGGTGAACGTGCGGCATCCGCGCACCACGCCCAGCAGGTTGATGTCGACGATCCATTGCCATTCCTGCATCGAGGCGACATCGATTCGCCCGGCAGCCGCCACCCCGGCGTTGTTCACGAGCAGGTCGAGCCCACCCATCGTCGCCTCAACGTGATCGAGAGCGCCGCACCAGTCCGCATCACTTCGCACGTCGAGCGCCAGGTAGTCGACGAGGGCGGGGAGGGTGGCCGGTCGGTCACCCACGACGTCGGTCGCCAGCACCCGGTCACCCCTGGCGGAGAAGGCCCTGACCAGCGCCAAGCCGAGTCCGGATGCCGCACCGGTGACCAGGATGCGGCGTTTCGGCGGAACGCGCTGGCGGGAGCGGATCGTCGGGAACGCCATAGGGGCGACCCTAGTCCAGCCCCAAGCGGTTCGCGGTGGCTCGAGGTGGCTCACGGCGCTGCTCGGGGGTCGGCGATGCGCGTCGGCCTGGCCGCTGAACCTCACGCCGATGGCAGAACCGTTGGCGTCAAACCGGTTACCTGCTGGTACTAACCATACTGAAGGTAAAGACTGCGTATGAGATCAGCCCAGCTGCTGACTCCTCGTGCGCTGCAACCAATACTGGAGGGGGCCGGGTCCCCTTCGTCACAGCGATCCGGTTGGGGAGGCGGAGGCGGGTGTCCGGTGGGTGGCGTGTGCTGGCCAGGAACCGCCTGTTGCGCTGCCTCGACGAGGCCCTGCCGACCGGCGTCGCGCTGATCGTGGCTCCGGTGGGCAGCGGCAAGACCACCCTGCTGGAACAGTGGTCCAGCCGCTGGACTCGACCGGTGCACTGGATCGACACGTCCAGTCCCATCGACCTGAGCCCGCTCACGGCGGCCATCAGCACATCGACAGGCCCTCCGGGTTCGCTCACGGTCGTCATCGATGATGCGCACCACATCAGGCCGGAGGATATCGAGGTCATCCAGCGCTTCATCGAACGAGCCACCCCGCACGCCACGATCCTGGTCGCCTCACGCACCATGCCCGCCTTCAACCTCGCACACCGCGAGTTCCCGACGCCAGTGCTCATCACCGGTGAGGCGCTGCGGTTCCGTCCCCGCGAGGTCGTTCAGCTCTTCCGCGACGTCTACGGCACCACCGTGTCTCCAGCCCTTGCTGTTCAGCTCGCCCGCGACACCGACGGATGGGCGGCAGCCCTGCACCTGCATCACCTCGCCCAGAGCTCCCGCCCTCCTCAGGCGCACCCCGCGACCGATAGGCGCACGAGGAACGACCTCTACCTGCACGACTACCTCACTCGCGAGGTGCTGCACCCACTGCCGCCTCAGCTCGTCAACTTCCTCCGGCTCACGAGCGTCTTCGACACCGTCACCCCGGGCCGGTGCGACGAGCTGCTGGGGTGGACCGGATCGCGAAAAGTGCTGCTCGAGCTGGCTCGTCGAGAAGGGCTGATCCGCCGCGACCCGTTCGACCCTGAGTCCTTCTTCTACAACTCGGTGCTCCGCGACCATCTTCGCGTCCAGGTGCGCGAGCAGCTCGGGCCCGAGCACCTCCGCAAGGTGCAAGGGTTGGCGATCGACGTGCTCGCCCGTGACGGAGCCCGAGGCGAAGAAGCGGCAGCGCGAGCTCGAGCGGCCGACTGGTCGGGCCTGTCGAGCCTGGTGCGCCGCCACGGAAGTCTTCTCACCCGACCCGACATGTCCACGTGGCTCGACCTGCTCCCCACTGAGGTGCGCGACCACGACGCCTGGTTCGTGCTCGCACGGGCGCGCCGGCTGCTCGCTGACGGACGGCCTGAAGACGCCGAGAGCGCCGCCCACGAGGCAGGCTCCATGATGGCGGACCAGGACGGTCTCGGCCTCTGCCAAGAGGTGGCCGCCGAGGCGCTCCGCTGGGCAGGTAGGGCAGCGGACTCGTTCGCCGACCCGCTCGCGGCCTGGGCGGCAGAACCAGAAGGGGCTCGGCTGCTCTCCGCCGTCATGGCAGTGCTGCTTGACGCCACCGACCCTGCCGAGGCGCTCGATGCCGTCCACGCAGACAGTCTCGAACAGGGACAGACGTGGATGGCCCGTCTTGCCCTCACGATCGGGCTGATCCGAGACGGAGCCGGCCAGGGTATCGAGGCCGTGCTCCGGTTGGCCGCAGAGCGTCGGGCGATCGGCGACCAGGGTGGCGCCTTTCTGCTCGAGTGTGCCGTTGCCTTCACCGAGTTCCGCGCTGGGCAACCCGATCTGACGCGCCTAGAGCAGCTCACCGTGCGGGCCCGTGGGCTGGGGTCGGTGAGAGGCGTCGCGTGGCTCGGCTCCGGCCTGGCCCTCGCTGTCGCGAACGCCGACCTGCCCGAGGCCACCGTCGCCGCCGAGGCTGCCGAGGCCGTGGCGCGCGCTTCCGGAGTGGCCGGCGCACGAGCGACCGCCTTTGCCGCGCTCGCGATCGTCAAGCCCGACAGTCGCGCAGACCTGCTCGACCTGGCCCGGGATCTCTCGGAGCCGCCAGCAGGACACGCCACCGGGCCCTTTACGGGTGGTGAGGTCGACCCCGGGCCGGCGTCACCGCGTCACCCCGGGGCGGTTCGCCCGATCCGTCCGTGGGAGTGGCTGAACGGGTCAGCCGAACAGCTGCGCGACCCACCCCAGGAGGCGAGCCCAGCGGCATCCGCCCCCGACGTGAGCGTCCAGTGTCTCGGCTCTTTCCACCTCGTCATCCACGGCACCGAGGTCAGTCTCACGGGGGTCCGCCCGGTGGCCCGCAGCGTTCTGCGGGCACTGGCGATCCGGGCCGGCACCCCGGTGCACCGAGACTGGCTCGTCGAGCAGTTCTGGCCCACCCTCCGCCCGGCGGCCGGCATCCACAACCTGCACGTCGCCATCTCCGCGCTCCGGCGCTCTCTGGAGGATCATTCCCCCGGACGGGCCCAGTCGCTGCTGGCCAGGAGCGGCGGCACCTACGTCTTCGCTCGGGATCTGCGCCTCGTGACCGACCTGCAACGCGTGATGGCCCAGCTTCGGATCGCCCGCGAGCTCGGCCGCGAGGGCGACCAGGCCGGCCAGGCGACCGCCCTGTTCAACGCCCTCGAGCTCTACACCGACGATGTCCTGCCCGACGACGGTGCCGCCGAGTGGGCGCTGCAGACCAGAGAACACGCCCGGATCTCCGTCGCGCAGGCCGCCATCCGACTCTCCACCCTGAGGCTGCGAACCGGCAGCGCGGACGCCGCCATTGCGGCTGCCGAGCGCGCCGTGGAGCTCGACCAGTGGAACGACTCTGCGTGGCGCGCGCTCATCACGGCCCACACCCGCGCCCACGACCGGGTGGCCACCGACCGGGTCCGGCAGTCCTACCACCTGCTTCTCGAGTCGATCGGGGTGGATGAGGCAGGGTCATCAGGTGCATCGCAACGGCCGACCGGCCACGTGATTCCGCTCGACCACGGTCAGGAGCGCTTGAAGAAGGCAATCTCACCCACGGCCAGACGCCGGTTCGGCGAGGCCCCGTAGGCCGCCTCTACCGTGAGCCGTACCCCGGTCACGTCGCTCACTGCGATCGGGATCTCCTGAGCACCCGGAGCGTCGGTCAGGGTCACCGGGTCCAGCTTCGTGATGGTGCCGTCTTCGAGGGTCAACGAAACCGCGAGGGTCGCGACCCTGGCGGTTGTCAGATAGTTCTTGGGTACCTCCGACGAGCCGTTGAAGACCTGGATGGACACCAGCCGGATCGGGTCGGCGAACCTCGCGCGGATGAACTGCCCCTTGGCGGCGCCAGGGGCCGCGGGAGACCAGTAGCTGTTGGTGGCACCGTCACGAAGGGCGGCGGCGGGATGTCCCTTCGCTGCGCTCGAGGCGGTGATGGAGGTGGGGTTGACCACCTGCGAACCCGAGATGCGGTCTTGCACGGCGTTGCCGACCGAACCCAGGTGGGGCAGCGCGAACCAGACCCCGGCCCCGATGATACCGAGCACGACGATGGCGCTGACGAGCCTGCGGTAGCCACGGCGACGACCCCGGCGGCGCTTGGGCCGGTCCCCCGCGAGCGGCCCGGCCTTCGGCGACCTCTGGAACAGACGTCGATACCACGGCAGCTCCGAGACGACAGCGGCGTCGACCAGGTCGGCGCCGCAACGACGGCAGAACCGGCGGGTCGCCACGTTCCCTGCACCACACGCCGGGCAGACCGTCTCACCCGGCAGGGGGTCCCGGTCCTCGGGCGGAAGCTCACGCCGACGGGGCTTGGGCGCAGCGACACCAGGTCGCACCGCAGCCGCCTTGGTGACCGGGGCACCGGGTTTGGACGGGGCCGCTGCCGGCGGAGCGGCTGCCGCTTGGATCGTGGCCTTCGTCGGGAGGACGGCCGTCGTCGGGAGGGGCGCAGCCTGCGACCCGCTCACGTCGGCGACATCCGCCACGTCCGGTGAACGCGGGATGGTCGGGTGCGCGGCCGCGACAGCCGCATCCGCCCGACCGGTTGCAGCCTTGACCCGGTCGAGCAGGGTGGCCTTGGACGGCTCGAGTGCAGGCGGGGTCTCGGGCTCCGCCGTCGGCTCGGGTACCTGCTCCTCGGGCGCCGCGGGCTCCACCGGCGTGGCGGCCGCCTCAGGCACCTTGTCCTCCCACTCGAGGAACGCCCCACACACACCGCAGAAGGACTCACCGCTCTCGTTGGCCGACCCACACTGCTCGCAGGTGTTCATCGCCCACCTCCCTACCTGTCGTGCTTCTCGTGCTTCTCATAAATCGTGGGTTCCTCGGGTTCCCCTGGCTTCCCCGAATCACGGTTCACTCCCCCCGACGGTGCCGCGGTCGGCAACCTCGATGACATCGGCCACGTGCACGGGCTTCGCCGATCGGACCACCGCCTCGAGCCTGGTCCGGTCAAAGCTCTCCACGCCGTCGACCACCACCCGGACCCACACGACGGGCTCTGGGTCGCCCGGCAACGGCGTGCCCGGCGTGACCGACCAGATCGCACCACCGGAGTCGGTGACCTCGACCTGGGCACCGGTCAGGAGGGACACGACCTCCTCGAGCCCCGCCCGAGTACCCCGTCGCCGATGGGTCGCGACCGCCGCCCGGACCGCGCGTCGAAGATCAGCCGTTCGGGTCTGGTCGTCGAGCTCCACGGCCACCCATCCGGCGAGCCAGGCCAGGAAGTCGTGAGGGGTCAGGTCGGGGTCGACGTAGGCCGCCAGGTTGTCGAGCGTCGAGACGACCGGTGCCAAGCCGTCGTCGAAGGCCCCGACGAAGCGCTCCGTGAAGCCTTCTTCCTGGTAGACACCCGGCAGCTGGAACAGAACCGGGAACGGGTTCTGCAGGCCGTCGATCCTCCCTCGCATCGTCATCGCCCCTTCGTCGCCCGCACCTGATGCCCGAACGAGAAGATCAGGGCGTTGGCGTCGAGCCCGATCCGGTCAGTCTGTGGGCCGCGTTCGGACGTCAATGGATCCACCGCGAACAGGCGCACTTCCTCGACGAGCTCGGTGGCGGGCAGGCGTTGCAGCACGGCGTACACCTCCCCTGCCTGAACGGGCCGGCCAAAGGGCCATCCACTTCCGTCGGGTCCCCCCCAGAGTGGGTCGAAGTAGCGGTACAGCGCTCGCAGGGCCGCCTCGCGCAGGTTGCTCGGGTCGGTGCGCGGGCGGGCGGTGAGACGCGCGACGATCGTGACGCCCTGGTAGAAGGGCGGCTCGACGACGAGCCGGGTCCCGACGACGCGGCGCTCGTCGAGGTACTCGGTCAGCGTCGCGAGCAGCGACTCGGAGGGGACCAGGTCTTCGAACCTCATTGTGTTGTCGGCCTCGTGGGGCGCGGCGGGCACCACGAGCAGCCTGGCGCCGCAGTCGGGCTCGGTGATACAGCGGACGCGGGCGAGGCTTGGCGTCGAGCGGATGGCGAGCACCTCGAAGTCCTCGGCCGTCACCGCACGGTCGAGGGTCCGCAGGTCGAGCGGTCCGCGGACCCGCACCTCCTCGAGCGTCTCGGGCGCCACCCCACCGACGGCAGGCCGCCGGTTCTCGACCCTCTCGATCAGCGGGATGGAGGTGCGCAGAACCCGCAGGGCGCGGCTGGCGACGTTGCCTCTGGTCCCCCCGCCGAACCGGTACGACTGCAGCCGGATGGGGGCGGCCTTGGGCGGGATGCCGCCGTAGCGTCGCAGAGTCCCGTCCGGCTCACGAACGGCCGGCGCGAACTCGATCATCCCGGCCGCGGAGTTGACGCGGAAGACCCGGTCGTCCGGCCCGTGTTCGCCGAAGGACGCGACCTCGACCCACTCCTGCCATCCCGATCCACCCGCGACGTCGAGAACGAGGGGTGAACCGTCCCTGACGAGTGGGCTGTGCGCCAGGGCGAAGCTCTGGCCGGACACCCCCTCGGACAGGCCGATCACCTCGTCGCGGACCAGCTCCGCGTTGACGGCGCTGATCGTGCCGCCGATCGTGAAAGCCGTGACCGAGCGGACCTGCGGTGAAACGCGATAGGCCGGGTAGTCCCCTACCGGGTCGGTGACGACACACCGGAGCCAGCCACCGTGGATGCCGCCTGAGGTCGACGCCAGGTGACCGGCCGGCACGTGGACGATCACGTCACCCGGGCGGTTGAGCCCCCCGGTCTGGTCGACATCGAGATCGCAGGGCTGCCAGCCGTCGCCGGTCCACGCCTCCCAGCGCAGTGGGGGGAAGTCGGGGTGCACCCCGGCGCCCTGCACGTCGCAGTCCACCCGCAGGGCGACGGCACAACGCGACGCGGCATCGTCGAGACCGAAGAGCAGCGCGTCCCCGACCATCGGGGGCTGGCCGAAGCAGGCGATCCCCGACTCCTCCCGCAGCTCGAGGGCCCGTTGGACGATGTCACCGTCGGCAGGCGCCGTTGCCACTGCCACGAGCCGCCGGGGTGGGATGCGCAGGTCGCTGGTCGTCTCGAAGACGACGGACTCCTCGTGCTCGGTGCGCGGGGTCGCGGCCTGCGCGCCGGCCACGACGAGCACCGGCTCGGGTTGCGGCGCCGAGAGCCAGAAGGTCGTGTCGACGATGGCGGCACCCGGTGCATGCGGGCGGACCCCCACCAGGTCGAGGAAGGCGAGATAGAGCTTGTCCGGAACGCGGTTGAGACGGTAGATCAGCTGGTCGACCATGAAGGCGAAGGTCTCGATCAAGGTCACGCCGGGATCAGAGACGTTGTGGTCGGTCCACTCCGGGCTGCGCTTCTGCACCATCCTCTTCGCGTCATCGACGAGGTCCTGGAAGTGTCGGTCGTCGAAGTGGGGCAGCGGAAGGCTCATGATGCTTCACCTTCTGTGGGGATGACGTAGAAGGGAAAGACAAGGTTGCGTGGGTCGTTCGTTCCCGAGATCGAGTAGTGGATGTCGATGTAGAGGGTGCCCAGGTCGACGTCGTCGAAGCGCACGTCGACGTCCTCGAGATCGATCCGTGTCTCCCATCGCTCGAGGGCCACGCGCACGACGTACGCGATGTCACCTGCCGTGCCCACGTCAGCCGGAGCGAAAACGTAGTCGTGCACCGCGCAGCCGAACTCTGGCCGCATCGGCCGCTCCCCGGGGGCGGTGGCGAGGATGAGGCGGATGCTCTCCTCGATCTCGCGCGACCCCGACACGAGGGTGATCCCCCCGGTGGGGTCGACACGCAACGGGAAGCCCCATCCCGAGCCGACGAACTCCTGCGCCACGTCAGCCCCCGATCATCACGGTCGGACACCCGGGCGGAATGATCGGGGCCCCACACGCCGACACGTCTCCGACCCGCAGCGCCGGCCGACCGCCGATGAGCACCGTCACGCTCCCCATCGGGAAGGGTGCCGGAGGGTGCGGGCCGGCCAGGGGCGGCATCATGCACGTGTGGATGTCGCCGACCACGGCTGCGGGCAGCCCGCCGATGATCACGGTGGGCACGCCGGGGCCCGTGACGATACCGGGGTGACCGGTCTGGTCACCGACGCGGGCTGCGAAGGGCATCTTCGGCTCCTCTCCAAGGACGGGTGTGCGGGTCGGATCTGAATCAGGGTTGGTGGTCAGGGTTATCAGTTGATGTTCACCAGCGACCCCTTGACGGTCGTGATGCCGCTGGAGCTCACCTGGGTCATCGCCGACCCGCTGACCGTGACGTTGACGCCCTTGACCGTCAGTCCGGTCTGCGCCTCGATGTCCACCGTCATGCCTTTGAGGGACAGGGTGCCCGTCGGCGATGCCACCGTGACGTTGCCGCTGGAGGCCTCGACCGTGACGTTGCCGGTCTTCGCCGTGACCGACACGTCCTTCTGGGCCGTCACCGTGACCGGGCCTTCAGAGAGGATCTCGATGGCCGCAGCACCCTTCTGCACCAGCGTGACCCGCTGCTTGCCGTCATTGGTGCTGATGGTGAGCTTCTCCTCGCTCGGAGTCTCGATCATCTCGACGATCATTCCGGTGCGCGAGACGAACGCGCGTCGCGTGATCGCCCCACTGGTCCCGTCGATGTGCTGGTTCCAGGCCACCTGCGGGGACAGCTTTCCGTTGTACAGGCCACCGAGCACGTAGGGCTCATCGAAGTCGCCCATCCCGAAGGCCACGAGAACCTCATCGCCCACTTCGGGCAGCACGAGTGATCCCCGGCCCGCCCCGGCACCGAGCTGCACGGTCCGGGCCCACCAGCTGACGTAGTCATCCGACATCACCGGGAAGGTCACCCGGACCCGTCCGAGGGCCTGCGGGTCCTTGACGTCAGAGACCACGGCGCTGATCACCCCGCTGACCGGCATCCGCGCCGAGGCGGACGCGGGCCCTCCGCTCGCCCCGGTCGTCAGACCGTAGACGGAGCGTTCGGAGGCGTTGCTCACGGTGAACCGCGTCAGGTAGCCCAGGTCAGAGAACTCGTGCCTGGAGCCGGTGAGCACATAGTGTCCGTCAAAGGGCTTGCCGACTCCGGCCAAGGTGACCGCTGCACCCGCCATGAGCTTCGGGTTGCCCAGCGTGACCCCGTCGATCTCGGCGTACGAGCCGGCGATCCGGTCGGCGATAGCCGTCGCGCTCGACGTGCAGGCCGACTCCTGCGCCAGGGTGGGGCGCGACTCGACCCAGTCCGGGGCCTTGAACCCCTGGGCGAGCACCGACGGGTCGACGCCGGTCGGCTGCGCGCTCGCCGTGTGGGCGTGGCTGCGGCCTACGACGGCCCGCATCCCCTGCACGTCCCAGCCGCGAACCTCCACCTGACCGACCTGGTCGGCGGCCGTGATGCTCGCCCGGAACGACACGAGGTTGACTCCGTGCTCCAGCACCAGCGGGTTCGCTCTGGCGTCGGACCCAGACGGTGCCTTCGACGCCTGCGTGGGCTTGCGGAAGGACAGCGCTCCGTCGATCACGACCACCTCTGCGCCGGCGTCCGAGGCCAGCTGGTGCAGCAACGCCCAGTCGCTGACGCCCCCTTGGCCGACGTGCTTCAGCACCGGCTCGAACGCGTCGATCGTGCCGACTCCGAGCCCTGCCCGGGCGGCGACCTTGCGGGCGACGTCACCGGCCTTGACGTCCACGTAGGCCTCTACCCGTCGGCCTCGGTACAGGCGGTGCGACTGGTCGTAGCCTCGCACGGTCGTGTAGACCCCGCCGACGCTCCCCTCCACCTCGATGGCGGTCACCTCACCGGTCAGCAGTGGCTGAGGGCCACCGGGGCCGCTGCGTTGCACCGAGATCTCGACCTTGGCCCCGATCGTGAACCCACCGTCGTCGAGGGCGGCGGCAGCGGCGTCAAGGAAGGTGAGGACGAACAGGTCTGGAACGTTCCGGCTGCTGTCGACGACGACCTTCGTGAGCCGGCGATCCACGTCCTCGGTCAACGGCCGCCCCGCCACCTTGACGATGGGGTTGTCGCTGGTCTCCTCCCCCTCAGCGGGCATGACCCACCGCCACGGCCTGCAGGATCGAGCGTCGCGACTCGAGGTCGTCCCGCCCCGGATCGCCCCCGAGCGCGTGCCCCGCCTCC
>JAKDLG010000026.1 GCA_030452985.1 Humibacillus sp.
GAACGTGTCGCAGTTCCACCATTCGTCCCTCAGGACGTGGAAAGAGTGCAGATAGAGCGCAACGACACCCTTCGACGCGACCTGAAGGCCGTCGCCCTCAAGGCCGGCAGCAACGGCTGCACCGTGATGGCCGGCATCCTCACCGACCCGTATACCGCCAAGACGGTGCGCTTCGCCCGGACCAGCTCGCCCGCATCGCCGGTGCAGATCGACCACGTCGTCGCGCTGGCCGACGCCTGGGTCAAGGGTGCCGCAGCCTGGCCCCAGGCCAAGCGGACATCGTTCGCGAACGACACTCTGAACCTGGTGGCGGTGTCCCCGAGCGTGAACGCGGCCAAGGGCGCCGGAGACGCGGCCACGTGGCTGCCCCCCGCGAAGGCGCACCGGTGCACCTACGTGGCCCGACAGGTGGCCGTGAAGGCCAAGTACCAGCTGGCCGTGACCGGCGCAGAACGCAACGCCATGGTCGCCGTGCTCACCACCTGCGCCACCATCAGGGTGCCGACGGTCGCGGTGCCCCCGCTCGGCGGCTTCCCCTTCTACGCCGCCCCCACGCCGACGGCGGCCCCGAAACCGAGTGCGAAGCCCGCACCTCGACCGGTCCCCAAGCCCATTCGCACCGCAACGCCCCAATCTCCGGCGCCGGTCCAGGTGGTGCACCCCGGCGCGTTCTGCTCGCCGGAGGGCGATCTCGGACATACCAGGAAGGGCACGTTGATGCGCTGCTCGATGAAGACCGGCGACAGCCGCGCCCGTTGGCGCTCGGCCTGAGCGTCACGAACGGTCAGAGCTGGCAACGACACTCGAACACCTGCCGCTGACAGCGGCCAACGAAAGGCAGGGCAGGTAGATGGGGCTCTCGGTCGGGTTCAAGATCGCCCCCGGAGTGCGGGTGCGCGCCTCCTCCCGCGGCATGCGCGCGAGCATCGGCCCCCGCGCGGCCCGGGTGCACGTCGGCGCCGGCAGAACCCGGGTCTCGTCCGGGGCCGGCCCCGTCACCGTGTCCACCGCCGTCGGCGGCGGCCGGCGTCGTGCCACCGGCCGCTCGTCCGGCTCGTCAGTGCGCCCCGTCGCGCGTTCGGTGGGGCCCCGACAGCCCACCGTCGCGCAGCTACGGGCGCAGGCCCGGGCTGCGGAACGGGCCCAGCAGGTCGCTGACGTCGCCGCCGTGGAGCGGTCCCTGACCACCCTGCACGCCGCGGAGTTCCCCGAATCCTCGCGGCAGGTGCTGCCGGTGCCACCGCGGCCGGACCCGAGCGCCGTGGAAGCGGTGCGCCGCGAGCTGTACCAGGGCGCGACCGCAGGCCTGTCGGTGTGGAAGCGCGCGCTGCGCAAGCAGGCCAAGACCTGGGCCGGTCAACAAGCCCCGAGCGAAGCCGAGCGCCGCTACACCGGCGAGGTCGTCGCCGCCCAGCTGGAGCAGTGGCAGCTCGACCAGCAGTGGCAGGCCCTTCAAGGCCACGACCCGAACACGGTGATCGCAGCCGTCGACGAGGCGTTCGCCGACAACGCCGGCGACTCCACCTGTGTCGACGCCGGAACCGACCTCGACACCGGAGCCCGGTACGTCACCGCGGTCGTCAGCTACGGCGGCATCGACCTGGTGCCCGAGAACCGGCCGGACACCACCCCCGGTGGCAAGCCCACTCTGCGCAAGCGCACTCAGACCAACCGCAACGCCCTGTACGCCACCGCGGTGGCCTCGACCGTCCTGGCCACCGCAAAGGAAGCCCTCGCCGTTGCGGTGGCAGCTACTGAGGCGCGGGTTCTCGTGGTCCGTCCGCAGGGCTCGGCCAGCGTCGAGCCGGTGTACGCCGGAACGTTGCGCCGCGAGCTCCTGGCTCACCAGGACTGGCACAGCCTCGACCCGCTCGACCTGGTCATGTCTGCCGAGAACGCCGAGATGGTCCGTAAGGGCAGCACCCGAGAGGTCGTCACTCTGCCGGTGGACCCCGACTCGCCGGCACAAGACATCCTCAACGCCTGGTCGCGCACCTACGACGCGCATCGAGAGGCAGAACCCGAGGAGTCAGCGGACGGCTGAAGCAGCAACCGTCGAGCACGTGCCCGTATGTCGCTCCCTGAAGCGTTGAGTACAACCACCGTCGCGACTCGCAGGCGAGAGAGGCCCGTACCGGCCTGCCGACCGGCTCCGTCCGCCGTCAGTCGGCCCGCGCCCGCGGTCAGTCGGCCTGGGTGATCGGCAGCGGCGGCACGGGGCACACCTCGAGCTCGAAGGGCAGCACCTCCGGTGAGAGGGCAGCGACGCGCGCGGCGTGTGAGGTCATCCGCCGCATGTAGTGGCGACGGCACAGCACCTCGTACTCCACCTGGCCCTCGAGACCAGAGGCGGTGTCACCGACCACGACCTGTTCGCCCTCGACCACCATCGCCCCCGCCACGACGCGAGCATTGGTCGTGGCCTTGCGCCCGCACCAGCACAGGGCTTCGACCTGGAGCACCTGCACGCGGTCGGCCAGCTCGATCAGCCGCTTGCTGCCGGGGAAGAGCTCGGTGCGAAAGTCGGCCGTGATGCCGAAGGCGAACACGTCGACGTCCATCTCGTCGACCACCCGCGCGAGCTGCTCGACCTGCGTGGCGGTGTAGAACTGCGCCTCGTCGCACACGAGGTAGTCGATCCGGCCGCCTGCGGTGGCTCGGCTGACGATGGCCTCCCAGAAGTCGAGGTCGTCAGCCACCTCGAGCGCGCCCGTCGACAGGCCGAGACGCGACGAAAGGACGTTGGCCCCGGCCCGGTCGAGCTTGGTGAAGATCAGGCCCACCCGGCCCCGTACCGCGTGGTTGTGGTTCATCTGCAGAGCGAGGGTGGACTTGCCGCAGTCCATGGTTCCGGAGAAGAAGACGAGCTCAGCCACGGGCCAACACTCTAGGCTCCCGCGCCTGGGGGCACCACGATGACCGGCACCGCCAGCTCGGCGTCGCTGAGCGCGCCGTGCAGGCCGAGCAGGGCCACCAGCTGGGGCCGCATCCGGCCGGAGTGCACCATCGCGAATGAGCCGCGCATGACGGCCACGACGTCGCCGATCCGAGGCGACACCCGGGCGTCGACCGGGCCGAACCACCCGGTGTCGACGACCTCTTCACGGGTGAGCACCTGGGCGCGGTTGCCCAGGGCGTCGCGCCACGTCGACGCCACCTCGGCCGCACTGCCGTTCTCGGTGTAGAGCTGTAGGCAGCGCGACTCTCCCCCGAGGTGGCGGATGCCGCTCATCAGCTCTGGTTCGTGGGCGAGGTCGATACGGTTCTGAAAGGGGATGTCGACCATGCCGTGGTCGGCGGTGACGACGACCGAGGTGTCGCGCGGAACGCGGTCAGCCAACCTGGCGAGGGCACGGTCGACGGCCTCTACCTCGTCGCCCCACTGCCACGACTGGCAGCCGTGCACGTGGCCGATCTTGTCGACGTCACCCCAGTAGAGGTAGACGAGCGCGCGCGGCGTGGCGCGAACGGCAGCAACGGCGGCGTCGACCCGGTCGTCGAGCGCCTTGGCCGCTCGAAAACGGCCACCGCGCAACGCCGCCGAGGTCAGGCCCGACCCCTCGAAGTAGTGCGGGCCGATCATCGTGACAGACACACCGGCCGACTCGGCGGCCTCGAACACTGTCTCGTTCGGTTGCCATTCGAGCGGGTCGGGCCCGTGCTCCCACGACAGCTCGTTGAGCAGACGGTCGGTATCGGGGTCGAGCACCTGCATCCCGACGAGTCCGTGCGACCCGGGCGGAAGGCCGGTGCCGAAGGTGGCCATCGAGGTGGCCGTGGTCGTGGGAAAGCCGCACGGAACCCGGCTCGCACTCGCCAGCCGCTGCCGCAGGAACGGGGCGTGACCGCTGCGTTGTCGCAGCAGGTCGTAGCCCAGCCCGTCGACGAGCACGACCACGGTGCGACGCGCCGGGGGCAGGTCGAAGATGTCGTGGCCGGCGAAGCGCGGCACGCCGAGAGAGTCGGCCACCGAAGGCAGCACCGACGCGAGCGTGCCCGCAGACCAGTCGAGCCGGGCGGATGCCGGTGAGCTCACGACGCGGGACCCGCGCTGCCGCCCCCGATGCTCCCCGAGAGCACCCGGGCGAAGCGCAGGGCGTTCTCGACCGCGGACTCACCGTCGGCGGCGGCGCTGATACGCAGTGAGATGTCGTCGCTCGCGATGGTTCCCTCGAAACCGTGGTCAGCAGTGCAGTCCGGGTCACCGCACTGGGCCGGCACCATGTCGAGCCGGCTGACGGCACCCCAGCCGATGGTCAGGGTGATGTCGCGGCTGTGGGTACCGGGAGAGAACGACTCGGGGTCGGCCACCACGTGGGTCACCATGACTCCACGGACGGCGCGCAGCGGCACCGTCTCGGTGGTCGCGGTGGCCATCAGCTGTTCGCCGGGCTCGGCGTGGTCGTCGGCGTGGGCGATGACGAGCCGGTGCGGGGTGACCACGAGCACCGTCACGTGGCGGCGCACGGAGTCGTGGTCGAACGTCGTCTCCTGGTGCACCAGATGCGAGACCGCGTGGTCGTCGGCGATCGCCGACTCCACGACGTCGCAGACCAGAGCCGGGTAGTAACCGGCATGGGTGATGGCCCGGGTGAGGTCATCGGGAAGGGCCTGACCGGTGTCGTGGGTGACGCGTCTCATGGGCCCATCCTTGCACCGGCCGCGGCCCCGGCCGTCAAGGTGCCTGACGGCCCCGAATATGACGGCACTGTTTCACTTGTGTGGCAAGCGCGCCCACTCGATTGACCCGTTCCGGGCCCGGTGATGCACTCAGCCCAATGGGTTCGGTGCCGCCACCAAAGAGGCGACTCATCAGGGTCGGCCCAGACGACACATCGTCACGCCCGACGCGTTCTGACGTGCCCGAAAAGTCACGCCAGGTCGTCCGCCGGGAACGGCCGACGCTCTCGATCAACAGGAGAACCGATGAAGAAGCACACGATCCTCGCGGCGGCGGCCGGCGTCCTCGCCGTGACCGCCACAGCTGCCTGCTCGAGCAGCACGAGCACGCCGCAGGCGGGCGGTGGCGGTACGACACCGACACTCACCGGCGACTGCGCGCAGTTCCAGCCCTACGCCGGGCACAGCGGGTCGACCGTGACGATGTTCGGCTCGATCCTCAGCCCGGAGTCGGACTCGCTGAACAAGTCATGGGCCGACTTCCAGAAGTGCACCGGCATCAAGATCCAGTACACCGGCTCCAACACGTTCGAGTCCGACCTTCCGGTCAAGGTCAACGGCGGCAACGCCCCGAACCTCGCGATCATCCCGCAGCCCGGGCTGCTCCAGCAGATGGTGTCGACGGGCACGGTGAAGAAGCCGCCGGCGCAGACCGTCAAGAACGAGGACAACTGGAGCAAGGTCTGGAAGAACTACGGCAGTGCCGACGGCACGTTCTACGCCGCCCCGATGAGCGCCAACATGAAGTCACTGGTGTGGTACTCCCCCAAGTACTTCGCCTCCAAGGGGTACAAGGTGCCCACCACCCACGCAGAGCTCATGACGCTCTCGAACAAGATGGCGTCCGACATGACCGGCACCGCCAAGCCGTGGTGCGGTGGCATCGGCTCCGGCACGGCGAGCGGCTGGCCGGCCACTGACTGGCTCGAGGAGACCGTCCTCGGCACCTACGGAGGACAGGTCTACGACGACTGGATCAGCCACAAGGTGAAGTTCTCCGACCCGCAGATCCAGGCGGCCATGAAGGCAGTGCAGGGCTGGATGCTCAACCCGGCCTGGGTCAACGGTGGCGTCGGCAACGTGCAGACGATCGCCACGACCACCTTCCAGAACGCCGGACTGCCCATCCTGAAGAACCAGTGCGGCATGTTGCAGCAGGCGTCGTTCTACGAGGCACAGTGGCCGAAGGGCACCAAGGTCGGTCCGGACGGCGACGTCTTCGCGTTCTACCTCCCGGCCGCCAATCCCAGCATCACGACACCGGTCGAGGGCGGCGGCGAGTTCGTCACCGCGTTCGCTGACGACCCGGCGACGCAGGCGGTTCAGAACTACCTCTCCAGCCCGCAGTGGGCCGAGAGCCGTATCAAGGTCGCTCCCGGTTGGGTATCGGCGAACGAGAAGGTCGACCAGAGCCTCTACACCGACCCGATCGACAAGATCTCGGCGAAGTACCTCGCCGACCCGAACGCCACGTTCCGGTTCGACGCCTCTGACTCCATGCCGGCGGCGGTCGGTTCGGGCACCTTCTGGAAGGGCATGGTCGACTGGTTCGGCAGCGGCAAGTCCGCCGCCGCGGTGGCCCAGGAGATCGACGCCTCCTGGCCGAACTGACACCACGCTCACCCACGGGAGACCGTGGGTGAGCCCGGTGCGGGTGGCCTGACCCCATCGGCCCCGCACCGGCGCCAGCGGCCCGCACCGTGGCCAGCGGCCCGCACCGTGGCCAGCGGCCCGCACCGGGGCTGATGGAGACCCAGCCCCGTTCCTGACGCACGGCATCCAGATCGTCCACCCACGTACGAGACCACGGAGTTCACAATGTCTGTGTCATCCGTTTCCGGCCTGCTCACCGACGCGACCCCCGTGGGCCAGGCCGTATCCACTTTGCTCGGTGTGGTCTTCGTGGTCGCCGGCTTCGTGGCCATTCTCGGCGTCGTGTTCCTCGTGGCCGGCCGGGTCACCGGTCGGTTGCAGAAGCCGGTCGCGGTCGTCATCTGCCTCGGGCCGGCCCTCTTCCTGCTGCTGCTGGGGCTGATCATCCCGGCCATCGTCACGTTCAACAACAGCCTGAAGAACCAGCAGTTCCTCGGGCAGCTGGTCACCAAGTACGTCGGCCTGAAGAACTACGCCTTCGCGTTCACCGACCCCTACACGCTGGGCAGCATCTTCCGTACCCTCCTGTGGCTGATCATCGTGCCGACCCTGACCGTGGCCGTCGGCCTGTCGGCGGCCCTGCTGCTGAACCGGATGAAGCACACGGCCGTGCCCAAGACGCTGATCTTCCTGCCGACGGCCATCTCGTTCGTCGGTGCCTCGGTGATCTGGGGCTACGTCTACAGCTACGTCACGCCGTCGCTGCCACAGACCGGCCTGCTCAGCGCCGTGGTCATGAAGCTGGGCTGGAGCAACCCCCCCAACTGGCTGATCACCTCTCCCATCAACACCTTCCTGCTGATGGTGATCATGATCTGGATCCAGGCCGGGTTCGCCATGGTGGTGCTCGGAGCCGCCCTCAAGTCGATTCCTGACGAGATCATCGAGTCGGCTCGGCTCGAGGGTGCCGACGGGTGGCGGCTGTTCCGCAGCATCGAGATCCCGATGATCCGCAACACGGTCGTGGTGGTGCTGACGACGGTGATGATCACCACGCTGAAAGTGTTCGACATCGTCTACACCGTCACCAACGGCAACTACGACACCGACGTGCTGGCGCGCCAGATGTATGCCGACATGTTCACCACCAGCCAGGTCAGCCGCGGCAGCGCCCTGGCGGTCATCATCTTCATCGTCGTGCTGCCGCTCATGTTCTACAACATCCGCCAGCTGCGGCGCGAGAGGAGCGAACGATGACCAGCGTCATCCCGCCCGTTCCTGACACGGTCCCCTCGGACGGCAAGCTGCGCGGACGCGAGGCGACCTCGGCCGTTCGGCGGGCGTTCAGCTCGCCCATCGCCTCGGCAGTGATCATCGTGATCTCGGTGCTGTGGACGATCCCGACCCTGGGCCTGTTCATCAACTCCTTCCGGTCGAAGGAGGACGCCGCCACCACGGGCTGGTGGGAGTTCTTCGTCCACCCCAGCTTCAGCCTCTCCGGCTACGAGCAGGTGCTGACCGGTAGCGGCGGTCTGGCTCTGCCGCTGGTCAACTCGCTGGCCATAACCATTCCGGCGACCATCATCCCGATCTTCATCGCCTCGATGGCGGCCTACTCGCTCGCCTGGCTGCGGTTCCGGGGCAGTGACGCCATCTTCTTTCTCATCTTCGCCCTGCAGATCATCCCCCTGCAGATGGCCCTGGTGCCGCTGCAGCAGTACTACGTCAGGGGTCTGCAGATCGGCGGCGTCACGGTGCTGCCCTCCCCCGGCGTCAACGGCACTCTCGCCCAGATCTGGCTGACGCACACGATGTTCTCGTTACCGCTCGCCATCTTCCTGCTGCACAACTTCATCGCCCAGATTCCCGTGTCACTCATCGAGGCGGCGCGCGTCGACGGAGCCAACGCTCTACGCATCTTCCGGTCGATCGTGCTGCCCTTGTCGATGCCGGCCATCGCGTCGTTCGGGATCTTCCAGTTTCTCTGGGTGTGGAACGACCTGCTGGTCGCCAAGACGTTCGGCAGCACCGACCCGGCCCAGCAGCCGGTCACTGCCCGGATGCAGAGCCTCACCGGCAGCTATGGGGCCCACCTCGAGCTGTTGGCGCCCGCCGGGTTCATCACCATCGTCGTTCCGCTCATCGTGTTCCTGGCGCTGCAGCGGTACTTCGCCAGTGGCCTGCTGGCGGGCAGCGTCAAGGGGTGACCTGGAGCAACATCAGGGGCAACCGTCAGGTCATCGCCCGACGGCCGGCGTCCTGCCGCAGCTGGGGCGGACGCACGGTGATCTCGGCCCCGAGCACGTCGACGCCACCGGTCCAGGCGTTGACGGGGTTGAGCTCGACCGACGACAGCTCAGGATGATCGTCTGCGAGAACGGAGAGCCGGGCCACCAAGTCGCAGAGGGCAGCCCGGTGCACGGGGGCAGCCCCGCGGTGACCGGCGAGCAACGGTACGGCCTTGACGCCGTCGATGAGGTCGTTGACGTCGACGTCGGTGAGCGGCGGGATGCGGTGGGCGATGTCGCCGAGCAGGTCGGTGGGCGGGCCGGCCACCGAGAAGCTGACCACCGGGCCGAAGAGCGGGTCCTCGCTGGCCCGCAGCACGCACGAGACCCCCGGCACGGCCATCCGCTGCACCACGAAGCGGTCGGCGCCCAGCGGTCCGAGGCGTTCACTCAGGGAGGCGTGGGCGTCGAGCACCGACTCGGCGTCGGTGAGATCGCTGCGCACCCCGACGATGCCCGGCTGGTGGCGCACCACCGGTGAGGTCGACTTGAGGATGACCGGGTAGGTCAGCACGTCGGCCGCCGCTACGGCCGATGCAGCATCCGACACCGGGGTCGCCGGCCACAGACGCATGCCGTAGGCACCGAGCAGTGCCTCGGTCTCGTCGCGGGTCAGCACCCGGCCCTCGGGGCTCTCGTCGAGGATGCGGTCGATCAGACCTTCGGCCTGGGCTCGATCGACACCGACCGGTGCCACGGGGGTGCCTCGGTCACGGGCTCGCCACTGTGCGTACTTCGTGACCGCGTTGAGGGCCCGGATGCCGTCTTCGGGCAGCTCGTACGCCGGTACCGATCGGGCCACGCCGTCGACCTGCGAATAGTCAAGCCACTTGTCGATACCGCGAACACCGACGAAGGTTGCCACGCAAGGCTTCTCGTGCCTCGCCACCACGCCGGCCACGGCGGCTGACACGTCTTCATCGCTCGCGCCGACGGCCGGGATGAAGCTCGCGACGACACTGTCGACCTGCGGATCGGCGAACGCGGACTCGAGGGCCGTCGAGAACTCCTCGGCGCTGGCCTGCGGGAGCAGCGAGACGGGCCCGTGCGTGACCTTCAACCCCCAGCTGACGCACGCGCTGGCACTGATCGAGCCCAGAGCGTCGGAGTTGCCGACGATGGCCACCCGGTCGCCTCGGGGCAGGGGCTGGTGCAGGGTCAGCTGGGCGACGTCGAAGAGCTGGTGGATGTTCTCGACACGGATGACGCCGGCCTGCCGCAGCAGAGCCCGAAAGGCACCCGGCGGCACGTTCGTCGTGCGCGTGCGATGCCCGGCCGGGGCCGCGAAGCTCGACACACCGGACGACACGACGACGACCGGCTTGACCATGGCCAGCTGACGGGCGATGCGCGAGAACTTGCGTGGGTTGCCCATCGACTCGAGATAGAGCCCGACGGTGTCGGTCTCCTGGTCGTCGATCCAGTACTGCATCAGGTCGTTGCCCGAGACATCGACCCGGTTGCCCGCTGAGGCGAACACCGAGATCCCGAGCCCGCGCCGGGCCGCCGACGCGAGCACGGCGATGCCGAGCGCCCCGCTCTGCGCGAAGAGACCCAGCCGGCCGGCATCCGGAATGACCTGCGCGAGGCTGGCGTTGAGCCGAACTTTCGGGTCGTTGTTGATCAGCCCGAAGCTGTTCGGCCCGACCACCCGCATCCCCGCCCGGCGCGCCCGGCGACGCAGCTTGTTCTGCAGCTTCACCCCCTCGTCACCGGCCTCGGCGAAGCCGGACGACAGCACAAGCAGGGCTCGCACGCCGGCTCGGCCGCACTCCTTGACGATGCCGAGGGCCTCGTCGGGCGGCACGACGATGACGGCGAGGTCGACCGGGCCCGGTGCGTCGCCGATGCTGCGGAAGGCCGCGACCCCCTGGATCGAGTCGGCCTCCTTGTGGATCGGGTAGAGCTCACCCACGAAGCCGGCCGCGACGATGTTGCGCATCACGAGCGCCCCGACCCCGTCGGGGCGACGGCTGACGCCGATGATCGCGACCCGCCCGGGGAAGAGGATGGTCGTCATGCTGCGCGACTCGGCGCGGTGCTCGCGGGAGAGCTGCACGGCCTTGCTCTTGTCGGTGGGCAGCACGTCGAACCCCACCTCGACGACGCCGTCCTCGAGGTGGGAGGCGACCTCGTAGCCCGCCTCCTTGAACACCATCAGCATCTTGCGGTTCTGCGGGAGCACCTCGGCCGTGAACCGGGTGACCCCCACCTCCTGGGCGATCGCGGCCAGGTGCTCGAGCAGCACCGAGCCGATGCCCTTGCCCTGGAAGTGGTCGGAGATGTTGAAGGCGACCTCGGCCGATGCGGCGTCGATGCGGTCGAAACGGCCGATGCCGATGATGACGTTGTCGAGGGTGGCCACCAGGGCCACCCGGTCGTGGTGGTCGACGTGCGTGAAGCGGTGCAGGTCACGCTCGCTGATCTCGCGCACCGGGGCGAAGAACCGCAGGTAGATCGACTCCGGCGACTGCTTGCTGTGGAAGTCGCGGATGCCGTCGGCGTCGTCAGGACCGATCGGTCGCAGGTGCGCGACCGTGCCGTCCTTGAGCACGACGTCGGCCTCCCACCCGACCGGGCCACCGGCCGCCCGGGCCGACGCGACCGGAAGGGGCACGGTGTCGTCGGGAACGTCGGTGGCTTCGGGGACCTCGTCACGATCGGACATGTCGTCATCGTGCCACGCCCGTGCTCACCCTGGATGGCGGCTCACTGCGCCACTGGCTGCTCAGCGCCCGGAACCCCGTCACGGTCCGATTCCTGCGGCCCACCAGCCCCGCCGACCACCCGAACCCCGCCCCGGTCCGACTCCCGCGGGGCCGCGCCGCCCAGGTGACCACCTGAGCCGGGCGTGGTGGGAGGGTGAGAGCGTGGAGTTCTCCGAGGTGGTTCGCCGTCGTCGCATGGTCCGTCGCTACGACCCCGACCGGCCGGTGCCCCGGGAGGTCATCGAGCGGTGCCTGGCCAGCGCGGTGCGCGCCCCCAGCGCGGGCTTCAGCCAGGGCTGGGACTTCCTCGTGCTCCGCTCGCAGCCCGAACGTGACGCGTTCTGGGCTGCCACCACCGAGGAAGGCGGCGAACCCGACACGTGGCTCAGCGGCATCCGGTCGGCGCCGGTGCTCGTCGTCTGTCTCTCACACAAGGACGCCTACCTCGACCGGTACGCGGCCCCCGACAAGGGCTGGGTCGACCGTGACGAGTCGCGCTGGCCGGTGCCCTACTGGGACGTCGACACGGGCATGGCGTCGCTGCTCATCCTGCTCACGGCCGTCGACGAGGGCCTCGGCGGATTGTTCTTCGGCGTCGATCCCGCCCGGCATGAGGCGGTGCACGACGCCTTCGACATACCCGTGGGCCGCACCATCGTCGGCGTGGTCTCGCTCGGCTACGCGCTGCCCGGCCCGAAGAGCCCCAGCCTCAAGCGGCACCGGCGCGACGGACGTGAGGTGTCGCACTGGGGCCGGTTCGGCGTGGCATCGGACGCCTGATCCTGCCGCTTTGAGAGGATGGGACGCTGAACCCGGCACAACCCGATGACCCGGCAGAACCCGGATGAACCCAAGGAGCACTACCCGGCATGGCCCGACGCACGCCACCCCCACCTCCTCCCGGAGACTTCGAGGAGAAGATCGTCGGCATCGACGTCGAGGAGGAGATGAGCAACGCCTTCCTCGAGTACTCCTACAGCGTCATCTACTCCCGTGCCCTGCCCGACGCGCGCGACGGTCTGAAGCCGGTGCAACGCCGTATCCTCTACGGCGCGAACGAGCTGGGGCTGCGGCCCGAACGGGGCCACGTGAAGAGCCAGCGCGTCGTCGGCGAGGTGATGGGCAAGTACCACCCGCACGGTGACACGGCCATCTACGACGCCCTGGTGCGCATGGCCCAGCCGTTCACGCTGCGCCTGCCGCTCATCGACGGCCACGGCAACTTCGGCTCGCTCGACGACGGCCCGGCCGCCGCCCGCTACACCGAAGCGCGGATGGCGTCGGCGGCCCTGCTCATGGTCGGCTCGCTCGACGAGAACACCGTCGACTTCGTGCCCAACTACGACGACACACAGCTGCAGCCGGGCGTGCTGCCGGCGGCCTACCCCAACCTGCTCGTCAACGGTGCGGCCGGCATCGCGGTCGGGATGGCCACGAACATGGCCCCGCACAACCTCGTCGAGGTCATCGGAGCAGCGCGGCACCTGATCACCAACCCCACCTGCTCGCTCGAAGACCTGATGAAGTTCGTGCCCGGCCCCGACCTGCCGTGCGGCGGCCGCATCGTCGGGCTCACCGGCATCCGCGACGCGTACCTCACCGGCCGGGGCAGCTTCCGCACCCGCGCCACGACCCGCATCGAGTCGATCACCCCACGCCGCAAGGGGATCGTCGTCACCGAGCTGCCCTACCTCGTTGGCCCCGAGAAGGTCATCGAGAAGATCCGCGACCTCGTGCAGGCCAAGAAGCTGCAGGGCATCAGTGACCTGAAAGACCTCTCCGACCGCCAGAACGGGCTGCGCCTGGTCATCGAGATCAAGAACGGCTTCAACCCCGAGGCGGTGCTCGAGCAGCTCTACCGGCAGACGCCGATGGAGGAGAACTTCGGCATCAACAACGTGGCGCTCGTCGACGGGCAGCCTCGCACCATGGGCCTCAAAGAGCTGCTCACGGTCTACATCGACTTCCGTACCGATGTCGTGCGCCGCCGCACCGCCGATCGCCTGCGGCGCAAGGAGGAGCGGTTGCACCTCGTCGAGGGGCTGCTTGTCGCCATCGTCGACATCGACGAGGTCATCCAGGTCATCCGCGGTTCCGACGACACCGCGATCGCGCGCGAACGGCTGATGGACGTCTTCGACCTCACCGAGCTGCAGGCGAACTACATCCTCGAGCTGCAGCTGCGCCGTCTCACCAAGTTCTCGCTCATCGAGCTCGAGACCGAGAAGTCCGAGCTCGAGCGGGCCATCGAGGAGCTCCGGGCGCTGCTCGGCAGCGAGAAGCTGCTCTCGAGGCTGGTGTCCACCGAGCTCGCCGAGGTGGCGAAGAAGCACGGCACGCCGCGGCGCACGGTGCTGCTCGAGGGGCCGGGGGCGACGGCGACGTCGGCCACGGCCGCGCCCCTCGAGGTGGCCGACGACCCGTGCTGGGTGCTGCTCAGCTCGACCGGTCTGCTGGCCCGCACCGTCGGCGTCGACCCTGTTCCCGCCGAGGGTGCCCGGTCGAAGCACGACGCGCTGGTCGGCGCCGTCGCCACCACCGCCCGCGGCGACTTCGGGCTGGTCACCAGCGCCGGCCGCCTGGTGCGCCTCTCGGCCCTCGACCTGCCCACCCTGCCGCCCACCAACGGCGCCCCGAGCCTGTCCGGCGGAGCCCCGCTGGCGGCCTACGTCGACCTGGCCAAGGGTGAGGAACCGGTGACGATCCTCGCGGTGGGCGAGCAGGTCCCCGTCATCGCGCTCGGCACGGCATCCGGGGTCGTCAAGCGGGTGACCCCCGACGCCCCGAAGGGTGCCGAGTGGGACGTCATCGGGCTGCGCCCCGGCGATCGGGTGGTCGGGGCGGCTGTCGCCGATGGCGACGGTCTCGACCTGGTCTTCATCACCAGCGACGCCCAGCTGCTCCGCTTCCCGGCCGCCGGGGTGCGACCGCAGGGCCGCAGTGCCGGCGGGATGGCGGGCATCAAGCTCTCCCCCGGCGCCACGGTCGCCTGGTTCGGCGTGGTCGACAGCGCCCGTGACGGCGTCGTGGTCACCTCGGCCGGCACGTCGGCCGCCCTGCCCGGCACCGAGGGCGGCTCGCTCAAGGTCACCCCGTACGCCGAGTACCCGCCGAAGGGCCGCGCCACCGGCGGAGTGCGCTGCCACCGCTTCCTCAAGGGCGAGGACCAGCTCGTCGTGGCGTTCGCGGGCAACTCCCCCGTGCGGGCCGCTGCCGCGAACGGGGTCGCGATCGACCTGCCCGAGGCCACCGGTCGCCGTGACGGCTCGGGCCTGCCCTTCACCCCGGTGATCGCCCGCATCGTCGGCGCGCCGACGTCGTCACCGTCACCGCCGCCACCTGCATCGCCGCCGACCCTGCCGAACGAGACGCCCCAGTGAGCGACGAGGGCAGCACCACCAACCCCGCCAAGCCCGCCGAGTCGACGAGCCCGGATGCCGCAAAGCCGTGGTTCGACGAGCACCCGTCCACCGCCGGGCACGGCCGTCCGGCCGACACGGCCTGCTCGGTGCTGTCCGACGCCGACGGCACGAGCGCCTACGGTACGGCGGCGCCCGCCCGCTTCTTCGTGCTCCTCGAGCAGGGCGGCCCCTGGGGTCGCCAGGCCGCCCGGCAGTCGAGACTCGACCCCGGTCTGGGCGCCGAGCTCGAGTCGCGCTGCACCAGGGCGGGGGGCCGGTTCATGCTCATCCGGCGCCCCGGCGGCCACGCCGCCGACCACCTGCCCCGTCACGCGCTCGTCGCCTTCGCCGGTCACGACTCCCGTGACGCCTGGCTGCTCGAGGGGCTGGTCGCCGACCCGAGCGAGCTGCTCGCGCTCGACTGGGCGGCGCTGGCTCTCGGGCGAAGAGACCGCGTCGCCACCTCGCTACCCGCCGCCGAACCCGCCGAGCCGGCTCTGCTCGTGTGCACCAACGGGCGGCGCGACGTCTGCTGCGCCGTGCGCGGGCGCCCCGTCGCCGCTGCGGCGCACCGCGAGGCTCCCGCCCGGGTCTGGGAGGTCTCACACACCGGAGGGCACCGCTTCGCGCCGACCGCGGTGCTGTTGCCCTGGGGTCAGAACTACGCACGCATCGACGAGGAGTCGACACGGTGGGTGCTCGAGGCGAGCCTGACCGGGAACACCCCGGCCGCGCTCCTGGGCCCCCTCCACGACCGCGGTCGTTCGAGCCTGCCGCCGACGGCGCAGTGCGCCGAGGCGTTCGTGCGAGCCGACCTGGCTGAGACGCGCTTCGACGCTCTGTCGACGTCCGGCCCCCTGCCGCGTGACCACGGGTCCGACGTCGAGGTCACCCATACCGACGGCCGGCAGTGGGTAATCCACGTCGAGCGGGTCGCCAGCGGCCCGGTGCGGCCGGGGTCGTGCGGCGCGGCGGCCTTTCCTGTCATCGAGCACCAGGCCCGGATGGTCACCCGGCCCTGACGACCTGCCTCACCAGGGCTTGGCCACGCCACTCCCGTCGCCACCGTCGGGCGGCGTGCGGTCGTCGTTGTCCTGCTGCTGGTTGCGCTCGGTGGTGTTGCGTTGCTGCTGCTGCTTCAACAGCTCCTGCTTGAGCTCGCTCGGGGTCTTGCCCGGGTCGGGGGCAGGTTGCGGGTCGGCCGGCTTCGCCGGGTCGCTCGGTTGCGGGTCGGGCGGCACCGGCTGGTCCTGGTTCTTGCTCTGCATCCGCTGCTCGGCCTGTTGCAGCTGCTGACCGGTCTGACCACCCTCGGGGGCGTCGCAGAGCTTCGGCCGCTCCTGCACGATCGTGATGCCCTTGTCGTAGAACTGCTTCCACTCGGCGGTGCGCTCGCCGGCCTTGGCGGCGTCGCCCAGCGCCTCGTAGGTCAGTCCGAGGTTGACCCGCACCTTGCAGTCGTCGATGCCGCCCTTGGGCACCTGTTCGAAGGCCCGCTCGAACCAGGGCCGGGCCGCCTCGAACTGACCTGCGAGCGCGTGTGCGTCGCCCACGGCAAACGGTGAGCGGAACTGTTCGACGACATTCACCCATCCCTGTCGCTCGGCCCACGTCTGGGTGGCCGTCGGGTCTCCGGCCTGATAGGCGGCCAAGGTCTGGTTGTGCACCAGGTTGAGGGTCACCAGCCGAGTGGCGACGAAGGCGATCAGCACCACGAACGGCAGTGACGCGAGCAGCAAGCGGCGACGCCTGGCCCGAAGATGGGCCGGCACCGGGCGACGGTTCCGGGACGCCCCGCGAGAGCCGCGCCGGCCGATGCCGCGCGGCCGGCCGGGCCGGCCCGCGTCCGCGGTGTCGGCCGGCTCGCGGTCGGACTGGTTCGCCCGCGGAGGTGTGACGAGAGCACTCACGGCTGCGCCTCCTTGCGGCGACGGGTCTGGGCCAGGGCGGCGAGCCCGGCCCCGGCCTCCCACACGGCGATGGCGGCCACGCCGAGCAGCAACGGCCAGTAGAGCTCGTAGCGTGATCGCACCTTGCGGGCCTCGATCTCGGCGCTGCTGCCGTAGCGGGCCAGGTCGATGCCGTCGACGGCCGGCCCGATCGCGTCGCCCGACTCGCGGTGCAGGTAGCCGACCCCGAGCTGGTCGGCCACGGAGCGCAAGGTGCTCTCGCTGATCACTGAACGGGCGTCCTCACCGGTCGAGGGGTCCTGGATGTACTCCCCTGACGTCTCGAACCGCGCCCGGGTCGCCTTCATCCGGCCACCCTGCGAGGTGCCGTAGCCGAGCACGGCTCCGCCGTTGACCAGCCCGGCAGGGATGGTGAAGGGTGATGGCCGGCCCTGCGCCGTCTGCTCGCCGTCGCCGAGGTAGTAGACGACCCGGCCACGGTCGGGCGTGCGTTGTCCGGCCTGCTCGAGCAGCGTCCGCAACCGGTCGTTCGCCTCGGTGACCGACGAGCCCCGTGAGTACTCGGTCGGCTCGGGCAGCAGGGTCTCGGTCACCGACGCCAGGGCCGTCGTGTCGGTGGTGAGCGGCAGGCGCACCCGGGTCGACTGGTCGAAGGTGACCACCGAGTAGCGCGCGCCGGGCAGGGCCCCCGCGATCGCGTCGATGTCGCTGCGCACCCCGGCCAACCGAGGCTGCTCGTCACCCCAGTCCTCGGCGATGATGCTGCTCGTGGTGTCGACGACGAAGTAGACGTTGAGGTTGGCGGCGGTGGTGTCCACCTCGTCGCCGGGCAGGCCCGGTCGCAGCGCGGCCACGCCGAGCAGCACGACGGCCGCGGTCAGGCGCCAGTGCGTCGGCCGCGACTCTCCGGCCACCGTTCGCGAAGACGGGTTCCACCAGACGGCAACCAGACCGGCGAGCACGAGCACGACGAGAACCGGCCAGGCGACGATCGGAACGAAGGTCACGACGACCACCTGCGGCTCGCGCCGATGACACCGATCAGCCCGAGCCCGGCCAACGCGATCGCAGCAGTGGGCGCATCGGTGTAGAGCGCGCGGGCGGCCGACTCGATGATGCTGGCCTCCTGAGCCTGCACGGCATCCACGATCGTGGGGACCGCGCTCTCGTCGCTGAGGGAGAAGTACTTACCACCCGTGGCCGTGACGACGGTGCGCATGGCGCTCGCCTCGCGGTCGACTCCGTCCTCCTCCGGGTTGAGCCCATACACGCGCACGCCCTTGGACGTGGCCAGCTGGCCTGCCTCGTCGAGCTCGATGAGCGGC
Source organism: Humibacillus sp. (assembly GCA_030452985.1). Lineage (GTDB taxonomy): Bacteria > Actinomycetota > Actinomycetes > Actinomycetales > Dermatophilaceae > DSM-29435. Next base: position 17,906 of record JAKDLG010000026.1, read on the forward strand.
CTGCCGGCCAGGTGGTTGTCGGTGGCGAACACGATCGAGCGGGCCCGTTGGGTGTCGATGCGGTCGAAGCTGCTCGCGCAGGTGGCCAGGCCGTCGCCGATGAGCGAGGTTCCGCGCCCGTTGAAGGTGCCGGCGAAGAACGACTCGTAGGCGCTGTCACCGCTGAGGGCCTTCTCAGCGGAGTCGAGCTCGTCGTTGATGTAGTCGTAGTCGTCGGTGAGCGGGAAGACGGTGGCCGCCGACGAGTTGAAGATCACCATGCCGATGCGCTCGCCCTCGAACTTCGTCGCCAGCGTCTTGAAGGTCTTGACCAGCTGCGCGTCGAAGCTGGCCATCGACCCCGAGATGTCGAGACAGAGCATGATGTCGCGGCTGCGGCTCTGCGGCTTGTCGATGGTCGAGTCGAGCGGCCGGGCCGCGCCGACGATGGCAGAGCCCCCGAGCAGGCAGGCGCTGACGGCCAGCACGACCAACCGAACCCGGTGCCTGCGCAGAGCGCGCTGGTACTCGGGCAACCGGGTCAGGGCCTGCGAGTTGGCGACGGCCGCACCCGACCGGCGGGCCCGGCCGGTGAGCCCGCGGTAGACGAGGTAGCCCCCGACGAGGGCGGCGACGCTGGCGATGACCAGCGTGCCGGGCGATCTCAGGTCCACCGGGCCACCACCGTCTTGGCCTGGGCGGCCGCGCCGGCGAGGGTCGTGCCCTCCGCCGGTGAGAACTCACCCGGGTAGAGCTGGGCCACGACGTCGGAGACCGGGGCGAGCCGCCCCCCGGACGCGTGCAGGTCGGTCAGGGTCATCGTCGGCGCCCGGATGCCGGAGACCTCCTGCACGAAGTGGCGCACCAGCACGCTCAGCTGCTGGTGGCCCCGGCGCGGTGTGGTCTCGCCGGCCTCCACCCTCGCCACGACGGCATCGATCTGGCGTGAGTAGTCGCCGCGGAGGCGGCTGAGACGGTCGGCGGTGATCCGCGGCGGAACGACCACGGGCTTCTCACGGGTCGACCACCACACCCAGCCGTACCAGAGTGCGATGGCGACGAACCCGGCGAGGCCGACCCACAGCCAGGTCACGGCGTACGGGTCGGGAGCGTAGAAGCCCGGTGGCGGGCGGTCAGCGGCGAGCACGGCGCTGTCTCTCCAGCAGGGCGAAGACGGCTCCGACCACCTCGTCGCTCGACCCGATACGGGTGTGGTTGATCCCGCGGCGGTCCAGCAGGGCCGTGGTGTGCTCGACGCGGTGGGCCACCTCGGCGGCGTAGGCCGCCCGAACCCTGGGGTCGAGCCGAACGAGGGTCGGCAGCGGGTGCGCGTCAGCCACGTCGTACGCGGTGCGGCCGACCTCGATGGCGGTCGGGTCGGCATCCTCGACGGTGATCCAGAGGATCTCGTGCTGCACGTGCAGGCGGCGCAGCAGCTCCTCGGTGGCGGGGTCGAGGTCACGGTCGTCGGCGAGCACGAGCAGGAAGAGGCGGCGCCGGACGTTGCGGATGATCCAGCGCAGCTGACTGGCCAGGTTGCTCTGCTCGCCGTCGAGAGTCGTGGCGGAGTCGATGGCGCGCAGGAGCAGCTCGAGGTGGGCCTCGGTGCCGCGCAGGTCATGCGCGGTCGTCTCGGTGGCGGTGCCACGGACCAGCCCAACCAGGTCGCCATGACGCTGGGCCAGCCACCCCACCAGGCCCGCGGCCGCGATGGCCACCTCCTTCTTGGGCTCGCCGCTGCGGGTCGTGGCCGCCATGCCCCGGCCCGTGTCGACCACGAGCATGAGGTTCTGCTTGCGGTGAGCGACATAGCGTTTGACGAGCGGCCGGGTGTGCCGGGCCGTCGCCTTCCAGTCGATGTCGCGAACCTCGTCGCCGATCACGTAGTCGCGCAGGTCGTCGTAGTCGAGGCTGCGGCCGTGGAAGACCGAGGCGTACTCACCCTCGAGCAGTCCCCGCGAGCGCCGCCGAGCGTGCACGAACAGCTTGCTCTTGACCCGGGTCAGCATCGTCGTCGGAGACCGGGTGGGCGAGACGCCGGCTGGTGGCGCGGCTCCCGGTCCAGGTGGCACGGAAGGAGGGTCGAGTCGTGACGGCATGGCTTCGACACCCCTCAGGGGGTTCGGATCCCGTTCACCATGGCGTCGATGATGCTCTCGACGGCCACCTCGTCGGCGGCGGCCTCGAAGCCGAGCGTGACGCGGTGGCGCAGGACCCGGTGCGTGAGCGCCTTGACGTCATCGGGCACCACGTGGTTCCGACCGTCGATGAGCGCGCGGGCCCGGGCCGCGCTGGTGAAGGCGATGCTGGCGCGGGGGCTGGCCCCGAAGTCGACGTAGGCTGCGAGCCGGGGGTCGATGTAGTCGCGAGGATGCCGTGTGACGTACGTGATGCCCACCACGTAGTTGACGATGGCGGGGTCGATGTAGACCCGGCCCGCGAGAGCCTGCAGCCGGTTGATGTCGGCGACCGACACGACCGACTCGGGGGCAGCAGAGAAGACTCCCGCGTCGATGCGGCGCAGCACCTCGGCCTCTTCGGCCGGAGAGGGGTAGTCGAGCACGTCCTTGAGCATGAAGCGGTCCATCTGCGCCTCGGGCAGCGGGTAGGTGCCCTCCTGCTCGATGGGGTTCTGGGTGGCCAGCACGAGAAAGGGGACGGGAAGCGGATAGCTGTGGTCACCGATCGACGTCTGCCGTTCCTGCATCGCCTCCAACATCGCCGACTGCGTCTTGGCGCTGCTGCGGTTGATCTCGTCGAGCAGCACGAAGTTGGCGTGCACCGGCCCGAGCTGGGTCTCGAAGGTGCCCGAGTGCTGGTTGTAGACCTGCGTGCCGACGATGTCGCTGGGCAACAGGTCGGGGGTGCACTGGATGCGGTGGAAGCTGCCACCCACCGCCTGCGCCACCGTCTGGGCGGCAGTCGTCTTGGCCAGCCCCGGCACGCTCTCGAGCAGCACGTGACCACCGGTCAGCAGCGCGATGAGCAGGGTCTCCTGCAGGCGTGTCTGTCCGACCACCTTGGCCGTGAAGGCACCGGAGATGGCCGCCACCGTCTCGCGGGCCCAGGCGAGCTCGTCGGCGTCGAGGTAGACGGCGCCGTTCGGGACCGTGGTGTGGACCGGCGTGTCGAGTGCGGCCGCGGCCTCGTCGGGCGACGCGTGCTCGGAGGTGGCGTGCTCGGATCCGGCGTCGCCTGAGCCTGTGGGGTCGGAGCCGGCGTGGTGGAGGCCGTCACGGTCGTCGGCGGGCGCGACGCCCGGGATCTGGACCGCGTACATCTCGCGGGTCGTAGCGCCACCCTCGTCGTCGGGCTCTGCCCCACCCACGTTGCCCTGCACCATCTGACCCCTTCTCGGCGATTCACGTGATTCCGCGGCGGACGACAGGGCCCTGCCCTGCGGCCCGGCGATGCGGCACGGAGTCACATCGTAAACGTGCCGTCGGGCTCAGGCGTCGATGCGCTCGCGGTCGATGTCGTGGGCCGAGCCGATGATGAAGTCCTTGCGGGGAGCGACGTCGTTGCCCATGAGCAGCTCGAACACGTGCTCGGCCGCCTCGAGGTCGCGCATCGTGACCTGTCGGAGGGTGCGGTGGCGGGGGTCCATCGTCGTGTCGGCCAGCTGGTCGGCATCCATCTCGCCGAGACCCTTGTAGCGCTGCATCGGCTGCTTGATCTTCTTCCCGCTCTTCTCGATCCGCGCCAGGGTGCGGCGCATCTCCGGCTCGTTGAAGGTGTAGATCAGCTCGTTCTTCTTCGAGCCGGCGTTGATCACCTCGAGCCGGTGCAGCGGGGGCATCGCGGCGTACACCCGCCCGGACTCGACCAGCGGACGCATGTAGCGGAAGAAGAGGGTGAGCAGCAGGGTGCGGATGTGTGCGCCGTCGACATCGGCGTCGGTCATGATGATGACCTTGCCGTAGCGGGCTGCCTCGAGCTCGAAACTGCGACCCGAGCCGGCTCCGATGACCTGGATGATCGAGGCGCACTCGGCGTTCTTCAGCATGTCGGAGACCGAGGCCTTCTGGACGTTGAGGATCTTGCCGCGGATCGGCAACAACGCTTGGAACTCGGAGCTGCGGGCCTCCTTGGCCGTTCCCATCGCGGAGTCGCCCTCGACGATGAACAACTCGGAGCGCTCGACGTCACTGGTGCGACAGTCACGCAGCTTGGTGGGCAGCGTCGAGCTCTCGAGGGCGTTCTTGCGGCGCTGGGTCTCCTTGTGCAGCCGGGCGCTGATGCGCGACTTCATCTCGGAGACGACCTTCTCGAGCAGCAGGGCCGACTGAGACTTCTCGCCCCGCTTGGTCGAGGTCAGCCGGGCGGTGAGCTGCTCTTCGACGACCTTGGCGACGATGGCGCGCACGGCGTTGGTGCCGAGCACCTCCTTGGTCTGACCCTCGAACTGCGGCTCGGCCAGGCGTACGGTGACGACCGCCGTCAGCCCGGCGAGCACATCGTCCTTCTCCGGCTTGTCGTTGCCGACCTTGAGTCGACGGGAGTTGATCTCGAGCTGGCGGCGGAAGACCTTGAGGAGCGACTGCTCGAAGCCGACGACATGGGTGCCGCCCTTCGGGGTCGCGATGATGTTGACGAACGACTGCACCCGGGCGTCGTAGCCCTGCCCCCAGCGCAGCGCCACGTCGACACCGCACTCGCGTTCGACCTCGGTCGGGCTCATGTGCCCCTGGGAGTCGAGTACGGGCACAGTCTCGGTGAACGTGCCGGAGCCCTCGAGGCGCCACACCTCGGTGATCGCCGGGTCGGGCGCGAGGTACTCGGCGAACTCGCTGATGCCGCCGTCGTGCTGGAAGGCCTCCTCGCGCGGCGACTCCTCGCCATCGGCGCCGCCCTGCGGGCGCTCGTCGCGCAGCACGAGCTTCAGGCCCGGGATGAGGAAGCTGGTCTGGCGGGCTCGCGCGGCGAGCGACTCGTAGTCGAGACCGGCATCCTTGAGGAAGATCTGACGGTCGGGCCAGAAGCGCACGCGCGTGCCGGTGACCCCGCGCTTTGCCTTGCCCACGACCGGCAGCTCGCTGCGCGTGAGGTAGGGCGTGAACTCGGACTCGGGTGAGTGCACGGGTGAGGTGTCGAGGAAGCGACCCGGCTCACCGCGTCGGAAGCTCATGCCGTAAGTCTTGCCGGCCCGGTCGACCGCGACGTCGAGCCGGGCGGACAGTGCGTTGACGACCGAGGCCCCCACCCCGTGCAGCCCACCGGTGGCGGCGTACGAGCCGCCCCCGAACTTGCCGCCGGCGTGCAGCTTGGTGAACACCACCTCAACGCCTGAGAGGCCCGTACGCGACTCGACGTCGACGGGGATGCCGCGACCGTTGTCACGCACCTCGATCGACCCGTCGGACCCCAGGATCACGAGGATGTCGGTACACACGCCGGCCAGGGCCTCGTCGACGGCGTTGTCGATGATCTCCCAGAGGCAGTGCATCAGGCCGCGCTGGTCGGTGGAGCCGATGTACATGCCGGGCCGCTTGCGTACTGCCTCGAGCCCCTCGAGCACCTGGAGGTGACGAGCGGTGTAGTCGCCGTTTCGAGGCTGGGTGGTGCGTGGGGCGGTGGCCAAGGCGGGTTGTTCTCCCTCATCGATTCAGGTGTGCACCGGCAGCCTAACGACCGTCCTCGGCGGCTGCCGAGAGGCTCGCTGGTCGGCCGCCGACGTGAGGCGCCAGGCGCACGCGTACTGCCCTCGACCTTGGGCGACCAATCCGCCGGGGCGACCGTCCACGAACCCCTGACACGTAACGATCGGGACATCACCCGCGTCTCAGCCAACGGGCTTCCCACGCGGGAAGGTTTCCTCGTGATTGACTGTTGGAACGGTCACGAGGCACCGAGACGGCAACCGAAGAGCCGGGGCGGGCGTCGCAACGACATGGCAGGGTTTTCTTTTCGAGGAACCCCTGAGCGAGGAAAGAAGGCGAGCATGATGACGACAGCACTGGCACCCGAGATGACAGCAGCCGACCGCTGTGACCGATGTGGGGCCCAGGCCTACATCCGCGCCCGACTTGTTTCCGGCGGAGAGCTCTTCTTCTGTGGCCACCACGGCCGTGAGTTCGTTCCCGCGCTGCGAGACAAGGCGGTCGACATCGTCGATGAGACCGATCGGCTGATCGAGAACCCGGCCCCCACTCCCGCCCACTGACGCCAGCGACGACACTGACCTGCCCGCTGTCCTTCCGCCCCCAAACCGCTGACCGGCCGTGATCACGGCCACCGACATCCTCGTCCTGCTCGCCATGCTGGTGGGCACGGCGGGGATTGTTCTTCCTGTGCTCCCAGGGCTGCTGGTGGTCTGGTTGGCGTTCCTCGTGTGGGCGATCGACCAGCCCGATGGTTCCGGCTGGGTGGCCTTCGTCGGCGCTTCCGCGCTCTACGCGGCAGGGCTGGTGGCGCAGTACGTCTACCCGGGCCGGCGGTTGCGTTCTGCCGGCGTGCAGACCTGGGTCATCGCTCTCTCTCTGGTGATGGCGGTCGTGGGACTCTTCGTGATCCCCGTCGTGGGCGCTCCGATCGGCTTCGTCGCTGCCATCTACCTGCTCGAGCTGGTGCGGCGGCGCGAGCCCAGCGGGGCCTGGGGCGCCACGAAGCAGGCGGTGCGTGCCGTGGGTCTCAGCGTCGGGATCGAGCTGGTGACGGCGCTGGCTATGATCACCGTCTGGGGCAGCGCCGTCTGGGCCAGAGTGCACTGAGCAAGCCGTATGGGGCCAGAGCCCACTGAGCGCCCCCTTCGGGGGCGCTCACGTTCTCAAGTCTTGGTCGTCGACGGGAGCCCTACGGCTGGTCGCGTCGACGCTTCTCCCAGCGTTCTTCGAGGCGGCCCATGAAGTTGCCCTGTCGGGGGGCAGCACCCTTGCCCGTCGGGGCCGGCTTCTGATGCGGCTTGACCGTTCCGTCGGCCGATACCGTGCCGAGCTTGGCCTTCGACGGCGTGATCGCGAACACGATGCCGGCCACCATCACAGCGAAACCGACTGCCCCTAGCCAGATCAGGCTGCTCATGGCAGAGACGACCACCAGCCCCAGGCCGGCCAGGCCGACGACAACCCCGATGATGACTCGGCCTCGCCCGCCGGATCGCTTCTTTGTCTTCTCGATCCGGGATGCGAACCGCGGATCTTCGGCGTAGAGGGCCTCCTCCATCTGCTGGAGTAGGGCTTCCTCGTGTTCCGAGAGTGCCACTCGGCACCTCCCTGTGCGGTCTCGATATTCTCTGCCCGGATCGTATGTCGTGATCGGCGCTCCAGGTTCTTACCTCTAGGATAGATCGCCCGGGGGCCCTTGTGAACCCGAGGGTCTGTCGGGCATGAGGCTGGCTGGTCGCACCGACCCCGCCCCGAACCTGGCGCTTGCCCGGTCGACCGCGATGTCAGCCTCTCGCCACCCGTGTTCGGGGTCATCCAGGCGTGCTTGGATGGGCGCCATTCCGGTTTCTACGAGGCCTTCCAGGCGCACGCCGACGAGGCGGATCCGGGCTCGTTGGAGCCCTAGCCGGTCGTAGAGCTCGCGGGCTGTGGCGAAGATCTCACGCGAGACGTCGGTGTGGTGGCGCAGTGTCTTGGAGCGGGTGATCGTCGTGAAGTCGGCAAAGCGCACCTTGATCGAGACGGTGCGTCCAGTCATGCCGGCCGAGCGGGCGCGAGCCGCAGTGCGGTCGGCGAGGCGCAGCAGCTCACGGTGGATCACCGCAGGGTCGGAGATGTCGTGCGAGAAGGTCTCGTCGGCGCCGATCGACTTCTCTCGGCGCTCGGGAACGACCGAACGGGGGTCGAGACCCCAGGCGAGGTCGTGCAGGTTGCGACCGGCCACCTCGCCCAGGGCCCGCTGGAGGGTCACCATCGGGGTGTGGGCCAGGTCGGCGACGGTGCGCAGCCCCAGCCGGTGCAGGTGCTCCTCGGTCTTCTCGCCGACCCCCCAGATGGCACCGACCGGCAGCTGGTGCAAGAAGGCGACCGTCTCGTCGCGGGGCACGACGATCATGCCGTCGGGTTTGGCCAGCGACGACGCCAGCTTGGCCACGAACTTGGTGGCCGCCACCCCCACGGAGGCGGTGATGCCCTGTTCGTCGGCGATCGTGTCACGCAGCTGCTCGGCGATGCGGGTCGGACGCCCGAGGCGGCGAATGGCACCGGAGACGTCAAGAAACGCCTCGTCGAGAGAGAGCGGCTCGACGTGCTCGGTGATGGTCGAGAAGGTGGCCATGATGGCATCGGAGATGGCGGCGTAGCGGCGGTGGTCAGGCTCGATGATGACGGCCTGGGGGCACAGCCGCCGGGCCCGGGCCATCGGCATGGCCGAGGTGACACCGAAGGTGCGGGCCTCATAGGTGGCCGAGAGCACCACCGAGCGACCGCTCGCTCCTCCGATGATGACCGGTCGGCCCACCAGCTCGGGCCGGGACAGGAGCGAGGCCGAGGCGTAGAAGGCGTCCATGTCGACGTGCAGCACCGTGCACCCGGTGTCGTCAGGAGGGTGGGCACCGGCCCGGGTGGGCGCCGTGAACTGCCGCCGGCTCATGTCGTCACCGGTTGCCTGACCCGCCCCGGCGGGTGAGGTGTGGTGGTCGTGGTGGCAGTGGTGATCGGCAACGGCAGCCCCAGCGGCGGCCCGTCGAGAACCCCGTCGACAATCCGAGAGGCGCCATCGATCGTGGCGATCGTGTGGGCGAGCGCTTCAGGAGCGATGGGCGATGACGTGCAGATCATGGCCGAGCGTACGGAGGAACTCGCGGCCTGCTCCGACGACGAGCAGGTCGTCGAGCTGGGCGACGGCGGCACGGTCGGCCTCCGAGTCGAGATGGGATGAGGGCACCAGGTGCCCGAGGATGTCGGTGCCTCGAGTGTGCACCGCGGTGAACCCGGTGCTCGTGAGCAGTGCCTCGATCTGGTCGGGGTCGAAGCGCCGGGACAGGGGGTCGGTTGCTCCCCACCGGCCGGTGGGGTCGAGCAGCGCGGCACGGGCCTGCTCGAACTCGCCGGCGAGGGTCTTGGCGAACACGACCGCGAGGCGACCTGAGACGAGCAGCGACAACAGTCCGCCCGGAACGAGCGCAGCCTGGATCGCTCGTAGGGTGGACTCGGGGTCGTCGACGAACTCGAGGGTGCCGTGGCAGCAGGCCAGGTCGAACTCGCGACCGGCCAGCGACTCGGCGAGGCGGTCTCCATCGCCCTGGACGGCGGTGATGTGACCCTCGCTACCCGACTCACGGGCGCGCCGGGCGAGAGAGGCGAGGGCATCGGGGCTGGGGTCGACCACGACGACCTGATGACCGGCCTCGGCGAGTGGCACGGCGACCCCGCCGGTGCCGCCGCCGAGGTCGAGAACCTGGAGCGGGCGACCGAGGTGGGCACGGCGATCGTCGGCGAGAGCCGAGACCGCAGCCACGACCGTTGACGGCCGGGCCCCGGCGCGTCGCCGCGGCCGCTGCTCGTCGGGCACGGTGTCCTCCGGAGGATGGCTGGTGGGGTGGGGTCGTTGTGCACGCTCACCTTAGTGCCCCGAGCTGCCGGGGCTCGCGTGCCACAGCTTGCGTGGCGGGTTGCTCCCCCGGTCGGTCCTGGCCACGCGTTCCGGTGCGGCACCCCCAGGAACGAGGGCCCCTGACCCCCGCGACCCGCGGACGTCCGCTCCGGCCGGTTTGATGTCGGCATAGGGCGACTGTTTGAAGCCGGAAGCATGCACGAGCACCCGTCGCCCCTGCCGGGGCTCTCCCCCACCGGACCCTACGTCGGACAGCCCGTCGGACATCGTGCCGTCGGTGGCGCCGTTCTCGCTGACGGCGGCCGCTCGCTGCCAGGCCGCACGGTCTGCTGCGTCGAGGGCATCGCGCGCCGCGTCGACTCCACCTGCGGTCCAGGCCTCCTGCAGCTCACCGAGCTCCCACGCGCCGGTGGCCCGGATCGAGACGCCTTTGGGCCCGGTACGGCGCACGACGCCCCGGCAGAGCAGCAGCCACGAGTGGAAGACGGTGGCCGCATATGGCCCTTGGACGTCTTCGAAGAAGGTGAGGTCGACCGGCCCGGTTGCGTCGTCGAGGGTGAGGAAGACGACCCGTCGACCGGTGCGGATCGGCGGGGTCTGGGTGGCGACCTTGACGCCGGCCACCCAGACCTCGCGACCGCTGCGGCCCGCGAGCAGGTCGCGGGCACGGGTGACCCCGAGCGCGTCGAGCATCGGGGTGTAGAAGTCGACGACGTGACCGCTTGCGTCGAGACCGAGCACCTCGAGCTCGGCCCGCACCCGCTCGGGCCCGGTCATCTCGGGCAGCCCGCTCGTGGCTCGCAGGCGAGGGGTGTCGCCGAGGTCGAGGGTCAGCTGGGTCGCGACGGGCTCGGTCGCGGGGGCCGGCCCCTGCGACTGCGCTGCCGCCAGGGCCCGGATGTCACCGGTGACCGACACCGAGGTGACCCGTCGACGCGAACCGCGGGAGGCGGCCGAGACCCGTCGCGTCGAGGCCGACCAGCGGTCGAGCTCGGCGACGTGCAGCAGCAGGTCGCGACGGGTCACCTGCCCGCGCCGGCCCAGACCGCCCCGCACCTGGCGCACCGACCCTGCCGTGCCGCCGTCAGGCCGGGCCGGTCCGCCGAGGTCGATGTCGTGGATCGTGTCGAAGCCGCCGGCGAGCACCAGCTTCTCGACGACCGGTCGCGAGGCCTGGGCCCGCTGCCAGAAGTCGGACAGGCTCGAAAAGGGCTGAGCAGCCACGATCCTGCTCACCTCGGCCGCACTGATGCCGTGGACGTCAGCGAGGGACAGCCGGATGCCGGGGCTGGCGTCGTCGGTGCGCTCGAACCGGTAGGTGCCGGTCGAGGCGTTGACGTCGAGCCCGAGGATCGTGATGCCGAACGAGCGGGCATCATCGAGGATGAGCCGCTTGGGATACATCCCGGGGTCGTGCGTCAGCACCCCGGCGAGAAAGGCCGCCGGGTGGTGCGCCTTGAGCCAGGCCGACTGGTAGGTCGGCAGGGCGAAGGCCGCGGCGTGCGCCTTGCAGAACCCGAACGACGCAAACGCCTTGAGCACCTCCCAGATTCGGTCGGCCGCCTCGGGCTCGTAGCCCCGGGCCCGGGCGGCGGGCCGCCACCACCGCTCGACCCGTTCCTGACCCGCGGGGGTGCCCAGGGCTCGTCGCACCTCGTCGGCCTCGGCGAGTGAGACCCCCGTGGTCTCGGCCACGATCATGAGCACCTGCTCGTGGAAGACGACGACACCTTCGGTCTCCTTGAGCGCCGGGATCAGGGTCGGATGCAGGTAGGCAGGGTCCTTCCAGCCCTGTCGCGCGTTGAGGAACGGCACGATCATGTCGCTCTTGACCGGGCCTGGACGAAAGAGCGAGATGTCGATGATGAGGTCGTCGAAGGTCTGCGGGCCGAACTTGCCGATCAGCTCGCGCTGCCCCGGGCTCTCGATCTGGAAGCAGCCCAGGGTGCGGGTGGAGCGGATCATCTCGAACGTCGGCTCGTCGTCGAAGGGGACCTGCTTCTCGTCGTCGAGGTCGACCTGCTCGCCGTCGACCCGCTCGACCTCCTCGATCGCGTAGGCCATCGCCGACTGCATGCGGATGCCGAGGATGTCGAGCTTGAGCAGCCCCATCGCCTCGACGTCGTCCTTGTCGAACTGGCTCATCGGGAAGCCAAGCCAACTCGCCTCGACGGGGGTTCGCCTCAGCAGCTCGGAGTCGGAGAGCACGACGCCGCACGGGTGCAGGGCGATGTGCCGGGGTAGTCCGTCAAGACGCTCGACGATGTCGAACATCAGCTGGAGCCGGGGCACGTCGAGCCCGCTCGCCCGCAGCTCGGGCAGCTCGGCGAGGGCGTGTCGCACGTTGCGGGCGGCGATGTGCGGGAAGGCCTTGGCCATCGCGTCGATCTCAGAAGGAGGCAGGCCCAGCGCGGCCCCGACGTCACGGATGGCGTGACGCACCCGGTAGGTGTCCATCATCGACACACAGGTGACCCGCTCTCCACCGAAGCGACCCAGCACCTTCTCGTAGATCTCGGCGCGGCGCGCCGACTCGACGTCGATATCGATGTCGGGCAGCTCGGCCCTCAGCGGTGAGCAGAACCGTTCCATGAGCAGCCCGTGACGCATCGGGTCGACCCCGGAGATGCCGAGCAGGTAGTTGACGAGCGATCCGGCTCCGGAGCCCCGGGCCGCGACTCGTACCTGCATCTCACGGATCAGGTCGCACACCTGCGCGACGGTGAGGAAGTAGGTGGCGTAGCCGAGTGTCTCGATGACGCCCAGCTCGTCTTCGAGCCGTTCGCTCACCGCTGCGAGTGAGGTGGTGCTGTGCCCGGGGTAGCGGGTCGCGATCGACTCCCGGCACCGTCTCGCCAGCACCTGCTGCGGGCCGGTTCCCGGTCGGATGCCGAGCACCCCGGGCTCGGGCAGGTGAACCGAGCCGATCCCGAGGTCGGCACGGGGATCCTGGATGCAGTCGGTCGCGAGGGCGACGGTGCGAGCGACCAGCTCGCGAGCCTGCTCTCGGGCCAGCCCGGCGCCACCGACGAGCCCGGGCCCGGAGACCTGCACGACATCGCGGGCGAGCGAGTGCATCAGGGGGGTCGGCGAGAGGTGCCCGGCGGTGGTGACGCGGTCGAGGTGACGGGTGTCGAGGGGAACCAGTCGGCGGGCTGCGTCGAGCACGTCGACGATGGCGGCATCCTGGGGATCGAGGTGGCGCACGGCCGCGGTGATGATGCTGGGCACGCCCAGCTCGCGAGCGAGGGCGAGCATCCGCCCGGCCTGACCGAGGCTGCCGGGCAGGTGCTCGGGGCCACCGTGGCAGACCACCTCGACGACGACCCCACCACGAGGCAACAGGGCCGTCCAACGCTCGAGTGCCGCCCTGGCCTGGCTGTGCGCCTTGGCCAGCACCGCGCGGCCCACGTCGGAGTCGGGCCCGAGCAGCACGACCAGCCGAGAGGGCTCCTGCCGCCGTGCCGTCTCGACCGCTCCCCCAGTCGAGTGGCCACTTTCGTACCCCCCAGTCGAGTGGCCACTTTCGTACCCCCCAGCGATCGGCCCCGCGGTGGATGCCGGGACCGCCATGGCAGACGAGGCGCCCGACGCGTGCTCGGCGAGGAGCCGCTCGGTGACGACCGGGGTGCCCCGCTCCCCCCGCAGGTGGGTGGCCGTGACGAGCCGGCACAGCGCCGCCCAGCCCTCTCCGGGCGCCAAGGCGCCACCACTGCCACGAGCAAGCACTGTGACGCGTGGGAGCCGGGGATCGACGACGGCACCTCCCCGAACGGGGGTGCGCGCCGGCGCGGTCGTCGGGGCGGCGAAGGTCGTGACCGAGATCCCACCGGGGCCTCGTGACCTGCCGGAAGACGGTCGGCGCAGGGGGCCCTCGAGAGCGAGGTCGACGCCGAGCACCGGGGCCACCCCGTGCTTCATGCAGGCGGTGGCGAACTTGACCGCGCCGTAGAGGCCGTCACGGTCGGTCAGGGCGAGCGCCGGCTGAGCCCAGGCGGCGGCCCGCTCGACGAGCTGATCGGGCCGGGCCGTGCCGTAGCGCATCGAGTAGCCCGAGGCGACGTGCAGGTGGACGAAGGTGTCGGTCATCATCGTCGTCGTAGTCAAGGAGCGGTTGAACTCTCGGCCCGGTCGGCTGCCCTCCTGGCCCCGACCGCTGAGGGCGCTGAGGGCGCTGCGGGTTCTGTGACTTGCCCTGTGACCAGCCCTGTCACCACGGCAGAGACGGGCGTGATGCTCTGTGGCAATGGCATCGTGGCCGGGACCCCGAGGGTGTCCTGGACGATCTCGAGGAACATCTCTGCCTGACGCAGCAGGTCATCGGCCTCGCGCACCGAGACCGGTTCGCCCCGGTCGATGGCCGAGCGCCGGGTCGAACACGCGGCGAAGAAGGCGGCCCACTCGCCCAGTTCGGGAGCGATGCGCGGCAGGACCTGCCAGACGCTGCGTGGCCGGGACCGTGGGGACGGCACGGACCGGGCCGCCACGAGTGCTGCTGCGGCCCGCAACGCCCCGAGATGCGCGTCACGGTAGCGCTCTGCGACGTCGCTGGTACGGCAGGCGGACTCGAGGGTGAGGTGCGATCGACCCAGCAGGTCGAACACGGCGGGACCGATCGGTGGGCGGGGTAGCTGTGCTGCGGTCATGATCTTCCTGTCAGCGGTTCTGGCGGTGGCGGTTCTGGCGGTGGCGGTTCTGGCGGTGGGGATGCGGATCTCGTACCTGACCCTGCGTACGAAAGTGGCCACTCGACCGGGTACTTCACCCGGTGCACTTCGACCGGGCACCCAGTCGAGTGGCCAGTTGCGTACGAGCCTGGGTGGCGTGCACCAGGGACCAGGGAGGCGTCAGTCGGCTACTCGAACGAGCGACCACTGCTCACCGGGGACGGACTCGTCGTGGGCGAGGTCGTAGACCCCGGGAGCGAACGACCACCCCGGGCTGGCCTCGACCCGCCAGACCTGTTGCTCGACCGCCGCTGCCGCGATCCCGACGCCCGGGTGCGCGCGCACCTCGTCGGAGTCACGGGCCTCCCGCCACCAGGCCCGGCGCTCACGCCACTGGGCCAGCACGTCTCGAACGACGTAGAGTCGCCCCTTCCAGATGAAGGCCTCCGGCTGCTGCTGCGAGCCCTCGACCGGACGAACCTGCACGACATCACTGAACCTACGAACCACGACACGTCTCCTGTCGGACACGTCGAGGTCGGAAATCACGACCCAGGCCGCCCGCGCCTGCGCGCAAACCCGATACCAACCGACGACTGATCTGATGGACCTTGCTCTGACCAGTTCGAACAGGTGTTCGAACTGGTACAACCCTAACCCCCACGGCCGACACCGTGTCAAGACCGCTCGCTCAAACGGCATCCACGGCGTCTACCGCCCCCACTTCCGCGTCCAATCGCGTCCAATCGCGTCCAGGGGTGCCCCAGACATGTCGGCATGACAGCGGCCGACCGACCGGGTATTCAGCACCACAACTGAGTACCGATGCTCAGGTGGTGCCTGACGGTCTGCGGCACCGTAGGAGGTGCGGGTTCGGTCCGCGAACGGAGGGGCGCAGGGGTCCCTTCCGATCACGGACCGAACCCGCTCTCATGTCCGGTAGCGTCTGAAACCACCCGCACCCCCGAGAACCAGCCCCAACCGGCAGGAGCAGGCAGGAGAGGTCAGGCCTCGTGATGGGCACCGAACTCATCCCGCTGGCGTTCACCTCCGGGTGGGCGAGCGGAATCAACGCGTACGCAGCTCTGCTCGTGCTCGGCCTCGCCGAGCGGATCTTCGGCTTCAGCCAGATCCCCGACGCCCTCGGCCGCACCGACGTGCTGGTCGGGGCCGGCATCCTCTTCGTCATCGAGATGGTCGCCGACAAGATCCCCTACGTCGACTCCGTGTGGGACTCGATCCACACCGTCGTGCGCCCCGCCGTGGGCGCGACCATCGGCTACCTCCTCGGCCACGACGACGCTGCCCTCGCGACCGCGGCCTCGGCCGCCACCGGAGGCGTCACGGCCTTCATCTCCCACACCGTCAAGGCCGGGCTGCGCGCCGCGGTCAACACCTCTCCCGAGCCGGCGAGCAACATCGTGGTCAGCACCGGGGAGGATGTCGCGGTCACCGGGGTCATGGCCCTGGCCGTCGCGCACCCCTGGTGGGCAGCGACGATCGCCTTCGTGCTGCTCGCCGCCGGCGCCTATCTGCTCTACCGGATCGCCGGGCGCCTGCGCCGGGTCAAACGTCGCTATGACGCCTGGGGCGAGCGCGTCGGCATCGCCACCCCGACGAACCGCTCGAAACGAACCCGTGGCGCCCGGGGCAGTCCTGATGCGGCCCCTCCCGGCCGGGAACCCGGCCAGCCCTTCGACCAGGAGCGCTGAGCCTCAGAGGTTGCCGAACACCTGGAGCGTGGCCGAGCTGCGGTTCATCGTGATGAAGTGGATGCCGGGAGCCCCCTCGTCGAGCAGCCGGAGTGACGACTCGGTCGCGATGGCCATCCCCTCGGCCCGCACCCCGGCCGCGTCGTCTCCGTGCCGGTCGAGCCGGTCAGTGACAGCGGTGGGCATCGGCTGGCCCGCGAGCTCGGCCATCCGGACCACCTGATGCGCGTTGGTGATCGGCATGATCGCCGGGATGACCGAGAGCATCGACCCGCGCCGCTCCAGCTCGTCGCGAAGACGCAGGTAGCTCTCGACGTCGAAGACCATCTGGGTCACCGCGAACTCGGCACCGGCCGCCTCCTTGCGGATCAGGGTCTCGACGTCGTCAGCGACGTCCCGGGACTCGGGGTGCCCGTCAGGGAAGGCCGCGACGCCGACCGTGAAGTCACCCAGGCTCTTGACGAGCGCGACGAGCTCGTCAGCGTGGTCGAGCCCCTCGGGGTGGGCCGTCCACGGCTGCCCCAGGCCGCCCTGCGGATCGCCGCGCAGGGCGAGGATGTTGCGCACCCCGGCAGCCGCGTACGACCCGACGATGGCGCGCAGCTCACCGGTCGAGTGGCCCACGCAGGTCAGGTGCGCGAGGGGCGTCAGGGAGGTGGACTCGAGCACGCGCTGGGTGAGCTTGACGGTGCGGTCACGGGTGGCTCCCCCCGCTCCGTAGGTGATCGACACGAAGCTGGGTGAGAGCTTCTCGAGACGGCGGATGGAGTCCCACAGGCTCACCTCGGCGGCGTCGTCCTTCGGTGGGAAGAACTCGAAGCTGAAGGTGGGCGTGTCGGAGTCGACCATCGCCGGGATCGAGCGGGTGAACCGCTCGGCCCGGACCATCGAGGATGCCGTGCCGTATGCCATGCGCCCAACCTTAGGCTGGTGGGACGGCTCGGCCACAGACGTCCCACGCCCAGCACGACAGGGGGCCGGCCTCACCTGCTGACCGCAGGGTGACCGCAGGGGTGACCGCGCGGCATGGCCCGACCCCCGCCCACGTAGGCTGAGCACTCATCCCAAGCGACGAAGGGTGCCCCCTTGTTCAACCCCACCGACCTCGAGGCCCTGCGTGATCGGGTCCAGCAGGCGATCGAGGCGCAGATCACCGACGCGGGCCGCCTGCTCGGTGAGATCGGCGACGAGATCGCCCCGCTCACGGGAGCGGTGTCGGGGCTGCTCCGTGGTGGCAAGGGCCTGCGCGCGGGCTTCCTCTACTGGGGCTACCGGGCAGCCGGCGGCGAGGACTCCGACGAGCTGGTCCGGTTGGCGGCGAGCATGGAGTTCTTCCAGGGTGCCGCCCTGCTGCACGACGACGTGATGGACCGCAGCGACACCCGCCGCGGCATGCCGGCCGCTCATCGCGCCGTGGCGTCGCTGCACCGCCAGCGGGGCTGGGCCGGGGACGCTGACCGCTTCGGTGAGGGCACCGCCATCCTCGCCGGCGACCTCTGCCTCACCTGGTGCGACGAGATGTACGCCACCTGCGGGCTACCCGAAGGCGACCTGGCGCGAGGCCGCTCCCAGTTCGACGGGATGCGCACCCAGCTGATGGGTGGCCAGTTCCTCGACCTGCTCGAAGCCGCCCGTGGCTGGTCGGGCCTCGACCTCGAGGCGCGCATCGCCTCGGCCCGTAAGGTGATCCGTTTCAAGAGCGCGAAGTACACCATCGAGCAGCCGGTGCTCATCGGCGCCCTGGTCGGCGGCGCCGAGCAAGCTGCGCTGGCGCCGCTCTCCGCCTACGGGCTCGCTCTCGGGGAGGCGTTCCAGCTGCGTGACGACGTGCTCGGCGTGTTCGGTGACCCGGAGGCCACTGGAAAGCCCGCCGGCGACGACCTGCGCGAAGGTAAGCTCACCCTCCTGGTCGCCCACGTTCTGGATGCCGCAGACGAGCACGACCGAGCCACCGTCGAGACCCTGCTCGGTCGGGACGACCTCGACGCGGCCGGGGTCGAGCAGATTCGCGGCATCATGACCGCGACCGGAGCCGTCGATCGGGTCGAGTCCCTGATCACCACGCTCGCCGGCGACGCGCACGGAGCCGTCGGGAAGGCCCGCGCCGCTGGCTGCTTCGATGACGAGGCCCTCGACGTGCTCGACGAGCTCGTCGCCGTGTCGACCGCCCGGCACGCCTGAGCCCACCAGCTGCCGACTGGCCGGTATTCGGATCAGACTGCCGATCAGTCTGCAGTTGCTGCTGCCCCAACGACACCAGACGCAGGCTGATCCGCGGCTTGAACGGGCGGCGGCCGAGCAGATGGGTTCGTGCGGTCAGAGGGCGATCTCCATGGCGCGCCGACGCACCTCGGTCTTGTGGCCGGCCCAGATCGCGTCGATGGGGGCTCCCTCCACGGGCAGGGTGGGGTCGGGGGTGAAGAGCCATTCGATGATCTCGTCGTCGCGCAGGCCGCCGTCAGCCAGCACGGTGAACGTGCCGCGCAGCTCAGGTCGAGGGCCATCCTCGTCAAAGAACCGGGTCGGGATAGCCACCACCTTCCCAGCCCCGATGCGGGAGCTCAGCACCTCGCGGTCGACGATGAGCTGACGGGCGGCAGACAGCCGGAGGCTGAACCGGTCGGCCACCTCGGGCACGGTGAGCCAGTCGGCCACGAGCGTCTCCAGGGCGTCACCGGTGGGGGGCGGGGTCATCTCGGGTGGTGTCGTCACTGCGCAGAGTCTGCCACTGCGAAGGCAGGGACTCGAAGAGGGCCGTGATCGCCCTCCGCCCGGTCTCGCGCCCAACCCGGAGCGGCCTGCCGGATCGGCAACAGCTCAACAACAGCTCGGTAGGCACGGATACAGCCGCCACGAGCAGACGGATACGGCCGCACGTGGTGATGAATTACAGAAATGTGATTCTGGTTTAGTGATCAAACATCTACTACTGTCGCACAAGCCCCAACCGCCCCTGCAGCCTCATCCACCGACTCCTGCCTCTCTCGTGGGCCTCGGGAAGGAACCTCCATGCCCCTCGCCGCCGATATCGCGACCTTGGCCCCTCCACCCCACGCTCTGATCGCGCCACTCGCCGCCGTCTCCACCTCCTGGAAGCAGATCGTCGTGCGCCCGGGCGACACGCTCTGGGATCTCTCGATCCGCTACCACACGACGTCTTCGGCACTGGCCGCCAAGAACCGGCTGCACGGGGGCGGTCACCTGCTCGTCGTCGGGCAGAAGCTGCTGGTGCCGGGAACGACCCCCTCGAAAGCCCACTCCAAGGCACCGTCGAAGCCGCCCAAACCGTCGAAGTCCGGCTCCACGGCATCCGGTACCTCCGGCGCGGCAAGCTCCAGCGGTTCGGCACGTTCCCACGTGGTCGTGGCCGGCGAGACGATGTCGGGGATCGCGCAACGATACGGCGTGAGCCTGACGAAGCTTCTCGCGGCAAACCGCCTGCCCAACGCCGGAATGATCTTCGTCGGGCAGCGCGTCACGGTGCCCGGGACGACGTCAGCCTCCCCCGCGCGGGCCAAGCCATCCAAGCCATCCAGCAAACCGAGCCCGCAGGCCGCAGCAGTCGCCCACAGCAAGGCCCTGCTCGCCGGGCGGTCGACGCCCAGTCGCACGACGACGGCCGCGATGATCCGGGCTACCGCGCTGCGCAACGGTGTCGACCCGCGGCTCGCCCTGGCGATCGGCTGGCAGGAGTCGAGCTGGAACCAGAGGTCCGTGTCGTACACCAACGCGGTCGGAGTCCTGCAGATCATGCCGATCTCCGGCACGTGGGCCTCGCAGCTCGCCGGGCGCAAGCTCGACCTCTACGACGCCCAGGACAACATCACTGCAGGCGTGCTCATCCTGCGCAGCCTGCAACGCAGCGCCGACTCTCGCGAACAGGCCATCGCGGCCTACTACCAAGGGCTGTCGTCGGTGCGCAGCCGTGGCCTGTACTCCGACACGAAGGCCTACGTCACCTCGATCCTGAAGATCTACGCGCGGATGTGACTCGGACGGATCTCCGGTACCACCGCCCGCGCCGGAGCCTCCCAGAGTTGCACCGGCAGGGACCGTAAACTCCTCCCGTGACGTCCAGCGTGGCGGACGCGCTCGTGGGTCGGGTGATCGACGGGCGCTACCGCATCATCTCCCACCTCGCGGACGGCGGCATGGCCTCCGTCTACGTGGCGCTCGACGCACGCCTCGACCGGGAGGTCGCAGTCAAGATCATGCGGCCGGGGCTCGCGACCGACCACGTGTTCGTCGAGCGGTTCCGCGCCGAGGCCCGTTCGGCCGCCCGCCTCAGCCACCCCAACGTCGTCGCGGTCTTCGACCAGGGTGAGTGCGACGGCGATGTCTTCCTCGCCATGGAGCTCGTCGAGGGCAAGACCCTGCGCGATGTGATCCACGAGGAGTCACCCCTCACGGTCCGCGAGTCACTGGCCATCCTCGAACCCATCCTCGAGGCGCTGCGCGCTGCTCACCTGGCCGGCATCATCCACCGCGACGTCAAGCCCGAGAACGTCATCGTGCGCCGTGACGGCGAGGTGAAGGTCGCCGACTTCGGGCTGGCCCGGGCCATCACCAACCAGACCACCACGAGCCAGACGGGGGTGCTGCTCGGCACGGTCTCCTACCTCTCGCCCGAGCAGGTCGAACGCGGCGTGGCCGACCAGCGCAGCGACGTGTATGCCGCCGGGCTGGTGCTCTTCGAGATGCTCACCGGTCGCAAGGCCGTCACGGGCGACACCCCCATCCAGATCGCCTACAAACACGTCCACGGCTCCATTCCCCAGCCGTCG
Organism: Humibacillus sp.; assembly: GCA_030452985.1. GTDB lineage: Bacteria > Actinomycetota > Actinomycetes > Actinomycetales > Dermatophilaceae > DSM-29435. The sequence goes on from JAKDLG010000026.1 coordinate 38,546, forward strand.
AGCCTCGTGCCCACCGTTCCACGGGCGCTCGACGACCTCGTCGCCGAAGCCGTTGCAGTGGAGCCCGACGACCGGTTCGCGTCGGCGCAGGCCCTCCTCACGGCGCTGCGTTCCGTTCGCCGCTCCCTGACGCCTGACCAGCTCGACCGTCGCGGGAGTCTGGTCGAGCATCCGAACCGGTTCGCACCCCCAGCCCACCCCACGTCGTCCGACCATGATGAGCGTGCTGCTCGAGACGGCAACAGCCCGGCCGGCGACCCCCGCCGCGAACGTAGCCACACCGCCAGGCTCACCGGAGCCGGTGCGGCAGGCCGCACCCAGCCCGAGCACATCCAACGGATCCAGCGACTCGACCAGCCCCGCGACGCCGAGCAGTTCGAACGGGCCGATCGGGCGCAGCAGGGTGAGCGGGCCGAGATCGATGGGGGCCGCGACCCCGAACGCCCGGTCGTGTCGAAGACCACCGCCCTCCCGATCGGCGACGAGCTGCCCCGCGAACGCCGACGCTGGCCGTGGTGGCTGGCCGCAATGCTGCTGGTGCTGGGCGGCGGGGGCGCAGGTTGGTGGTTCAGCGTCGGACCGGGTGGCACCACCACGGTTCCCACCCTCGTCGGGCAGCAGATCAGCGCGGCCGACGCGGCCATCGGTAAGGCGTCACTGCACGCCGACACCAGCGAGGAGTTCTCCGAGACCCAGGCCAAGGGCACCGTGCTGCGCACGTCGCCCGCCGCAGGCAGCGAGGTGACGAAGCAGACGAACGTGCTCGTCGTGGTCTCCAAGGGTCAGGAACGCTACGCCGTGCCGACGGTGACGGGCACGAAGGCCGAGTCCGTGGCGGCCGCGCTCGCCGCCCGGAAGCTGAAGCAGGGCGAGACCACCGAGGCGTTCAGCGAGACCGTCGCGGCCGGGCTGGTGATCTCACAGCAGCCTTCCCCCGGCACCTCGGTGCGTCGCGGCACCTCCGTCAGCGTGGTGGTGTCGAAGGGCCGGCAACCCATCGACGTGCCCACGGTCACCGGTGCCGGGGCCGACGCCGCCACTGCCACGATCACGGATGCCGGACTCACGGCGAAGCGCCTCGACGACGCCAACAGTGACACCGTGCCGGCCGGTCAGGTCATCTCGCAGACGCCGGACGGCGGCACCCTGTTCCGGGGCCAGCCCGTCGAGATCACCGTGTCCAAGGGCCCGGTCATGGTGCAGGTGCCGGGTGTGGTGGGCCGGCCCGTGGCCGAGGCCGAGAAGGCCCTCACCGACCTGGGGTTCACCGTCAAGAAGGAGTACCCCTTCGGCCGGCTCTTCGACCTCGTGCGGGTGCAGAGCGTCGAAGGCGGCCAGTCGGCGCGCAAGGGCGCGACCATCGTGCTGACGATCGTCTGACCACACGTGTCCAGGCAGCACCCGGCCCCCCTCTCACCCCGTTCCGGCTGGGCCACGGCGCTGCTCGTCGCCGTCACCGCGATCTGGGGATCGACGTTCTTCCTCATCCATGACCTCGTCGAGACCGTGCCGCCGGTCGACTTCCTCGCGGTGCGGTTCGTCATCGCGGCCGTCATCATGGTCGTGCTGTTCTGGCGGCCGTTGCGGGCCCTCAGCCGGCAGCAGGTGCTGGTGGGGGTCGGGCTGGGCACTCTCTACGGGGGCGCGCAGATTCTGCAGACCCAGGGCCTGGCCACGACACCGGCATCCGTCTCGGGGTTCATCACCGGCAGCTATGTCGTGCTGACGCCGGTGTTCACAGCGGTGCTGCTGCGCCAACGGGTGGCCGGCGCGACGTGGGCCGCGGTCGGGATCGCGACGGCAGGTTTGGCCCTGCTCTCGCTCAACGGGGTGAGCATCGGCTTCGGCGAGGCGATCACCCTGCTGGGCGCCGTGCTCTACGCGCTGCACATCATCGGGCTCGGCCGCTACAGCGCGACGGAGATCGCCACGGGCCTCTCGGTCGTGCAGATGGTCGTCATCGCGGTGATCTGCACCGTCGGTGCGCTGCCCGGCGGGATCGTGCTGCCCGACACGCCAGGTCGGTGGGCTTCGCTGCTCTACATGGTGGTGTTCGCCAGCATCCTCGCGCTGTGGGCGCAGACGTGGGCCCAGGCGCACCTGCCGGCCACCCGGGCGGCGATCATCATGACCCTCGAGCCGGTGTTCGCAGCCGCTTTCGCCGTGGTACTGGGCAACGAGGCGGCCACGTGGCGGATGCTCGTCGGCGGCGCCCTCGTGCTCACCGCGATGTATGTCATCGAGCTGCGAGCCCGCCGGCGCCCCGGGGAGCTGCCGGTCGAGGCCCTGCACCACGAGGTCTGACCTACCGCACGCGCTTCGAACGACGGGTTGGTGAGCGAACGAGGTGGTGTACTGCGGCGTTCGACCTCGAACGAGTCGTTCGCGGGGGAAGG
>JAKDLG010000002.1 GCA_030452985.1 Humibacillus sp.
ACCCCGCGAACGACTCGTTCGAGGTCGAACGCCGCGGTATGCCGAGGCGTTCGACCACCAGCACGGCGTTCGACTCCGAAGGGCGCCTCAGGGGCTGAGTCGCCCCTACTCGCGTGTTCCGACTGCAGCCGGCAGCAACCGGGCGTCGAAGCAGGTGTGGTCACCGGTGTGACAGGCTCCACCCTCCTGGTCGACCGAGACGAGCAGTGCGTCGCCGTCGCAGTCGAGACGCACCGTCTTGACCCACTGGGCGTGCCCGCTCGTGTCACCTTTGCGCCAGTACTCCTCGCGGCTCCGGGACCAGAACGTCACCCGACCCTCGGTGAGGGTGCGGCGCAGCGCCTCGTCGTCCATCCACCCGACCATCAGCACCTCGAGGGTGTCGTGCTGCTGCACCACCGCCGCCACGAGCCCGTGACGGTCACGCTTCAGCAGCTCGGCGATGGCGGGGTCAAGGCGGGCGTTCCCGGTGGCGTCGTCCATGGTGACATCTTCTCCTGGCGGTGAAAACCCGAGAAGTGTGTCGAACGCCGCGCTGGTGACCGACCGCGTCGGTACACCGCGGCGTTCGACCTCGAACGAGTCGTTCGCGGGGTGGGCAGGGGTAGGTCAGGGGTGGGTCAGACGGTGGTCTGCTGGGCCACCCACGAGTCGTGCAGACGTGAGTACACGCCGCCGAGGCGTACCAGCTCGGTGTGGTGACCGCGCTCGACGATGCGGCCGGCATCCACCACGATGACCTCGTCGGCCGCCTGCGCGGTCGAGAGCCGGTGCGCGATGGCGATCGAGGTGCGCCCACGGGTGAGCGAGTCGAGGGCGCGTTGCAGCCTCACCTCGGTGCTCGGGTCGACCGCAGAGGTCGCCTCGTCGAGCACGAGCAGGTCGGGGTCGGCCAGGTAGGCACGGGCCAAGGCCACGAGCTGTCGCTCCCCCGCCGAGAGCGACTCCCCGCGTTGGCCGACATCGGTGGCTAGGCCGAGCGGCAGGGTGGAGACCCACGGGTCGAGCCCGAGCTCGGTCAGGGTGAGCCGCACGTCGTCGTCGCTGGCGTCGGGGCGTCCGAACCGCACGTTGTCGAGCAGCGTGCCGTCGAAGAGGAAGCCCTCCTGCGGCACGAGCACGACGCGGGAGCGCAGCGTGGAGAACCGGATGCTGTGCAGGTCGGCCCCGTCGAGCTGCACCCTGCCGGTGGTGGGGTCCATCAGGCGGGTCAGCAGCTTGGCCAGGGTCGACTTGCCCGAACCGGTCTCGCCGACGATCGCGACCCGGCTGCGCGGCGCGATGGTGAGGTCGATGTCGTGCAGCACCGGCTCCCCACCGGGGTAGGCGAACCCGACGCCACTGAACTGCACGGTGATCGGCCCACGAGGCAGCGTGACACCGCGCTCGCCCGGGTCTGCCACGTCGGCATCCGTGTCGATGATGCCGATCACGCGACGCCAGCCGGCCACGGCATTCTGCATCTCGTTGAGGATCTCGGTCGCCTGCTGCACCGGCTGCGTGAACAGGTTGACGAGGAAGAGGAAGGCGAGCAGCTCACCCAAGGTGAGGCTGCCCCTCGCTGCGAGCACGGTGCCCACGACGAGCACGACGGCTGTGGTCATGCCCGACACCAGCTGGCCGGAGGTGAAGGCGATCACCGAGCGGGCCTGGGCCCCGATGGCGGCCTTGCGGTGGGCCTCGACGGCAGCGTCGATGCGTTCGGCGGTGCGCTCCTCGACGCCGTAGGCCCGGATCGCCTGGGCGCCGACCACTGCCTCGGAAACGGCGCCGAGCATGTCGCCGACGCGCTCCCGGACCCCCGTGTAGGCGCGGCCGACGATGCCCTGGAACCTGCGGATGATGAAGAACAGCGGCACGAAGCACACCCACACCACGAGCCCGAGCAACGGGCTGTAGACCACCATCAGAACCGTGGCGAGGGTGATCTGCGCGACGTTGATGATCAGCATCAGGCCGCCGAACTGCACGAACGTCGAGATGGTGTCGACATCGGAGGTCACCCGGGAGACGAGCGACCCGCGTCGCTCGGTGTTCTGGGTCAGCATCGCCAGGTCGTGGATGTGCCGGAACGCCTTGGTGCGCAGCGTCGCCAGGCCGTTCTCGGACGCCTGGAAGAGCCTGACGTTGACGAAGTAGGCGGAGAAGGCCGTGACCACGACCCCGGCCAGGGCGACCCCGATGTACATCGCCACACTGCCGAGGTCAGGGCCCCCGTCGGCGAGCAGCCCCTCGTCGGTGATGCGCTGGACCACGAAGGGCACCAGCACACGCCCCAGGGTCGAGAGCACCGCCAGCATGACGGTGACCCAGATTCCCTTCTTCAGCTCGGGTGAGAGCACGAAACCCCGCTTGAGCGTGGCCCAGGTCGACATCTCGGTGCCCGAGGCGATGCCGTGGTGCTCGACGATCGGCTGGCCGCGCATGCTCATCGCGACACCTCCTCGTCGGCGGCGACGGCGTCTCGTTCCGCTGACTCGCGGGCGTAGGCCGTGACGAGCCGTTCGTAGCCGGCGCACCGGGAGAGCAGCTGGTCGTGCGAGCCGTGGTCGATGACCCGGCCCTGCTCGAGATAGACGACCTCGTCGGCGAGCAGGATGGTGGCCATCCGGTAGGCGACGACGAGCACGGTGGTGCCGCTGCTCGCCGCACGCAGCCGCGAGAGGATCGCCTGTTCGACGCTCGGGTCGACGGCCGAGGTCGCGTCGTCGAGGATGAGCAGCTGCGGCTCACGGATCACCGCACGGGCGAGGGCGATCCGCTGCCGTTGCCCGCCCGAGAGGCTGGCCCCGCGCTCCCCCACGTGGGTGTCGAGCCTGTCGTGGAGGTCGGCCACGAAGCCTGCTGCCTGCGCAACGTCGAGGGCTCGCCAGACCGTGTCGTCGTCGTGGTCGACACCGAGGGTGATGTTGCCGCGGACGCTGTCGTCGAACATGAAGGTCTGCTGGGCCACGAGGGCGGCCACCTCGGGGATGCCGCCGTGACGCACCTCGCGCAGGTCGATGCCATCAACCAGCACCGCCCCAGTGTCGGGGTCGACCAGCCGCATCATCAGGTTGGTCAGCGTCGACTTGCCGCTGCCGGTGGGGCCCACCAGCGCCACTGTCGAGCCGGGCGCCACGTCGAGGCTGACGTCGACGACCGCCGGGTTGAGGTCTGCATCGCCCTGCTCGGTCTCGATCTCGTAGGCGTAGGACAGCGACTCCGCCTGCAGGTGGCCGGCGGCGCCGGTCGGCAGGCCGCGGGCCCCGTACTCCATGCTGCCCTCCGCGTCGAGCACCGCAGAGACGCGCTTCCAGCCGACCACGGCGCGAGGCAGCTCGGCGAGCACCCAGCCGAGGGCGCGCACCGGGAAGGCGAGGATGGAGAAGAGGTAGGCGATCTGCACCACCTCTGCGGGCGAGAGCAGGCCACTGCGAACCCGCAACGTGCCTACCAGGAGCACCGCGAGCGTGCCGATCGTGGGGATCGCCTCGATGGCGGGGTCGAACCGCCCGCGCGTGCGGCCCACCTCGATGTTCGCGTCACGCAGCTCGTGGGTCACGTCGCGGAAGCGGTCGGCCTCGTGGTCCTCGCGGCCGAGCGACTTGACGATGAGAGCCGCCTCGAAGCTCTCGTGGGCGACCTCGGAGACGTCGGCCCGCAGCTGCTGGGCCCGCGTGACCCGCGGCGACATGGCGCGCTGGAAGGCGACGTTGGCGACGAAGAGCATCGGGAAGACCGTCAGGCCCACGACGGCGAGCCACGGGTCGACGATGACCATCTGCAGCACTCCGAAGACCAGCATGACCACGACGCCGAGCGCCATCGGCAAGGGCCCGAAGATGTTCCAGGTGGCCTCCACATCGGCGTTCGCGTTCGACAGCAGCTGCCCCGAGGGGTGCTTGTGGTGCCAGCTGAGCGGCAGCTTCAGATACTGACGCGTCACCTGACGGCGGTACATCGCCCCGAGGTTGAACATGGCCACACCGCCCGCCAGGCGGCGGCCGATGACCCCGATGATGGTGGTCAGCACCACGGCCGACATGACTCCACCGATGAACCACAGCTGCCCGGCCGTCACCGATCGGGCCGCGATGGCAGGGGTGACCGCCCGGTCGACGACGTAACCGATCGCCGCCGCCGTGAGGCTCGTCATGATGCCGTAGACCACGCTGCCCACGACGGCGAGGGCGAACCAGCGTGGCTGGCCTCTGATGCCGCGCCGGATGACGCTCCAGCCCTCGAGCAGGGTCGAGGGGGTGGCCGTGCTCACGTGGCGTTCTCCCTGCTGCGTTGACGTGGCGGGTGCTCTCGTCGAGACTCGTTGCGAGTTGTACTACTCGAACAGTCAGCGTCTCACGACCCCCCGACAACGGGCACCGGCACGCCGGTTATTCCGGAGGCCGCTGGCCGGGTCGATAGTGCTGCTCAGAGCCCGGTCGGAACCCAGTAGCGACAGCTGCCGGCGCGTTCGTCCTCCAGCCTCCCGCCGACCCTCTCGATGGTGCGGGCCGACGCCACGTTGTCGGGGTCGCAGGTGATGAGTACGCGGTCGAGGCCGCGCGCCGACGCCATCGAGAGCGCGAGACGAACCGCGGCGGTCGCCACGCCCCGCCGGCGGAACCCGGGTTCGACGGCATACCCGAGGTGGCCCCCGACGACGAGTAGAGCGGGGTTGAGGGCGTGACGCAGAGCGACGGTCCCGACGACGCGGTCAGCGTCGACGACCCAGCGGTAGGAGCTGGGCACCCTGCCCTCGGGCAGCTCCACGTCGTCCCTGGCCTGCTCGACCAGCCAGTCGACCCACACCGCGAACACGGCGGGGTCACGCAGCCGGCCGCGATCTTCCGCGCGCAACGACGACCCGTGGATCACCTCGGCCCCGAACGCGTCGACCATGGTCCACCACGAGTCGGCCAGGTCGACGGTGGGGCGCACGAGCTCGATCATCCACCGAGGGTACGGGTCGCCCGATCACCCTCCACCGGGTTCTCGGCCGCCGCCCGAATGGTTGGATGGTCGATATGACACGCCACGCACAGTCCGAACGTCACGCGCTCTGCGACGAGCTGGACCGTCTTGGGCCCGAGGCCGACACCATCGACGACGGATGGCGCGCCAAGGACCTCGCCGCGCACCTGCTCATCCGCGAGACCCGGCCCGACCTCTTGGCCGGCCTCTTCATCCCGGCGCTCGCCGGCCGAACCGATCGGGGCATGGCATCGGCGGCGGCGGGCGACTTCGGTGCGCTGGTGCAGAAGATCCGCTCGGGGCCGCCGGTCTGGAACCCGATGGCGATCCCGGCGGTCGACGAGAAGGCCAACCTCACGGAGTTCTTCGTCCACTTCGAGGACCTGCGGCGGGCCCAGCCCGACTGGACCCCCCGCAGCCTGTCCACCGAGCTGCAGCAGTCCCTCTGGGCCGCCCTCAAGTCTGGCTCGAAGCTGCTGCTACGCAAGGCGCCGACGGGCGTCGTGCTGATCGCGAACGGTCTGGGGCGCCACGCCGCCAAGGCACCGGGTGCCGGCGGCACGGTCGTCGTGCGCGGGCCGGTGGGTGAGCTGGTGCTGTTCGCGTTCGGCCGTGAGCGGGTGGCCCAGGTCACCTTCGAGGGCGACGACGACGACGTGGCCGCGCTGCGGGGTGCGAACTTCGGCGTCTGAACCCCCGGACAAGGCCGCATCAAGCTGCGGGTCAGTCTGCGGTTGGGGTTGTCCTGACGACCACCAGCGCCAACTGATCTGCCGACAGATCGGGTCGGACGGCAGCGAATCTCAGCGAACGGTGATGCCCGCCTCGCGAAGGGCGGCCTTGACCTGGGCGACCGTCAGCTCGCCGAAGTGGAAGACGCTGGCGGCCAGCACGGCATCCGCACCGGCTGCCGCGGCCGGCGCGAAGTGCTCGGCCCGCCCGGCACCACCACTCGCGATGAGAGGCACCGTTACCGCGGCGCGCACCTGGCGGATCAGCTCGAGGTCGAAGCCGTTCTTGGTGCCGTCGGCATCCATCGAGTTGAGCAGGATCTCGCCCGCCCCGAGCTCGGCGGCGCGCGCGCACCACTGCACGGCGTCGAGGTCGACGGCGGTGCGGCCGCCGTGAGTGGTCATCACGAAGTCGTCGGTGGGTCGACCCTCGTCACCTCGCCTTCGCCGCACGTCGGCCGAGAGCACCAGCACCTGGGCCCCGAAGCGGTCGGCGATCTCGGCGATGAGCTCGGGGCGCGCGATCGCCGCGGTGTTGACGCCCACCTTGTCGGCGCCGGCGCGAAGCAGCCGGTCGACGTCGTGGGCCGTGCGAACGCCGCCTCCGACCGTGAGCGGGATGAACACCTGCTCGGCCGTGCGCCGAACCACCTCGAAGGTCGTCTCGCGGTTGCCGCTGCTCGCGGTGACATCGAGAAAGGTTAGCTCGTCGACGCCCTGGTCGGCGTAGCGCTGGGCGAGCTCGACGGGGTCACCGGCATCCTGCAGGTTCTCGAAGTTGACGCCCTTGACGACGCGACCGGCATCGACGTCCAGACAGGCGATCACGCGGGTGGCGACGGGCATGAGCCCAATGTAGGCGAGCAGCCGTCGGGTGCCGGCACCGCCAGCCATCGCCCGGCACCGACCGGACCGATCCGGCATCCTGGATGAGCGGCCTCCGCAGTAGGGTCGCCGCCATGTGGGACGACATCTCGGCATCCCCCGAACCCGAGCGTGTCGCGACCATCACGGCGCTCGCGGTGGCGGCCACGCCTCGGTGCAGTTCAACGGTCGTGGTCGCCATCGACGGAACGAGCGGGGCCGGCAAGACCACTTTGGCGCAGGGCGTGGTCGCCGCGCTCGCCGCACTGCCTGGCGAGCCCGGCGGTGCTTCCACCACCGATGTCGGGCTCGTGCACATGGACCATCTCTACCCGGGCTGGGACGGCCTCCAGGTGGCCCCGGACCTGCTGACCACCCAGGTGCTCGCGCCGATCGCTCGCGGCGAGCCCGCGGCCTACCGGGTCTGGAGCTGGCTGCGGAACGAGTGGAAGGGCAGCCGCGCCGTGGCACCGTCGCGGTTCCTCGTGGTCGAGGGCTGCGGTTCGAGCGTCATGCCGGCCGGGGCGTATGCCGCCGTGCGGGTGTTCATGGAGGCCGACCGAGGGCTGCGGATGGAGCGTGGCATCGCCCGTGACGGTGAGGCCTACCGGCCGAACTGGCAGCGATGGGCCGACCAAGAGACCGCGCTGTTCGACGCCGACGGAACGAGACGGCGAGCCGACCTCGTCATCGACACCTCTAATGTCTGAGAGATGCAGGATGTGCGGCCGCCCGAGCCCGGGCCTGGAGTGAGCGACGGGTCCGGCAGGCTCACCGCTCGCCGGGCGAGGGTCCCCGGCCTGGTGCGACCGCTGCCTGCCGTCTGGGTGATGGCCGCGGTCCTGGTCGCCGTGGCGACCAACCTGCGCATCGCAATCACCAGCGTTCCCCCGCTGCTCGACGTGATCTCCGCCGACCTGGGCCTCTCCCACGCCGCGGCCGGTGCCCTGACGACGCTCCCGGTGCTGTGCATGGGCCTGTTCGCCCCCGCGGCAAGCCCCTTGGCGCATCGCTTCGGCGCCGTGGCGACCGTGCTCGCCGCCGCCGTCGCCGTGCTGCTCGGCACGCTCAGCCGTTTTGAGGGTCAGCACGTGGTCGTGCTCTACGTGGGTACCTTCGTGGCCGGAGTCGGCATCGCCGTGGGCGGCACGTTGCTGCCGCGCTTGGTCAAGACATTCTTCCCTCCCGAACGGGTGGGGCTGGTCACCGGCCTCTACATGCTCGCCATGATGGCCGGCGCCGCCGGCAGCTCGGCAGCGTCGGTGCCACTGGCCGCCCTGTTCGGCTCGTGGCAGGCCTCGCTCGGTTCGTGGAGCCTCCTCGCGCTGCTGGGGGCTCTCGCCTGGGCCCCGTTCACCCGGCGGGCCAACCCCCACAGCCTGAGCGGCAGCGTCGACACGCCTGGCACGAATACCGCTGCGCGCCTCCCGTGGCGCCACCCGACGGCCTGGCTGTTGGCCGGCTACTTGGCCATGCAGTCGTGGGCCTTCTACTCGACCGTGACGTGGCTGGCGCCCACCTACGTCGAGCACGGCTGGTCACCGGAGTCAGCCGGCTACCTCGCAGCGGTCTTCAGCGGGTCCCAGATCGTGTCGGGCCTGCTCGGGCCGGTGCTGAGCGACCGGGTACGCGACCTCCGCCTGCTGCTGGTGCCGTTCGCCGCGATCGGCATCGGCGGCTCGCTCGGGGTCTGGCTGGCGCCCGAGGCGGCGCCCTGGGTCTGGGCTATCGTCATCGGGCTCGGCCAGGGGGCGGCCTTCGCGCTCGGCCTGGTGCTGCTGGTGCGCTACGCCGCCACCCCGCAGGCGAGCGGCCGCCTCAGCGGCATGGTCTTCCTCTGCTCGTACACCGTGGCCTCGGTGGGGCCGCTCACCATGGGAATGCTTCGCGACGCGACCGGCAGCCTGTCGCTGGTGTGGGCGGTGCTGGCCGCGGCAGGGGCCATCCAGCTGCTGGTCGCCGTCGCCTTGCGGCCCGACCTGCGCCGGGTGGCGTGAGCAGCGGCATCCAGCACTGCCGGGAGCCGTCGGGAGCCACGCACGGAGCTCGAACGACGAGCTGGTGAGCGAACGCGCTGGCACACCGGCGCGTTCACCCTCGAACGAGTCGTTCGAGGTGGGGTTTTCAGCCCCAGTAGTCGTCGAGCAGCTCGTCCGAGTGTGCGGCCTCGTCGGCCGAGCCGCTGGCCCGGCGCTCGGTGACGCTGAACCGGCCCCGATAGAAGAGCATCGGCCGGCCGGCCTCGGCGTCGTCGAGGCCGAGCACCCGACCGATCACGACGTCGTGGTCACCGGCAGTGTGCACCTTCTCGACCTGACAGTGCACCCGCACGAGGGCACCGGGCAGGCTCGGGCCGCCGTCGGGCGACGGCTCCCACGGCAGGTCGTCGAAACGCAGCCCGGACGGTCGTCCGAACCGTTCGACGAGGTCTCGTTGAAGGTGGCCGAGCACGTTGACCGTGAACCGACCGGTGTCTCGGATCAGCGGCCAGGAGCGGCCACGGTGGTCGGCGCAGAACAGCACGAGGGGCGGGTCGAGCGACACCGAGGCGAACGACTGGCACGCGAAGCCGACCGGGTGGCGGGTCGGCGCGTAGCCGGTGACGACCGTGACACCAGTCGCGAAGTGGCCGAGAGCGTGGCGCATCCGCTCCGGAGTGGGCGGCTGAGCCGGCGCAGCGGATGAAGCAGCAGATGAAGTCGGGCCCGGTGCCGGGCCGGGGGTCCGGTCGGGGGGCTGTGAGACGGTCACGACCGGTCGTCATCCGGCTCGTCGGGCTCGCGGGCCTCACCGAACGCCTGCACCAGTGCCGCGAGCCGCGACGCCTCGCGGCTGCCGGCCGCGCCGTCGGCCTTCTGGATCGCCATGACGGCCAAGGTGTCGCCGTCCTCGAGGTCGAGGCTCACCCACGGCTCCCCCCCGCCGAACGAGATGCCGACCACCTCCGACCACTCGAGGGTGCGCGACACCACGAGGTTGCGTACCAGCAGCCCCTGCCGGCTGGGTACGGCCCGGATGGAGGCGTAGCGCCAGGCCAGCACCGCGATGACGACCCCGAAGGCGAAGAGCATCAGGCGGTCTCCAATGCCCCAACGGTCGTCGACCTGGGACGGGATGATGACGGCGATGACGCCGAACACGGCCAGCGAGCACCACCCGGCCCACAAGGCCACCACGCGCGCCCGTCGTGGTCGGAACGGAGCGAGCGCATCCCCCGGGACCTCGGCCCCCGCGGCCGAGTCGTTCTCGGGCGTGGCCATCAGAGCCGGCAGGCTGCGATGTCGGTGACGAGGATCGCGCGAGCCCCGAGGTCGTAGAGCTTGTCCATCAACCGGTCGCGGCCGGCCTGCGGCACCATGGCGCGGACCGCAACCCAGGCCTCGTCCTGCAGCGGAGACACGGTGGGCGACTCCAGGCCGGGGGTCAGCTCGCAGGCCCGGTCGACAAGGCTCCTGGGGCAGTCGTAGTCGAGCATCACGTAGGTGCGGGCGGTGATGACACCGGCGAGGCGCCGCTCCAGCACCCGCACCCGGTCGGCCTGGCCGGGCCGGTCACCTCGGATGAGCACCGCCTCCGAGCGCAGGATCGGCTCGCCGAACACCTCCAGCCCCTGGCTGCGCAGGGTCGCGCCGGTCTCGACGACGTCGGCGATGACATCGGCCACACCGAGCGTGATTGCGGTCTCGACCGCGCCGTCCAGACGCACGACCTCGGCCGTGATGCCTCTGGCGCCCAGGTCGACGCGCACCAACCCGGGGTAGGAGGTCGCCACCCGCCTGCCGTCGATCTCGGCAACCGTGGCGACATCGCCGGGCACAGCGGCATACCGGAAGGTTGACCCACCGAACCCGAGCGCCATGATCTCGATGGCTTCCGAGCCCGAGTCGAGCAGCAGGTCGCGGCCGGTGAGCCCGGCATCGACCGTGCCCGAGCCGACGTAGACGGCGATGTCGCGCGGGCGAAGATAGAAGAAGTCGACGTCGTTCTCGTGGTCGGTGACCACCAGCTCCTTGCTGTCGCGGCGGGTGCGGTAGCCCGCCTCGCGCAGCATCTCGATGGTCTCGTCGCTGAGGGCTCCCTTGTTGGGAACGGCGATGCGCAGCCGGGTGATGCCGGCCGTATCGGTCGTCATGTTCGTCGCGGTCCTTCTACAGGTGGGCGTAGACGTCGTCGAGCGTGATGCCCTTGGCCAGCATGAGAACCTGCAGATGGTAGAGCAGCTGGCTGATCTCCTCCGCTGTCTCGCCGGTCGTCTGGTACTCGGCCGCCATCCACACCTCGGCTGCCTCCTCGACGATCTTCTTGCCGATCTGGTGCACGCCGGCGTCGAGGGCTTCGACCGTGCCCGAACCCTCCGGGCGGGTTACGGCCTTGCCGGCCAGCTCGGCGTACAGCTGCTCAAAGCTCTTCACGGGGCCACAGCCTACGGTGGCCGCCTGCGGGGCCCGCACACCGCTCACCCGCTGGCCACGGCTCGCAGCGCGACGACCGTGGCGACGGCCGCCGTGGCCGCCTCGCGCCCCTTGTCCTCGGCTGATCCGGGCAGACCGGCGCGCTCGAGCGCCTGCGCCTCGTCGTCACACGTGAGCACCCCGAAGCCGACGGGCGTGTGCGAGCGGACCGCGACGTCGGTCAGCCCGACGGTGGCGGCCTGACAGACGTAGTCGAAGTGCGGGGTGCCACCGCGGATGACGACCCCGAGCGCGACGAGGGCGTCGAACCGCTCGGCCAGGGCGGCGCAGGCGACCGTCAGCTCAAAGGTGCCCGGCACCCGAACGACGGCCACGTCGGCCGGCTCGACCCGGGCGTCGGCAAGCCCGCGCAGCGCTCCGTCGAGCAGGCCGTTCATCACCTCCTCGTGCCATGAGGCTGCGACGACTGCGACACGCAGGCCGCTGCCATCGACCGTGAGGGTGGGTGCTCCGTCTTTCATGACGGTCCTTTCCGATTCTTGGGGTGACACCGGTTCGTGCTACTGCTGAGGCGGGCGGGATCGGTGCTGACACAGATCTCGAGGACGGCTGGGCTGGGCTGGGCGACCGTGGACGACGGCCGAAGCCGCGGCCTCAGGCTGTTCGCTCGGCGGCGCCCAGCGCCAGCGGCAGGTCGTGACCGAGTCGGTCGCGCTTGGTGCGCAGGTACAGCTCGTTGTCGGCCCCGACGGGGGTGTGCAGCCGCTCGACCGCCACGACGTCGAGGCCCGCGTGCCGCAGTGCCTCGACCTTGGCCGGGTTGTTCGTCAACAGCACGAGCTGCCTGATGCCGAGGTCGTGGGCGATGGCCGCCCCGGCCGCGTAGTCGCGAGCGTCGACGGGCAGGCCGAGCGCGGTCTGGGCGTCGACGGTGTCGGCGCCGCAGTCCTGTTCTGCGTAGGCGCGGAGCTTGTCGACGAGGCCGACCCCACGGCCCTCGTGACCACGGAGGTAGATGACCACCCCACCTTCACGCGCCGTTCTCGACAGGGCGGTCTGCAGCTGGGGCCCGCAGTCGCACCGGAGCGAGCCGAGGGTGTCGCCGGTGAGGCACTCCGAGTGCAGGCGCACGAGCGACACCCCGCGGCCGAGGCCGCGGGGGCTCACCAGTGCGACGTGCTCGTCGCCGGTGAGCACGTCGCGGTAGCCGTGGGCCGTGAAGGTGCCGTGGGCGGTGGGCAGCCGTGTCGTGGCGAGCCGCTTCACCCGGTCGTGGCGCTGACGCCAGGCCACCAGCGACTCGATGGTGACCACGGGCAGGTCGTGAGCGAGGCCGAGCGCCATCACGGCGTCGCGGCGCATCACACCGCCATCGTCGTGGACGAGCTCGCCGATCACCCCGACCGGAGCGAGACCCGCCAGCCGGGCCAGGTCGACGGCGGCCTCGGTGTGGCCGGGGCGGGCGAACACACCGCCGGGCCGGGCCCGCAGCGGCAGGACGTGGCCCGGGCGAATGAGGTCGCACGGGGATGCCGCCGGGTCGGCCAGCACCCTCGCGGTGCGGAGGCGGTCGGCCGCGCTGATGCCGGTCGTGACTCCCGCGGCCGCGTCGACCGAGACCGTGTAGGCCGTGCGTAGCGGGTCGCGGTTGCGCTCCACCATGAGCGGCAGATCGAGCCGATCGGCTGCCTCCGCGGTGAGCGGCGCGCAGAGGTAGCCCGAGCTGTGACGCACCGTCCAGGCCACCCACTGCTCCGTCGCCGTCTCGGCAGCAAGCACGACGTCGCCCTCGTTCTCGCGCTGCTCCGAGTCGAGCACGAGCGCCGGACGCCCGGCCCTCAGAGCCTCCAGGGCCTGCTCCACCGTCGAGAGGCCGCTCATCACGACACCTCCTCGAGGGTGGACGCGTCGCAGACCCGCCCGCGGGTCAGCAGCCGCTCGACGTACTTTGCGATCACGTCGACCTCCAGGTTCACGGAGTCGCCGACACCCTTGCGCCCCAAGGTGGTCAACGCCAGCGTCGTGGGGATGAGCGACACCGAGAACCGGTGGTTGGATCGGTCGTCGAGACCGGCATCCGTGACGGTCGCGATCGTGAGCGACACGCCGTCGACGGTGATCGACCCCTTCTCGACCACGTAGGCCGCCAGCTTCGGCGGCAGGGTGAGCTCGAGCGTCTCCCATCGGTCTCCCGGGGTGCGCGACACGATGACCGCGGTCCCGTCGACGTGTCCCTGCACGACGTGTCCCCCGAACCGTCCGTCGGCCGGCATGGCGCGTTCGAGGTTGACCCGGTCGCCGGGGCACAGGGCGCCGAGCGAGCTGCGTCGCAGCGACTCGGCCATGACATCGACCGCGAAGCTCGAGTCGTCGTGCTCCGTCACGGTCAGGCAGACGCCATTGACCGCGATCGAGGCACCGTGAACGGCGTCGCTGACGACGAGCGGCCCGGTGATGCGGAGCACAGCCGAGTCGGTGCCGCGGTCGATAGCCGCGACCGTTCCGAGCTCTTCGACGATTCCGGTGAACATGCTTCTCTCCTCAGGGTTGTGCACGGACGGCTTCGAGGTGGTCGTCGACCTTGTGCGGTCGCAGATCACGTCGAAGCGCGGGAAGAACCGCGTGGATGCGAACGTCGTCGCCGATCAGGCGCACGTCCGAAGTCGAGAGGCGCACGATGTCGGCCATCGACCCGACCCCGATGTCGCCGATCGCGTTGGCCCCGGCACCGAGCAGCGCCGGGGCGACGTAGGCGTACACCTCGTCGACCAGACCCGCCGCGATGAAGGCCGCCGCCAGGGTCGGGCCACCCTCGAGCCAGATGTCACGGATCCCCCGGTGCCACAACTGCTCCAAGGCTTCACCAGGCGACCGCACCGCCACGTGCAGCACCTCACCTGGTGCGTCGTGCACCCGAGCCGTGGGGGGAACCCCGCGCACACCCATGACGACGCGCAGCGGTTGGTGGGCACTCAGGGCACCCGATGGCATCCGCACGGTGAGTCGTGGGTCGTCGACGAGCAACGTTCCGGTGCCGACCAGCACGGCGTCGCGGGTCGCCCGCAGCGCGTGCACGTCGGCGCGCGCGGCGTCGCCGGTGACCCAGCGACTCGACCCGTCGGCGGCAGCGCTGCGACCGTCGAGCGTGGTAGCCAGCTTCCACGTCACGAGCGGGCGGTGCAGGGCGATGGTGCGTGACCAGCGCCCGTTGAGCTCGTCGGCCTCCGGGGCCAGCACGCCGCCGTGTACGTCGATGCCGGCCCGGCGCAGCACGCCGGCGCCGCCCGCGGCCACCGGGTTGGGGTCTGGGGCCGCGAACACGACCCGGGTCACCCCGGCGGCAACGAGCGCGTCGGTGCACGGTGCCGTGCGGCCGCTGTGGGCGCACGGTTCGAGGGTCACGAACACCGATCCACCGCGGGCCCGGTCACCGGCCACCGCCAGCGCGGCGGCCTCGGCGTGCGGGCTGCCGGCTCCGCGGTGCCACCCTTCGCCGACCACAGTGCCGTCGCGGTCGACGACGACCGCACCCACCCTTGGGTTGGGGTCGGGCCAAGGTCCTGCGGCTGCGAGCTCGAGGGCGCGCCGCATCCGGGTCTCGGTCTCGGTGTCGGTGTCGGCCTCGGTGCGGCCGTGCCCCAGCGATGCGGCGTGCGAGCTCATGGCGGTGCTCGGTCAGCGCCGAGCGGCGTCGGCCAGCTCGGGGGTCGGACGTTCGACCCGACTGGCACGCAGCCAGACGACGAAGCCGTAGATGACGAAGACCGAGTAGACCCCGTAGAGCACGGCCGTCGGGATGTAGCCGGAGTGGATGAGCAGCGGCACGCCCACCAGGTCGACGGCGATCCAGACCAGCCAGAACTCGTTCCAGCCCCGGGCCATGGCGTAGGTGGCGATCATCGAGCCGACGAAGATCCACGCGTCACACCAGAAGTACCAGCGCGGGGCGGGCCAGCCGGCTCCGATGATGCTGAACACCTGTTGCACGACGAGCAGGCCCACCAGCATGGTGACGCCCATCATGACCCGTTCGCGGGCCGTGGCCCACCGCGGCACGATCGCGGGAGCGTCGGCGGGGCGGTCGTCGAGCCTCTTGACCTGGTTCCAGCGCCACCAACCGTAGACACTGGTGATGATGAAGAAGATCTGACGGCCCGACTGGCCGAAAAGGGGGGCTCGCCCGTCAGCAGCGTCGAACGTGACGGTGATGTAGACGAAGAAGAGCAGCACGTTGCCGACGATGCCGACCGGCCAGGCCCAGACCCGGCGCACGAGACCGCCGATCGCCGAGGCGAGCCCGAAGAGCACCCCGATCAGCTCGAGCCAATGCAGTTCGTAGCCACCGATGGGGATGCTGGCCTCGTAGAGCCACCTGAGGATGTCCATGTCGTGTTCGTCCCTGGGTCGTCGCGATGATCGGACGTCCTCCGGGGATCCTTACGACCTGGCCAGCGGGGGTCGGTCACCACAAAGAGGACCCGAAACCACCACTGAACCATTGTCTTGGCCGACCACTGATGGCCTGCCTCGTGCTGCCTCCCATCCGGACTTTCACCGTCGGTTCTGGAGTTTCACCAGATCAACCGGCCGCTGGCTGCGGCCGGGTCGCGGACTGTAACCGCCGGCTCGGAATTACACCGACCCCGGAGCACGTGCTGCCAGTATGCACCCGACCGTGCGACCCGCGCACCACCCGGCCGAGTGATGATCGCCACCCGACCCTGAAACGCGACACCAACCGCGCGACGCGCGGCGCGACGCGCAAACGGAGTCGATCTCATGACACCAACCGCGCGACGCGCGGCGCGACGCGCAAACGGAGTCGAAATCACGACACCAACCGCGCGACGCGCGGCGCGACGCGCAAACGGGGGCGGTGGGGCGGGTGAGGATCACGGGAGTCAGGGATGCTGGTGACGGTCGGCCAGCCGGCGCAGCTCGTCGATGGCGGATGCCGCGTCGTCGGCGCCGTAGACGGCCGAGCCGGCCACGAACACGTCGGCCCCGGCGTCGGCGCACCGCTCGATGGTCTCGGCGCTCACCCCCCCGTCGACCTGCACCCAGATCTCCCCTCCGTGGCGGACGACAGCCTCGTGAACCTGGCGCACCTTGCCCAGCTGGTCTTCCATGAACGACTGGCCTCCGAACCCGGGCTCCACGGTCATGACAAGCACCATGTCGAGGTCGGGCAGCAGCTCCTCGTACGGCGCGAACGCCGTGCCCGGCTTCAGGGCCATGGCGGCCCGGGAACCGGCTGCTCGCAGCTCTCGGGCGAGCCGACGGGGGTCGGCGGCGGCCTCGATGTGGAACGTCACGGACCGGCATCCGGCTTCGGCATAGCCCGGCGCCCACCGATCGGGGTCATCGATCATCAGGTGCGCGTCGAGCGGGATGGGGCTGACCTTGACGAGGGCCTCGACGACCGGGAGCCCGATGGTCAGGTTCGGCACGAAGTGACCGTCCATGACGTCGACGTGGGCCCAGTCGGCGTCGCTGATCCGCTTCAGCTCTGCCTCGAGGTTGGCGAAGTCGGCGCTGAGGATGCTGGGTGAGATCTGCACGTCGACAGCCTAGTTCGCCGGGTCCATGCGGCCAGGGAACCGGGTGGTGCACGATGACACCATGACCGACACGAGCACCCTCAGCGGCTGGGCCCGCGGCAGCCACACCGCCGTAGGGCACACGCACCCCACCTACCGCAGAGGCTCCGGGCCCGGCGTGGTGGTGATCCACGAGATCCCCGGCATCACCCCCGACGTCGTGGCGTTCGCGAACGCCGTCGTCGATCGCGGATTCACCGTCGTGATGCCGCACCTGTTCGGCCGACCCGGCGCGCCGGCCTCGGGTAGCGAGATGATGCGCTCGATGGGGCAGGTGTGCGTCAACCGGGAGTTCACCAAGCTGGCCGCCGGTCGCACCTCGCCCGTGGCCGACTGGCTGCGGTCCCTGGCGCGCGAGCTGCACGCCGAGCTCGGCGGCCCGGGCGTGGGTGCCCTCGGCATGTGCTTCACCGGTGGCTTCGCCCTGGCGATGATGGTCGACGACTCGGTGGCCGCCCCGGTCGTGGCGCAGCCTTCGCTGCCCTTCGCCATCGGCTCGCGGCGCAAGGCCGACCTCGGCCTCAGCCCCGCCGACCTCGACGTCGTGCGTCGGCGGGTGGCCGGTGGCTGCTCCGTGCTGGGGCTCCAGTACCGCAGCGACTCCGCGACCGGTACCCGCTTCGACACGCTCGACGCCGAGCTCGGCGAAGGCTTCATCCGTGTCGACCTCGAGGGCAAGGGCCACTCGACCCTGACCGCTCAGCGCCAGCAGTCGGCCGTCGACCGGGTGCTCGACTTCTTCGACGAACGTCTACGGGCCGACTGACCCCGCAGGCGCCCATCGGTATCACCGCTTTCGGAGCAGGGCGAAGAACATCGCGTCGGTGACGTGCACGTGCGGCCACAGCTGAACGAACGGCCCGTCGCCCAGCGAGGCAACCTGATCGCCGAGCGCATCGACGAACCACCCTCGGGCATCGACGATCTCGACGTCATCACGCTTCTTGACGACGTCGCCGACCACGAACCGGGTCTCGTTGAGGTGCGGGCTGCACGTCGCGTAGCCGATGAGCCCACCAGTGGCCGTGGCCTCGATGCCTGAGGCCAGCAGCTCGCGCTGCAGCGTCGCCAGCGCTGCGACGTCGGAGGGCTGCCGACGCCAGCGCGCCTCTGGTCGGCGCCGCAGTGCCCCCAGGCCGGTACAGGGGGCGTCGATGAGCACCCGGCTGTAGACGCCGGGCTCTGCATCGCCGACGGTGCGCCCATCTCGTCGGGTGACCTCGATCGACCCGCCGACCTCTCGGGCCCGAGCCCGGGCCGCTCCGAGCGTCTGCTGCACCAGCTCGGCCCGGTGCTCACTGACCTCGTTGGCCACGAACGGAATTCCTCGACCCACCGCGATCGCGGCGAGCAGACCCGCTTTGCCGCCGGGGCCGGCGCAGAGGTCGAGCCAGCGCTCCTCGGCA
This sequence comes from Humibacillus sp., assembly GCA_030452985.1. Taxonomy (GTDB): domain Bacteria; phylum Actinomycetota; class Actinomycetes; order Actinomycetales; family Dermatophilaceae; genus DSM-29435. Next base: position 17,967 of record JAKDLG010000002.1, read on the forward strand.
GCCGCCGCCCCCTCGACCCCGGCCGCGGTGAGGGCCAGTGTGAGCAGCTGAGACCCCTCGTCCTGCACCGCAGCGCGGCCGTCACGAACGGCGCCGAAGTCGCCCGGGTCGCCGTGCGCGACGAGGGCTCCGACCGGGCTCGTCGTCGACCGCGCGGCACCCGAGGCGACCAGCTCGTCGACGGTGACCAGGCCCGGCCGAGCCACCAACGACACTCGGGCCGCGGTGTTGTCGGCTTCGAGCAGTGACACCAAGGCCGGTTCGACGTTCTCGGGGCGGACCAGGCCGTGACCGATGAGGGCCCCGCGCATAGCCCTGACGATCCACAACGGGTGCGACGTACGGGTGGCGAGCACGTGCATTGGGTCGGTCACATCAGCGGTCACCCGCTCCCGCCATTCCCCGAGCGGCCGCTCACTGACTCGCCGCATCACGGCGTTGACGAAACCTGCGGCGCCTGCTCCGTTGACCTGTCGGGCCAGGGCGACCGTCTCGTCGACGGCGGCGTGGGTCGGCACCCTCATCGACAGCAGCTGGTGCGCCCCGAGCCGCAGCGTGTCGAGCACGTTGGCGTCGATCTTGTCGACGGGTCGCTTCGCGGCTGACGCAACAATCTCGTCGTAGAGGCCGGACATGCGCAGGGACCCATAGGCCAGCTCGGTGGCGAAGGCGGCGTCGCGGCCACGGATGTTTTTCTCGCGCAGCAGCTTCGGCAGAACCAGGTTGGCGTAGGCGCCCCCGGCCACCTCGCGCATGACCGTGTAGGCGGCCAGCCGGGCGGGGTCGGTGCGGCGCGACCGCTCTGCCGGGCGCTGGTCGGAGCGGTGCCGCGCCGACCGCTCCCGAGCGGGTGGTCGCTGACGCTCCCCTCGGCGTGCGCCCGGCCGGCCCGGGCGCTCTTCGTCGCTCACTCCCCCACCCGCTCGCCGTTTTCGATGCGGGCCCCTCGCGCCCAGTCGGATGCCGGCATCGTCTTCTTGCCGTGTGGTTGCACCTCGCCGAGTCGCACGGGGCCGGTGCCCGTGCCCACGACGACGTCGCGCTTGGTCACGAGCAGTGCCCCAGGCGCCACCGTGTCGTGACCGGTCAGCCCCTCGGGCGCGCCGAGCGAGACGGGCCCGATCTTGAGGCGCTCGCCCCGGAAGGTCGTCCAGGCTCCGGGGGCCGGGATGCAACCACGCACCCGTCGGTCGACCGTCATGGCGCTTTGTGACCACGCCACCCGAGCATCTTCGACCTCCAGTTTCGGTGCCAACGAAACCCCTTCTGCCGCTTGCGGTTCGGCCACCAGATCTCCCGTCTCGATGCCGTCGAGGGTCGCGACGAGCAGGCCGGCGCCGGCCTCCGACAATCGGGACAGCAGGTCACCCGCCGTGTCGGTGGGGCGGATCGTCTCGGTCATCATCCCGAACACGGGCCCCGTGTCGAGCCCGCGCTCGATGCGGAAGGTGGTGGCGCCGGTGACCTCGTCACCGGCCATGAGGGCATGCTGAACCGGCGCCGCACCCCGCCAGGCGGGAAGCAGGGAGAAGTGCAGGTTGACCCAGCCGTGCACGGGCAGGTCGAGGGCCGCGGGCGGGATGAGGTTGCCGTAGGCGACGACGGGGCAGGCGTCGGGCGCGAGGTCACGCAGCGCGGAGAGGAACGCCTCGTCGCGGATCGTCGTCGGCGTCATCACCGGAACGCCAAGCTCGTCCGCGCGCTGCCGCACCGGCGACGGGAGCGTACGTCGGCCTCTCCCGGCGCGCGCGTCGGGTCGGGTGATGACACCGACCACCTCGTGGCGGGAGTCGGCGACGGCCTCGAGACTCGGCACGGCGGCATCCGGCGTTCCCGCGAAGACAACTCTCACCTCAGGTCGCCCGGCCGAACGTGGCGTGCGGGCTGAGGCGCACGTCGGGGCGGCTCTCACCGAACCAGTCGGCCTCCCGGATGGCCCGCATCGCCGCCTTGCGTGCTTCGGTGTCGAGCCGGTCGACGAAGAGGATGCCGTCGAGGTGGTCGGTCTCGTGCTGCACGCAGCGAGCCAGCACGTCACTGCCCTCGAGCAGCACCGGCTCGCCCCACATGTTCTGGCCCCGGGCGACGACGGTGAGCGCGCGCCGGGTGTCGTAGGCCAGACCCGGGATGCTCAGGCACCCTTCGGGGCCGCACTGTTCCTCTTCCGAGAGCTCGAGAACGGGGTTGACCAGGTGACCGACGACGTCGTCGACGGCATAGGTGAACACCCGCAGGCCCACGCCGATCTGGGGTGCGGCCAGGCCCGAGCCGGGCGCCGCCGTCATGGTGTCCTGAAGGTCCTTGACGAGCACCCGCAGCTCCTTGTCGAAGTCGACGACCTCGAGCGCGGTGGTGCGCAGCACGGGGTCACCGAAGAGGCGGATGTCCTTGATCGACACGGAGGTGTTGGTCCTTGCGCTGGAGCGGTGGGGCAGATCGCCACGCTCATCCTAGTTGCGGCGCACGACTGCTCACGCTCGATCGAGCGACGCCTCGATGGGGTCTGAGCTCTCGGGCTCGTCGGGTTCGTCGACGACCCGCCCCAGGTTGCGGACCGAGGGGGACAGCAGGGCGCTGAGGGCAATGACGACGTAGACCACGGCGCTGATCACGAGCAGGTCGGTCAGGTCGATCGAGGTGGCCAGCCAGCCGTAGAGGAACGTGCCGATCGGCATGGCCACGAACGAGCCCAACGCGTCATAGCTCGAGACCCGGGACAGGACCTCGATCGGAACGTGCTCCTGCAGCGCCGTGCTCCAGCCGACGCCGAAGATCTCGACGGCGGCCCCGGCGACGAAGAAGCCGATCGCGACCGGGATCATGGCGGGCGCGAGACCGAGCACGGCCATGGGCACGCAGATCAGGGAGGCGGCGATCATCCCGGCCCGCAGCGGATGGCGGAAGCGCAGTTGCAGCATCACCAGGGTCATCAGCACCGTGCCGAGGGCCTCAGCGCTGAGGATGAGGCCCCAGCCGGCCTCTCCGATGGCCGGGGTCGTCTTGGCCACGAGCGGCCCGATCACCCCGATCACCCCGACGTGGATCGCGTTGGTGATGCCGAAGGCCACGACGATCACCCACAGCCACTGCCGAGAGACGAACTCGCCCCACCCCTCTCGCAGCTCGCTCAGCATGGAGGGCCGGCGCCCGCGCGCCTCCTCGGCCCGGCTGGGTAGGCGCACCTGCGCGAGAGCGATGATGGCGACGGCATAGGTCACGGCGTCAGCAGCGAGGGCCCAGCCGGGTCCGACCCCCACCACGAGCAGTCCGGCGACGGCGGGCCCCACGATTCCCAGCCCGCTACGACTGAAGGACAGCAGCGCGTTGGCCTCCTGCAGCCGCCTCCGCTCGACGACCAGGGGGACGATGCCCATCATGGCCGGCATCGTGAAGGCCGACACGGCTCCGTTGATGCCCTCGATGACGGTCAGCTGGGTCAAGGTCGCGTGTCCGCTGATGATGAGCGTCGCCGCCACCGCCTGACTCAGGCCGGTCAGCACGTGCGACACCTGGAGCACGACGATGCGTGAGAACCGGTCGGCCACGACACCACCGACGAGCAGGAAGACCACCAGGGCGAGGGTGCGCACCCCGAGCACCTGGGCGAGAGCGCCCGCGGACGAGTCGACGTGCAGCACCGCGAAGGCCAGCGCCACGGGAACCATCACCGAGCCCGCGGTCGAGACCGTTCGGGCCGTGAAGTACCAGGCGAAGCGCCGGTCGCCCAGCGCCCCCAACGACTCTCGTAGTCTCATCGCTCGCGCTGCTCCTTCGTCGTCATCGAGAAGGCGGCCACCGACACGTTCGTGCGCACGGTCCCCTCGGTGCGAGGAGGCTTGGCCTGTTCGTGAACGATCCGACTCGCGCGGAACAGCAGCTCGCGCACCTCCGCCCAGGTCTCCGGCGTCACCCACAGCTCGGCGTCGGTGAGCAGGGTCTGCGACTCGTTGCTCCGTTGCCGGAACCGACGCGGGATCATGTCGGCGAACGCACGAACGTAGGCGTCCTGGTCGGCGTCGGACGCGCCGCTGTCCGGCGTGCCGGTGTCGTCGGTTTTGCCGGTGGCCAGTTCGGCGTCCCACGGATGCCGGTACTTCTTGGCCCTGCCGCCGCGGACGTTCTGCTCCCCCGCGATGACGAGCAGGCCGGCATCCAGCAGAAACCTCAGGTGGTAGCTGGCGTTGGCCTGCGTCGTGCCCAGCTCTCGCGCGACCTCAGCCGCGCTGAGCTCGGCGCCGGTGAGCAGTGACAGCATCTGCAGCCGCAGCGGGTGCGCTGTGGCGCGCAGGGTGTTCATTCGGCGGCCGTCATCCTCCAAAGACATGTTTGGAAGTATGGAGCGTGCCGCATCCCACTGTCAAGCACTTCTTTGGCGGTGATGCCGAGATCGCCTCGCGGCGACTCGGTCTCACCACCACCGCCTCACAACTCGACGGCCTCTCGGATGTCGAAGACGAAGCCGTGGGACCGCAGGCGGTCGACGAGCACGCCGCCCATGGCCGTGGCCGGCGTGAGCACCCCGGCACGGTCGGGCAGCAGGTCGCCGTCGAGGGCGAGGCAGAGGGCGGCCTCCCCCAGCATGACCGCCGTGCCGTTGTACCCCGGGTCGTAGTCGGCGCCGACCTTGGTGACGTAGCGAGCGCCGGTCGTGGTGGTCGAGCGGATCTCGAGCCGGAAGCGACCCGCAGCCCGCTGCTGCGCGGAAGGCCCGTCTCCGGGTTTGGGCAGCACCCGGTCGAGGACCGCCCGGGTGGGCCGGTAGGCCAGCCCAGCGACCGTCGCCCCCATCCCGATCGCCATGCCACCGGCCATCAGCGGCGACACCGGGCTGGAGCCGAAGTCAGTGACCTCCCGATAGCGGAAGTCGCGGCCGTACGACCAGTCGGTCAGGGTGTTCGACAGCCGGACGACCCGGGTGTTGAACGCAGCCATGATGAACGGCCCGGTCCAGCGGCCCGTCTCGGTGTCGCGGTCGACCGGCACCCACCGCTTGAGCGTGGCCAGCACCCCACTGCCCGAGCGGCGTGACGAGACCGGCTCCTCCGACCGCCTCGGGCTGAGGCCGTACGGGTCGTTCACGGTGCGCCGCGCCACGGCGTCGTCGCGGGCGATGATCGCCTGCTGGCGGCCCGAGTCGATGGTGCCGCCCGAGATGCCACCGCGCAGCGACCGCACGGTCAGGGTCGTCTCACCCAGGGTGCCGGCGTCGTCGTTCGCGGCGCGTTCGGCGGTGACCAGCACACCGAGGTCGGAGGGGATGGAGTCAAAGCCACACGCGTGCACGATGCGGGCACCGGTCTCGGCGGCTCGGGCCGCCACCTCGTCGAGCGACCACCGCACGAAGAGCACCTCGCCGGTCAGGTCGGCGTAGTGCGTGCCCTCCTCGGCGCAGGCCCGCACCAGCTCCTTGCCGTACCGGGCGTAGGGGCCGACCGTCGTGGCGACCATGGTGGTGCGCGCCGCGAGCCTGCGTAGCCCCACCGAGTCTGACGCCTCGACCGTCACCAGCTCCCAGCCGGCGGCCGCCCCGCCGAGGTCGGCGCGCAGGGCTTCGAGCTTCGCGTGCGAGCGTCCGGCCAGCGCCACCCGCACGTGCGGCTCGGCGTGGTCGGCAAGATGTGCTGCGGTCAGGGCTCCGACGAACCCGGTGGCGCCGTAGAGGACGATGTCGAGGTCGCGAACGGTCATGGCGACACTCTGCCATCCGGTGACGGAACAGTGATCAGCCGTCGGCGCGCGTCGGAGGATGAGCCGGCGACCGGCGGACGTCAGGCCCAGATCGCGGCGGGGATGCCGTCCGAGAAGTGTTCCGGCGCCGGCGGCCGTGACCTCGCGGCACCGTTCGCGTACCGGGCGGCTGTCCACGCGACCGCGCAGGCGTCGAGCACGTCGTCGGCGCCGTAACCGGAGCCCGTCAGGATGCTGGGCGAGGCGATGCCGACGCTGCGCAACGCCTGGAGTCGGGCCGTGCGCCCGGCATCCGTCTTCTTGTTGGGCCTGATCGGGGAACCGCTCATCGCGGCGAACGACAGCTCGGGATGCACCTCGATGACCGTCAGCGTGGGCCGGGAGCGCACCCACGCGTCGACCTCGACGATCTTGTCGCGCAGCGCGAACGCCTGGGCACCGACCCCCTGCCCGCACCGGGCCCGGTTGACGGCGTCGGCCGCGGCGCGGTCGGGCGCCGCGTACGCCGCTCGGGTCAGAGTCGTGAACACCGACGACGCCTTTCCCCTCAGTGCCTGCCGGGCCAGTGCGTCGGCCTGGCGCGTCGTGGTGTCGGGAAGGCCGATCGGGATGTCGATGCCCACCACCACGACACCGAGCGAGGAACGGACCGTCTCGACGAGCTCGCCGATGCCCTTGGCCACGGCGATGCGAGGCCGAGGGGCGCCCGGTTCGAGCACCGCGCCGACCCAGCCTCCGCGGCACCCGTCGACCCCCAGCACCGGCACGGTGACCTCGACCGGTTCGACGCTCCGGTCATCGCCCGACCGGGCCTGGCCGGCCCCCATCACGTCCGTCAGCCGGGCCAGGGTTCGGGTGGCGGCCGCGAGCGCGTCGCTGACATCGCTCGGGCGCGCAGCCGGCTCGTGCGCGGTGGCCCGCACCAGCGCACCGACCTCGGCCTCCAGCGCGAGGGCCAGTCGGTGGGCCGTCGTCGCATCGCCCGGGCTCATTCCTCGACGCTACGGCACGGGAGCGACCGGCCGGCCATCGCGCCGTTGGGGGGTCTCGGGCGGCGTGCACGTGCCACCTTCTTCCGCCCGTCAAGGGCGCGGATGCCGGCTTCGACCCGGAGCACCACAACGAGATCGGACGGCCTCGGCGCGCAACTTCCACCTCATGGTTCACGTCATCGTGAACCATGTCTCGTCGATGACTCGGCTCGCTCGCGTGGTGGGGGCCTGACGCGAGCTGGTGTTGGCCCAGGCCAGCCACCCCATCGCCACACCAGTCGGGATCATCACCTGACCCCACAGCCACTTCAGCGGGTTTTGGCTTGGGCCGCTCTCGAGGTGGTGCAGAGCGATGGACGTCCAGACCTGTCTCGGGGGCCGACACGAACAGCGCTGGTGCGGGGGCGCGGTGGGAAGTTCCGGGCCGGCTCGAGGCTTTCGTGCATATGGCAATAGTTGCAGTATGCTCAAAAGAGTGCAGGGCGCAACGTCTCCAGACTTCAACGCCGCCGAACTGAGCGGCGATGAAGTGGCCAGTGTGCTGGCCGGTCAGGCCGAGGTGGTCGACGCCGTGCTGGCCGCCAGCCGGGTTCTTGTCGGGGTCGCCGCCGGCGCCTTGGCCGATCTGGAGCCCGAGGTCACGATGCCGCAGTTTCGGGCCCTCGTGCTGATAGACATGCACGAGACCCTGACGGTCGCGCACTTGGCGGACGCCCTCGCGGTGGTGCCGTCCACGGCGACCCGAATGTGCGACCGGCTGGTCGCCAAGCACCTCATCAAGCGCACGACCGACCGGACGAACCGCCGACAGGTCACCCTGAGGCTGCAGCCCAGGGGACGCCGTCTGATCGAGGAAAGCACCGCCAAACGCACCCGCGAGATCAATGCGTTGCTGACCGCGGTGCCCGCCGAGGCGCAGACCGAGCTCGCACACGCACTCGGCCTGCTCGTACAGGCCGCGCTCGGCAGCGATCGCACCCGGGCTTCAGGACGCCCAGTCCCAGACCCGTCCCTGTCGAGAACTGCGCGAGATGCCTGATGGCCCTCGTCCGGGTGCAGCTGCGGTCGGTCGGGGCCGGGGCCGGCCGTTGGGTGGGTCGCAGCAGCTACCTGAAGAAGTGGCTGGTGCTCGGCACGGCAATCGGGATCATCGCGGGCCTCGGCGCCGTGGTGTTCTACATCGCCCTGGAGACTGCAGGAAACCTGCTGCTGAGGGATCTCGGCGGCTACGTGGTGCCCTTGCCCGCGGCCGAGGGTGGCACTCTCGGCTCTGGGCACTACACCCGTTGGTGGGCGATCCCACTGGTCGTCGGGCTGGGGGGCCTGCTCTCAGGCCTGCTCGTCACCCTGCTCGCGCCCGAAGCCGCCGGCCACGGCACTGACGCCGCGATCGACGCCGTCCACCGCAACCCACGGATGATCCGCAGCCGCGCGGTCATCGTCAAGATGATCGCGTCAGCACTCACCATCGGCTCCGGTGGGTCGGGTGGCCGCGAGGGCCCGACGGCGCAGATCTCGGCGGGATTCGGCTCCCTGCTGGCGCGCACCCTCGACCTGTCCCCCGAAGACGGCCGGATCGCCGTCTCCGTGGGCATCGGCTCGGGCATCGGCGCGATCTTCGGAGCGCCCCTCGGCGGCGCGGTCCTCGCCGCCGACATCGTCTACAAGGACGACTTCGAGGTCGAGGCGCTGATCCCTGGCCTGTTCACCTCGATCGTCGGGTACACCGTGTTCGGGTTGTTCCAGGGGTTCACTCCCATGTTCGGATACGCCACGGCGGGCTACGAGTTCAACCAACCGGTGCAGCTGGTCTGGTTCGCGATGATCGGCATCGTCGCCGGCCTCGTGGGCCTCGCCTACAGCAAGACGTTCTACGGTGTCGCTGACCTCGTCAAGCGTCTGCCCGGCAAGACCATCGTCAAGCCCGCCGTCGGAGGCCTGATGGTCGGCCTGATGGCGTTGGCGATCCCTCAGGTCCTCGGCACCGGATATGGCTGGGTTCAGATATCCCTGAGCCGAGAAGGGCTGCTCGGCATCCCGTTGTGGATCATCCTGCTGTTGCCGTTCGCCCGCATCCTCTCGACCGCCTTGTCCATCGGGTCCGGTGGGTCCGGAGGCATCTTCGGGCCCGGCATGGTGATCGGAGCCTTCGCGGGCGGGGCCGTGTGGCGGGTGCTCGAGGTCTTCGCTCCAGGCGTCCCGCACAGCCCGGCACCGTTCGTGATCGTCGGCATGATGGCGTGCTTCGGCAGCATCGCGCGAGCCCCGCTGGCCATCATGTTGATGGTGGCGGAGATGACCGGAAGCTTGACGATCCTGGCGCCCGCCATGGTGGCCGTCGGGGTCGCCTACCTGATCGTTCGCCATTTCGACCAGACCATCTACCGGTCCCAGCTGACCAGCCGTGAGGAGGCTGCGGGCGCACGGTTGAAGCAGGGCCTTCCGCTGCTCGGGCGGGTCGTGGTGAGCGACGCGATGTCACGGCCGCGGCTCGTCCTGCGCGAAGACGACACGTTGTCCCACGCCGTGCGCCGGCTGACTGAGGTGAGCACCCCAGGGGCGCCGGTGGTCGACGCCAACGGCCGGTTCCTCGGCACCGTGTCGCGCTCCGACCTGCTCGGACCGGCCGAGAAGGACCCCGACGGGGCGATCGCACGCCGGGTCGATGCGAGCGCCCCGACGTCGACGCGGACTGCGACCCTGGACCAGGCCATCGATGCCTTACCGGAAGCGATGCACTGGCTGACCGTGCTGGACGACACACGCCAGGTCTGCGGCATCGTCGCCTTCAGCGACATCGTGCGCGCCTACCACCGGGCGCTGCGCTCCGACGCGCGACGCCTGGCCCGGGTCGCCTCGAGCGCCGGGCTCATGGACGTGCAGGTCGGCCCTCGATCACGGCTCGTCGGGCACCGGCTGAACGAGAAGGTGGTCCCAGACGGCGTGATCGTCGTCGCCGTACGGCGCGCAGACACGATGCTGCTCGGCCTGGGCGCAGTGCACCTCGAGGCGGGTGACCAGGTGACCCTGCTGGCTCGCCCCGACCACAGCGCCCGCATCCGGTCCCTGTTCGACGGCGAAGCGGTCGCCGCAGAGCGCACCACGGCCGCCGACCCGGGCGGGGGCTGACGCCCAGAGCCGCGGGAGCCCCAGAGGAGCCACGGCGCCTGCTGGCGCCGTGGAGCGCTCAGCGATTGCTGGTCTCGCGTCTGCGGCTCGCTGGCGGCGTGGACATGTCCGTCACCGACTCCGGGCAGCGTCAGCAGCCCGGCCGACCGCCGCAGTGAGGCGAAGTGGGTCACCAGCTCTCGTGCGGGTCGACCCGAACGGTCACGACCTCCGCATCCTTTCGAGCCGAGCGGAAGGCCCGGAGCGAGCTCAACGCGCGCGTGAGCTCGAGGGTGCGGTCGGAGTCGATGCGCACGAGGGCGTGCCAGTGGGGGCCTGCCTCGGCGCGTCGACCCCGGCTGGGCTGACCCGGTGGGCTCGGCTGACCCGGTGGGCTCGGCTGGCTCGTCGAGGCCTGCATGGGGCCGAGCAGCGCGGCCCCGTTCGGCAGGTCGAGGTGCGTCAGTGCGTCGTCGAGGGCCCGGCGCGGGCCGGTCAGCTGGGCGAACAGGGTCGCCGGGGGCAGGCCCAGCTCGCGACGCTCGGACAGCTCGCGCGCGGCCAGCCACGCGGGGTCCCACCGCACGAGCGCCTCCACGGCGGGCAGGGCCACGACCTCGGGCACCCCGCTGAGCACCACGGCCCGGCCGGGCCGGGCCAAGGCCGCGGCCGCCATCCAGCGACGCAGCGACTCGACGGGCGCGTCGAGAACCGGGAGGTCGAGGCTGGCCCACGCGTCGAGCAGGAGTACTGCCGTGTACCCGCTTTCAGCGACCGGCTCGGCCCCGGGCGTGGCGATGACGATGGCCGGCTCCGGGCCCACATTCGCCAGCACCTCTCCCGACCCCGACGTGTGCACAGGTACCCCAGGGAACGCCCGACCGATCTCCTCCGCCGTGCGCCGCGCGCCGGTCACCGCCGAACGCAGCCGGCGCGCGCCGCAGTGGGCGCACTCGAACCCACGGGCCGCGAGGGCGGTGCCACACCAACGGCACGACGGGGGCGCCCCCCGCGAGCCGAGGGCCATCGGCCCGGCGCACCGCGAACAGCGCACCGCGGCCCGGCACTGCGCACACGACAGCGACGGCAGGTAGCCGCGCCGCGGCACCTGCACGAGCACCGGCCCGTCAACCAAGGCGTCCTTGGCGACGCGCCAGGCGCGCGAGGGCAGGTGGGCTCGGGCTGCCGGGCCGTCACGCTCCTCGTCGAGGCCCTCCCCGGCCACGGTGACCACAGGCGCGGCAGCGCGCACCGTCGCCGGCTCCGCCGAGACGGCGACGAGCCGTCCCGCCTCCACCTCTACCTGCGTGCGCAGGCTGCGCACGAACCCACCGGTCAGCAGCGCCGCGCCGGTCTGGGCGGCGCGCAGACCGAGCACGACTCCGGTCTGGTGGTAAGGGGCGCGCGGCTCGGCGAGCAGGTCGTCGCCGTCGTCCCACCAGGCGACCAGACCCAGGTCGCGCACGGGGGCGAAGGCCGCGGCCCGGGTGCCGATGACGACCTGGACATGCCCCCGCAGCACCTTGAGCCAGGCCGTGTAGCGAGCCTGCGGCCCCTGGTCGGCGGTGAGGCGCACGTGCCGGCCGACGCCGAGCACCTCGCTGAGCTCGCGGTCGAGGCGGGCGACGTCGCGGTGGTCGGGCACCACGAGCAGCGCCCCGCGGCCACCGGCCAGGGCGGTGGCCGCCGCCACCGCGAACGCCCGAGGCCAGTCGTCGTCGCGACGGCGTGTCGGCAGGGTCGACCAGGCGGCGGCGGGCGACCCGCCCTCGCGGACCCGACGCAGCCACGCCGGACCAGCGGGGTAGTCGGCCCACGGGCCGGGGGCGGATGCCGAGTCGTCCGACCGTCGCGAACCCTCCCCGTCGGCCCCGGCGGCCCCGTCAGGAGGGTCGGCTGCGGGCGCTGCGTCGGTGGCCCGGTCGCCAACCTTTGCGTCCCCATCGCCAGTCGCGTCAGGACCGCTGACGCCGGTGACAGCGTCGTGACCGTCGTGAGCGTGCGATGTCGCCGAGCGGCTCGAGGCCGGGTTGGCCGAGGCTGACGACCCCACTGGCGCCCTCACGATGGGCGCCGCCGGGGGATACAGAGCGAGGTTGCGCTCGGCGGTGGCGTGCCGCTTCGGTATCGCGAGTCGGAGCACGTCGCTGAGCGTGCCGGCGTATCGGTCGGCCACCGTCCGAGCGAGGGCCAGCACCTCGGGCGTGAGCACCGGCTCAGGGCTGACCACCCGGCGCAACGGCGAGAGCCGCCCTTCATGCTCTGGGCCCGCCCGCCGCTCCAGCACGAAGCCTTCGAGGTCGCGACCGGCGAAGCGCACCCGCACGCGGGCGCCCGGGACGGCATCCGCCGACAGCTCTTCGGGAACGGCGTACTCGAACACGCGGTCGAGGTGGGCGAGAGGGGTCTCGACAACGACGGCAGCGACCGGCAACTCACGGTCGGGGGCCGCAACCGCACTGGACGCTGCCGGTCGGCCGATCAGCTCGTTGGTCGCCACGAAGGCGAACCTAGCCTCAGCCGGCGACGGCGGCCTGGAGCGCCTCGACCCGGTCGGTGCGCTCCCAGGTGAAGCCGTTCTCGATACCCGGCGCCTCGGTGCGACCGAAGTGGCCGTAGGCGGCGGTCGGCTTGTAGATGGGACGCAGCAGGTCGAGGGCCTCGACGATCGCGCCGGGTCGTAGGTCGAACACCGTGGTGATGGCCGTCTGGATCTTGTCGACCGGTTCGGTCTCGGTGCCGAACGTCTCGATGTAGAGACCGACCGGCTGCGCCTTGCCGATCGCGTAGGCGACCTGGACCTCGCACCGGCTGGCGAGCCCTGCGGCTACGACGTTCTTGGCCACCCAGCGCATCGCGTACGCGGCCGAACGATCGACCTTGCTGGGGTCCTTTCCCGAGAAGGCGCCGCCGCCGTGACGGGCCATGCCACCGTAGGTGTCGACGATGATCTTGCGGCCGGTGAGGCCGGCATCCCCCATCGGGCCACCGATCTCGAAGCGGCCGGTCGGGTTGATCAAGGCGCGGAAGTCGCGCGTGTCGAGCTCGGTGCCGCTGCTGGCCAGCTCGTGCAGCACCGGCTCGATGACGTGCTCGCGGATGTCGGGTTCGAGCATCCGCTCGAGCGAGACGTCGGGCGCGTGCTGGGTGGAGAGCACGACGGTATCGAGCGCCACGGGCCGGTCGCCGTCGTAGGCGATCGTGACCTGGGTCTTGCCGTCGGGGCGCAGGTAAGGCAGCACGTCACCCTTGCGCACGGCCGTGAGCCGCTCGGCCAGCCGATGAGCGAGGTAGATCGGCAACGGCAGCAGCTCGGCCGTGTCGGTGCAGGCGTAGCCGAACATCAGGCCCTGGTCGCCCGCGCCCTGCTTGTCGAGGGGGTCGATGCCGCCATGTCGGTTCTCGTGGGCGGTGTCGACCCCTTGGGCGATGTCGGGTGACTGGGCCCCGATCGAGATGGAGACACCGCAGGTGCGGCCGTCGAAGCCCTTCTGAGACCCGTCGTAGCCCACATCGAGGATCGTCTCGCGCACCAGCGCGGGAATCTCGACGTATCCCACGGTCGAGACCTCGCCGGCCACGTGGACGAGGCCGGTCGTGACCATCGTCTCGACGGCGACCCGGGCGTGCGGGTCGGCCCGGAGCAGTGCGTCGAGAATCGAGTCGCTGATCTGGTCACAGATCTTGTCGGGATGGCCCTCGGTGACTGACTCGGATGTGAACAGGCGTGCAGGCACGAGGCTCCCTAATCGGGTCGATGGGTAGAGATGAATGGTTCGGCGGGCAAGTTTACCGGTCAGTTCAGCAGTTGCTCGATGGCGTCCACGACCGCGTCGGCCACGATGTCCTTCGACGCCGGGCCCACGGTGACCGCGGTCTCGTCGCCGCGGTGCAGGAGGTGAACGGTCGTGTCGTCACGGCCGAAGGTGACCCCGTCGCCGACCTCGTTGACGACCTGCAGGTCGCTCCCCTTGCGCGCGAACTTCGCTCGAGCATGGTCCATCACGGAGCCGGCGGCGTCGCCCGTCTCGGCCGCGAAGCTGACGATGACCGGGCGCCCGGACCCGTGCTGGGCCCGAGCCGCTACGAGACCCTTGACGATGTCGGGGTTCTCGACGAGCTCGAGGCGCAGACCCGCGGGCTCGTCGGGGTTCTTCTTGATCTTGTGCCCGCTCGCGTTCGCCGGCCGGAAGTCGGCGGGGGCCGCCGCCATGACCACCGCGTCGGCCCCGGCCGCCGCCTCGTCGACGGCGGCCTTTAGCTGCTCGGTGGTCTCGACCGTGACCAGCGTCACGCCGTCAGGGGTCGGCAGCGAGACGTTGGCCGCCACGAGCGTCACGGCTGCTCCCCGGTCCCGCGCCGACCGGGCGATGGCGTAGCCCTGCTTGCCAGAGCTCCGGTTGCCGATGAAGCGCACCGGGTCGAGCGGCTCGCGAGTTCCGCCGGCCGACACCACGAAGTGCCGCCCCTCGAGCCTGCGGTCGCGGTCATTCGCCCGCTCACCCGCATCCGCCGTGGTCGCCGTCGGTGTGGTCTGCGTGATGGTCGAACCGGCCACCACGGTCAGGCATTCCGCGTAGAGGTCAGCCGGCTCGGGGAGCCGTCCGGCGCCGGTGTCGGCCCCCGTGAGGCGGCCGCGCGCGGGCTCGACGACGTGGACGCCTCGCTCACGCAGGGTGGCGATGTTGGCGCGGGTGGCCGGGTGCTCCCACATCTCGGTGTGCATCGCCGGGGCGAACACCACGGGGCAGCGCGCGGTCAGCAGAGTGCTGGTGAGCAGGTCGCCGGCAAATCCGTGGGCGGCCTTGGCCACGATGTCGGCGGTAGCGGGAGCGACCACGACCAGGTCGGCATGCTGACCGATACGAACGTGCGGCACCTCATGAACCGAGGTCCAGACGTCGGTGCTGACCGGCTTGCCCGACAGGGCCGCCCACGTGGGGGCGCCGACGAACTCCAGGGCGGCCGCGGTGGGCACGACGGTCACGTCGTGGCCGGCCTCGGTGAACAGCCGAAGGAGCGAGCACGCCTTGTACGCGGCGATCCCACCGCTGACGCCGAGGACGACCCGCAGGGGCGCGGCGGAGCCGGTCACCAAGCGGGGCTCAGACCTCGGTCGGCACGGAGGTGAGCAACCGCTGGTTGATCTCGCGCAGGGCGATCGACAGCGGCTTCTCGTGCACCTCGGTCTCGACGAGAGGGCCGACGTAGTCGAGCAGACCCTCCTGCAGCTGCGAGTAGTAGGCGTTGATCTGACGGGCGCGCTTGGCCGAGTAGATGACGAGCGCGTACTTGGAGTCAGCCACGGTCAGGAGGTCATCGATCGGCGGGTTGGTGATGCCGATGGGAGCGGCCTTGGTACCGGACACGGTGATCTCGTTTCGTTCGGGGTCTGCGGGGCTTCAACGGACGGCGTCGGCGGAACCAGTCCGCAGCGCACTTCGGGGTCAGGCTCAGCGAGCGGCCGGGCCTGACCTCATCAATGATACGAGTTCTTCGCTGGCCCGACGAACGTCGTCGTTGACGATGACCTCGTCGAACTCGCTCCGGGCCGCCATCTCGGTGCGGGCCGTGGTCAGGCGACGCTCGCGCTCGACCTCGTCCTCGGTACCCCGACCGACCAGTCGCCGCACGAGCTCCTCCCAGCTGGGTGGGGCGAGGAACACGAACAGCGCGTCGGGCCACGAGTCGCGCACCTGGCGGGCGCCCTGCAGGTCGATCTCGAGCAAAGCGTCACGGCCCTCGCGGATGGCCCGCTCGACGGGGCCACGGGGCGTTCCGTACTTGGCCACCCCGTGCACCACGGCATGCTCGAGGAACTCCCCCGCCAGGGCGAGCCGGTCGAACTCCTGGTCGTCGACGAAGTGGTAGTGCACGCCGTCGACCTCTCCGGGGCGCGGTCGGCGGGTGGTCATCGACACCGAGAACCAGACACCGGGAAAGTGCGTGCGCACGTAGGCCGACATGGTGCCCTTGCCGACGGCCGTGGGGCCGGCCAGCACGACGAGGCGACCGAGGCGGGGGCGGGCCACTTCCTCGGGCTGCGGCTGCCGTTCGCCGTTCGGGTTCACGGCTTCTCGAACCGGCGCAGCAGGGCCGCCGCCTGGTTCGCGCCGAGCCCTCGGACGCGTCGCGACTCCGCGATACCGACCTCGGCCATGATCGCCCGGGCCCGCACCCGACCCACGCCGGGCATCGCCTCGAGCAGCTCGGTGACCTTCATCTTGCCGATGACCGGGTCAACCTTGCCGTCATCGATGACCTCGGAGAGCGAACCACTGGAGTACTTGAGCCGGTTCTTGACCGCCGCCCGCTCCCGACGAGCCGCGGCGGCCTTCGCCAACGCTGCCGCGCGTTGCTCAGGGGTGAGCGGTGGAAGTGCCACGGTGCAGGGTCTCCTTGCTGACACGGGGCATCGCCTGGCGCGGTCCCGACATGATCTGTTCCGCCCGAACCTAGCGACCCCTGCGACGGTGCCGCAACGCGGGCACCCCCGGCGCGCGGAAGGTCGGCAGGGCCGGCAGGGCCGGCAGGGTCGGCAAAGCAGGCGGTTGCCCGTCTGGCACCTCCCAGCCGCCGCGGGTGTCGAACGCGCGACAGGCTGGGCGTCTGGCACCTCCCAGGCCCCAGGGGTGTCGAACGGTCAGCTGCGCAGCCCATGCGCGACCCGCTCGGCCCGGTCGACCAGCCCGGAGATGCTGGGGCCCGCCTGGAGGATCTCGCGGCTCGAGGAGGCGAGCACCTGCGGTCGGGCCGACCCGAAGGTGCGCTCGAGCGCCTCCACGGTGCCGCCCTGGGCTCCGAAACCTGGCGCCAGCACGGGGGTGGCCGCGGTGACGAGATCGAGCCCGAGGTCTGCGACGGCCGTTCCGACAGTGGCTCCGACGACGAGGCCGACGCTGCCGAGCCGCCCTCGCTCACGAGCGAGCGCGTTGTCGACCGTGGCGCCCTCCACGATCGAGGCCGCCACGGAACGTCCGTCGCGCACGGCATGCTGCACCGCCGCACCCTCCGGGTTCGAGGTGAGGGCCAGCACGAAGACCCCTCGCCCCGTCTCGGCCGCGACGTCGATGGCCGGACGGAGGGACTCGTAGCCGAGGTAGGGGCTCACGGTGACCGCGTCAGCCGGCGCGACGGCATCTGCCCCGAGCAACGCCTCGGCGTAGGCAGCCATGGTCGAGCCGATATCGCCGCGTTTGGCGTCGAGGATGGTCAGGGTGTCGCCCGCACGCAGCTCGGTGAGCACCCGTTCGAGCACGGCGAGGCCGCGGCTGCCGAACACCTCGAAGAACGCCGACTGCGGCTTGACGACGGCCACCCGGCCAACGAACGCCTCCACGCAGGTCAGCGCGAACCGTTCGAGGCCGGCAATGTCGTAGGTCAGGCCCCACGCCTCGACGAGCGCCCGATGCGGGTCGATGCCCACACAGAGCGGGCCCTTGCTCGCCATCGCCTGTTCGAGCCGTGCGCCGAAGCCTGTCGTCATCGTCGTCCTCCTCGTGGGGCCGTGCCGCGTGTCGTTCGGTTCCGGGCCGCTGCCCTCTCAGCGGCCGTGCGCGACACCCACCGCGTCGGTGAACGAGGCGAATCCCTTGGCCTCGAGCAGCGCGGTCAGCTCTGCAAGCACTCGCATGGGGGCAGACGGGTCGTTGAAGGTGGCAGTGCCGACCTGCACGGCGCTCGCCCCTGCCGCCACGAGCTCGAGGGCGTCGTTGCCCGTGCGCACGCCGCCGACCCCGATGATCGGCACCGTCGGGATACGCCCCTCGAACATCGCCCGCCGCACCTGCCAGATGGCCCGCACCGCCACGGGCCGGATGCCGGGACCGGAGAGCCCGCCGGTCACGCCGCCGAGCTGGGGGCGGAGCCGCTCGGTGTCGATCACCATGCCCAACAGGGTGTTGATCATCGTCAGGCCGTCAGCCCCCGCCTTGACGCAGGCTGCGGCGATGCTGGTGATGTCGGTGACGTCGGGGCTCAGCTTGGCGAAGATCGGCACGTCGCGGGGCAGCTGCTCGCGCACGAGGGCAACCACCTTGGCCGAGGCCAAGGGGTCGCAAGCGAAGACAAGGCCGCGGTTCGCGACGTTGGGGCACGAGATGTTCACCTCGACCCCGGCCACGCAGTCGAAGGCCCGGCCGGCGTACAACGCGGCTGCGACGTGCGCGAACTCGGTGCTCGAGCTCCCGGCGATGGAGGGCAGCACCGTGGCCCCCACCGACGCAAGCCACGGCAGGTCGTGCTCGACGAAGGCCGTGATGCCGGGACCCTGAAGGCCGATGGAGTTGAGCATGCCCGACGGTGTCTCGGCCATGCGCGGCGTGCCACGCCCCGACCGGGGGTCGGCCATGACCGACTTCGTGACGAAGGCCCCGAGGCCCGCCACGTCGAAGAAGCGGTGCAGCTCCTGGCCGTTCGCCGCGCACCCGGATGCCGTCATGAGCGGGTTGGCCAGTCGCCGCCCTGACAAGGTGGTGGACATCTCGACCATCAGTGCCCTCCCGTGCGAGGTGCGCCCACCGCATCCGGCGGAACGTGGGCACCGCTCCCCGAGAACGCGTCCCAGCGAACGCGGTCACCGCGGAAGACCGGCCCCTCGACACAGGAGCGCACCATGCGCGTCAGGCCGTCGTCACCGACCACGGGCATGACGCAGGTCATGCAGATGCCGACGCCGCACGCCATCGACTCCTCGACGGCGACCTGGGCGGCCGCGCCGTGCGCGGTGGCGATCTCGGTGATCGAGCGCAACATCCCCATCGGCCCGCAGCCGTAGACGACGCCGGCCGCCACTCTCGTGATGACCTCGGGCAACACGTCGCTGACCCAGCCCTGCTGGCCGGCCGAGCCGTCGTCGGTGGTGACGGAGACACCGTCGCTGCTGCGGCGGGCGAGGGTCACCCCGAAGAGCTTGTCCTCACTGGCGGCTCCGAGCACCATCTCGACGTGGCACCCGCGCGCCCTCAGCTCGGCGGCCAACCAGAAGAGCGGTGCGCTGCCGTACCCGCCTCCGACGAGCACGCACGCCACCGGCTCCGTCGGCAGTGGGAAGGCCCGACCCAGCGGCCCCACGACGTCGATGAGGTCGTGGGACCGCCGCGAGGCGATCCACCGTGTGCCGGCCCCGACCGCCGAGACGACGATCTCGACGGTGCCGCCGTAGGTGCCGCTGGGGCTCACCTTGTGGATGGAGAACGAGCGGCGCAGCAGGGTGCTGCTCGACTCCCCCCCGACCGCCAGGGCGATGAACTGGCCCGGTCGGGCCAGCTCGGCCACGCCGGGCGCGACGAGCGTCAGGTGCTGGTACGACCCCACCCGACGGGTCGCGATCACCTCGGCCTGCTCGTGGGTGACCCGGGCGCGACGGCCCGGCGAGACCGGCTGGGTCACGAGGTCGCTCACCGCGGCACCTCGCTTCGACGACCGTAGAGGTCGAGGTCGAAGGCGTGGTCCTGCAACGACTTGACCCGGATCGGCTCGGTGAGCTGCGCCTCGATACCGAGCACCGCAGCGGCCAGCGTGGCGATCGTGGTCACGATCGGCTTGTCGGCGCTCGTGGTGGCGGCCCGGATCGCGTAGCCGTCCAGGCGCGCATCCTGCCCCGAGGGGGTATTGACCACCATCTGCACCGTGCCGTCCTGGATGAGGTCGACGATCGAGCGTTCACCCGGGTCGACCACCCCCGAACGTTCAGTGATCTTGCGCACCAGGGTCGCCTCGATGCCGTTGCGCCGCAGTACCGCTGCCGTACCGCTCGTGGCCAGGATGGTGAAGCCGAGGTCGACGAGGCGTTTGACCGGGAACAGCATGGCGCGCTTGTCGCGGTTGGCCACCGACACAAAGATCGCACCCGAGCGCGGCAACGTCGAGCCGACCCCCTGCTGGGACTTGCTGAAGGCCGACCCGAAGTCCTGGTCGATGCCCATGACCTCCCCCGTCGAGCGCATCTCCGGCCCGAGCAGCGAGTCGACCGCGATGCCGTCCTTGGTGCGGAACCGCTTGAACGGCAGCACCGCCTCCTTGCACGACATGGGCGCGTGGTCGGGCATCGAGCCACCGTCACCCGTCGGTGGCAACATCCCCTCGTCGCGCAGCTGCTGCACGGTCGAGCCGAGCATGACTCGGGCCGCCGCGCTGGCGAGCGGAACTCCGGTGGCCTTCGCGACGAACGGCACGGTGCGAGAGGCGCGCGGGTTGGCCTCGATGACGTAAAGGATGTCCTGGGCCAGGGCGAACTGCACGTTCATCAGGCCGCGCACGCCGATACCCTCGGCGAGCTTTCGTGTTGCGACGCGTACCCGCTCCAGCTCACCGTCGCCGAGCGTCGCGGGCGGCAGGGTGCACGCGCTGTCACCCGAGTGGATGCCGGCCTCCTCGACGTGCTCCATGATGCCGCCGATGTAGAGGTCGTCGCCGTCGAAGAGGGCGTCGACGTCGATCTCGATGGCGTCGTCGAGAAACCGGTCGACAAGGATCGGGTGGTCCGGCGAGGCCTCGGTGGCCTTCTCCACGTAGGTCACCAGCGAGTCGTCGTCGTAGACGATGACCATCCCGCGCCCACCGAGCACGTACGAGGGCCGTACCAGCACCGGGTAGCCGATCTCGCGGGCGACGCCGAGCGCCTCGTCGGCGCTGTACGCGGTGCCATGCTTCGGCGCGATCAGCCCCGCCCTCGCCAGCACCTGCCCGAAGGCGCCACGGTCTTCGGCCAGGTGGATGGCCTCCGGCGAGGTGCCGACCATCGGCACACCCTCGTCGGCCAGGGCACGCGCCAGCCCGAGAGGCGTCTGCCCGCCGAGCTGCACGATGACCCCGGCAACCGGCCCGGCCTCGGTCTCGGCGTGCACGACCTCCAGCACGTCCTCGAGCGTCAGCGGCTCCAAGTAGAGCCGGCTGCTCGTGTCGTAGTCGGTCGACACCGTCTCGGGGTTGCAGTTGACCATCACCGTGTCGAAGCCCTTGGCCCGCAGAGCGAACGAGGCGTGCACGCAGGAGTAGTCGAACTCGACACCCTGACCAATGCGGTTCGGCCCCGAGCCGAGGATGATCACCGCCGGCCGCTCTCGCGGCGCCACCTCCGTCTCCTCGTCGTAGGAGGAGTAGTGGTACGGGGTGGAGGCGGCGAACTCGGCAGCGCAGGTGTCGACCGTCTTGTAGACCGGGCGCACACCGAGGGCGTGGCGCACCCCGCGCACGACAGCCTCCGACATCCGGCGGACCGACGCGATCTGGGCGTCGCTGAAGCCGTGCCGCTTGGCGAGTCGCAGCAGGTCTGGCGAGAGCTCGTCGGCCTCACGCAGAAGCACGGCCACCTCGTTGATGAGCGCTATCTGGTCAAGGAACCACGGGTCGATACCCGTCGCCTCGTGAACATCTTCAACCGTGCAACCACCCCGAAGGGCCTGTTGCACCAGCACGATCCGGCCATCGGTGGGAACCTTGGCCTCCTCCAGCGCCCGCAGGGCGGCCGGTCGGCTGAGCGGACCGCCCCAGTGGAACGACGCGCCTGCCCTCTCCAACGAACGCAGCGCCTTCTGCAGCCCCTCCGTGAAGTTGCGTCCGATGGCCATCGCCTCACCCACCGACTTCATCGTGGTCGTGAGCGTCGTGTCGGCGGCCGGGAACTTCTCGAAAGCGAACCGTGGCACCTTGACGACCACGTAGTCGAGGGTCGGCTCGAAGCTGGCCGGGGTCTCCCGGGTGATGTCGTTGGGTACCTCGTCGAGCGTGTAGCCGATCGCCATCTTGGCGGCGATCTTGGCGATGGGGAAGCCGGTCGCCTTCGAGGCCAGCGCGCTCGAACGTGACACGCGAGGGTTCATCTCGATGACGATGATGCGGCCGTCGGCGGGGTTGACGGCGAACTGAATGTTGCACCCGCCGGTCTCGACCCCCACCTCGCGGATCACGGCGATGCTGATGTCACGCAGTCGCTGGTACTCGCGGTCGGTGAGCGTGAGCGCCGGGGCGACGGTGATCGAGTCGCCGGTGTGCACGCCCATCGGGTCGAGGTTCTCGATCGAGCAGACGATCACGACGTTGTCGGCGTGGTCGCGCATCACCTCGAGCTCGTACTCCTTCCAGCCGAGGATCGACTCCTCGAGCAGCACCTCGGTCGTCGGGGAGTACTGCAGGCCCTGACCGCCGATGCGGCGCAGGTCGGTCTCGTCGTAGGCGAAGCCCGACCCCAGGCCGCCCATCGTGAACGACGGGCGAACGACGACGGGGTAGCCCAGCTCGTCAGCGGCCGCGAGCAGCTCGTCCATCGAGTGGCAGATGAGCGACCGCGCTGACTCGGCGCCACAGCGCGCCACGACGCCCTTGAACGCCTCCCGGTCTTCGCCGAGCTGGATCGCCTCGACGTTCGCACCGATCAGAGGGCACCCGTATTTCTCGAGAACACCGTTCTCGTACAACGAGATCGCGCAGTTGAGGGCAGTCTGGCCGCCCAGGGTGGCGAGCACGGCATCCGGTCGCTCCTTCGCGATGATCGCCTCGACGAACTCGGGGGTGATCGGCTCGACGTAGGTGGCATCGGCGAACTCGGGATCGGTCATGATCGTCGCCGGGTTGCTGTTGACGAGCACCACCCGGATGCCCTCCTCCCGCAGCACCCGGCAGGCCTGCGTTCCCGAATAGTCGAACTCGCATGCCTGGCCGATGACGATCGGCCCTGACCCGATGACGAGCACACTCTTGATGTCGTCGCGCTTCGGCATTACGAAAAACCTCCAACAGAATGATCTACAGCGTCGTCGGTCGCGCTCGTCGGGGCTCCGGGCCTCGCTCGTTCCTCGCTCGTGTCCTCACCCTCTCCTCGCCGCTCCATCAGTTCCACGAACCGGTCGAACAGGTACGCAGCGTCATGCGGGCCTGCAGCTGCCTCAGGGTGGTACTGCACCGAATACGCTGGTACATCGAGGCATTCGAGACCCTCGACCACATCGTCGTTGAGGCATACATGCGAAACCCGGGCCAGCCCGTAGGGCGTGTCACTCGGCCGGGCCAACGGCGCGTCGACGGCGAACCCGTGGTTGTGGGCCGTCACCTCCACCTTGCCCGTCGTGCGGTCCATCACGGGCTGGTTGATACCGCGGTGACCGTACTTCAGCTTGTACGTGCCGAACCCCAGGGCCCGGCCCAGCAGCTGGTTGCCGAAGCAGATGCCGAAGAACGGAATTCGTCGGTCGAGCACCTCGCGCAGCAGGGCAACCTGCGGCTCCGCCGTGGCGGGGTCGCCGGGTCCGTTGGAGAAGAACACGCCGTGGGGCCCGGCGTCGCCGACCGCGAGCACGTCGTCGATGGTCGACGCTGCGGGCAGCACGTGCACCTCGATGCCGCGCCGGGCCAGCAGGTGGGGGGTCATGGCCTTGATGCCAAGGTCGAGAGCGGCCACCGTGAACCGCTTCTCACCCTCGGCCGCCACGACGTAGGGCTCGTCGGTGCTGACCTCGGCAGCGAGGGCGGCCCCCGTCATCTGGGGGCTGCTCCTCACCTGCTCGACCAGCTGGTGCTCGGGCCGCTGGGCCGCGGCACCGCTGAACAGCCCGACCCGCATCGAGCCGCGTTCGCGCAGGTGACGGGTCAGAGCCCGGGTGTCGATCTCGCAGACACCGACCACGTGCTGCTCGCGCAGCTCGTCCTCGAGACCGCGGGTGGAGCGCCAGTTCGAGGGCCGGATGGCGGGGTCGCGCACGACGTAGCCGGCGACCCAGATGCGGCTGCTCTCATCGTCGTCGACGTTGACGCCGGTGTTGCCGACATGCGGAGCGGTCATCACGATGACCTGCCGGTGGTAGCTCGGGTCGGTGAGCGTCTCCTGGTAGCCGGTCATCCCGGTGGAGAACACGGCCTCGCCCACCGTCTCGCCGACCGCGCCGTACGAGGAGCCCCGGAACAGCCGACCGTCCTCGAGCACGAGCACGGCCCCGTCTCGTTGCTGGCTGGGCACGTTCAGCATCACTTCTCGCTCTCGGTCAGGGTGGTCAGCTCTCGATCAGTGGTGTGAGTGACGGCGCCGCGGAGAAGCGTCGTCACGACCGCGCCCCGAAAGGTTCGTCCGTGCCACGGGTTGTTCCGGCTGAGGCTGCGGCTCGTCGTGGCATCGACGGTCACCTCGCGATCGGGGTCGATGAGGGTGATGTTCGCCGGGTTGCCGACCTGGAGCGGCAACCCATGCCCCTGGAGGCGACCGATGCGTGCCGGGGCGCTCGACATGACTCGGGCGACGTCGGCCCACCCGACCAGTCCCGGCCGCACGAGCAGGTCGCTGACCACGGCGAGCGCCGTCTCGAGGCCGAGCATGCCGAAGGCCGCGTCGACGAAGGCGTGCTCCTTGTCGTGGCGCGCGTGGGGTGCGTGGTCGGTCGCGACCGCGTCAATCGTGCCGTCGGCGAGCGCCGCTCGCAGCGCGTCGACATCCTCGGCCGGCCGCAACGGGGGGTTGACCTTGTACACCGGGTCGTAGCCGCTGAGCAGGTCGGTGGTGAGGGCGAGGTGGTGAGGGGTGACCTCGGCGGTCACGTCGATGCCCTGAGCCTTGGCCCAGCGGATCACCTCGACCGTGCCGGCGGTCGTCACGTGCGCGACGTGCACCCGCGAGCCGGTGTGCCGGGCGAGCATCACGTCTCGGGCGACGATCGACTCCTCGGCGATTCCCGGCCATCCGGGCAGTCCGAGCCGGCCCGAGAGCTCCCCCTCGTGGCAGCAGGCCGACGCGTCGGCGAGCCGAGGGTCCTGGGAGTGCTGGGAGATGACACCGTCGAAGGCGCGGATGTACTCGAGGGCCCGACGCATGATGCGGCCGTCGTGCACGCAGTGACCGTCGTCGGAGAAGACCCGAACCCGAGCCCGGGAGCGGGCCATCAGCCCCAGCTCGGCCAGCTCGGCCCCCTCGAGGGCTTTCGTGACCGCGCCCACGGGCACGACGTCGGTCAGCCCGCAGGCTCGCCCGAGATCGAGCACCCGCTCGGCCGACTCTGCGGTGTCGGTCACCGGAGAGGTGTTCGCCATGGCGAACACGGCGGTGAACCCCCCCGCGGCGGCCGCCGCCGACCCGGTGGCGATCGTCTCGGCGTCCTCGCGCCCGGGTTCACGCAGGTGCACGTGCAGGTCGACCAGCCCCGGGAGGGCGACAAGTCCGTCAGCATCGATGGTCAGGTCGGCGCGCTCGCTGCCGAGCGAACCGGCCCCGCGGATGACGCCGTCCTCCACCAGCAGGTCGCTCGCGTCGGCACCGAGCAGTCGGGCCCCTTTCACCAGCAGGCGGCTCACGCGTGCACGCTCCTCTCGGCGTCGTCCCTGGCGGATTCGTCCCCGGCCAGCAGGTGGTAGAGCACCGCCATCCGCACGGCGACGCCGGCCGAAACCTGGTCGAGCACGACCGACTGGGGCGCGTCTGCCGCATCCGCTGCGATCTCCAGGCCCCGGTTCATCGGCCCCGGGTGCATCACCAGCACCTCGGGGTTTCGGGCCACGAGGCGACCCAGCCGTTCGCGCGTCAGCCCGTAGCCGACGGTGTACTCGCGCGCTGTCGGGAAGTAACCGCCGCTCATCCGCTCGCGCTGCACCCGGAGCATCATGATGGCGTCGACCGGGTCGTCGCCGTCGATGACGGAGTCGAGGTCCCAGCCGGTGGCAAACCCCTCGGTGGCGCTCCACGCGCCGATACCGCTCGGCATCAACGTCGGTGGGGCGACGACGGTCACGCGGGCACCGAGCGTCTTCAAGGTGATCACGTTGCTTCGGAAGACCCGCGAGTGCGTCAGGTCACCGACGAGCACGACGTGGCGCCCATCGAGGTCACCGAGGCGGGTTCGCAGCGTATAGGCGTCGAGCAGAGCCTGGGTCGGGTGCTCGTGCATCCCGTCTCCGGCGTTGATGACACTCGCGCGCACCCACTGTGCCACCTGGTGGCAGGCGCCCGACGCCTGGTGCCGGATCACGAGGGCGTCGACCGACATCGCGTCGATGGTGCGGGCCGTGTCACGCAGGCTTTCGCCCTTGCTCGTCGAGCTGCCCTTGCCCGAGAGGTTGATGGTGTCGGCCGACATCCACTTTCCGGCGATCTCGAACGAGCTGCGCGTGCGGGTCGAGTCCTCGAAGAACAGGTTGATCACGGTGCGGCCGCGCAGCGTCGGTACCTTCTTGACCTCGCGGCGTTGCAGGTCGTGCATCGACACTGCCGTCTCGAGGATGGCGATCGTCTCATCGCGAGAGAGGTCGGCCGAGCTGATCAGATGCTTGGTCATCGCGGCTCTCCCCCACTGATGCGCACGACGTCGACCCCGTCGACCTCGGCGACCCGCACCTGCACCCGCTCGTCGCGAGAGGTGGGCAGATTCTTGCCGACGTGGTCGGCGCGGATCGGCAGCTCCCGATGGCCGCGGTCGACGAGCACCGCGAGGCGGACCGCGCGAGGGCGGCCCAGCTCGGCCAGCGCGTCGAGGGCGGCCCGGATGGTGCGCCCGGAGTAGAGCACGTCGTCGACGAGCACGACCACCTTGTCGTCGATGCCTTCGGCGGGGATGTGTGAGCGATGCGCCGGGCGCATGGGATGGCGCCTCAGATCGTCGCGATACAAGGTGATGTCGAGCTCACCGACCGGCACGTCGATCCCTTCGACCGCGCCGATGGCCGCGGCGAGACGTCGGCCGAGCGGCGCCCCCCGGGTCGGGATGCCGAGCACGACCAGGTCGTGGGCCCCCTTGTTGCGTTCGATGACCTCGTGGCCGATGCGGCGCAGGGCCCGCGAGATGTCGTCGGCGGACAGCACGTCGCGCGCGCCCCCGGCGGTCTTCGAGGTTGTCTCTGGCTCGTTCAGGTCTGGGCAGGGCATGCCGCAAGACCTCCTTCCCCGCCTCACAGGACGGTGGTTAAAGGATGTCGGTTCCGGTTGAGTGTAACGGGCGCCATCCCGGTCTTCCACGCCGGCCTGTTGCCGGAGAACGGCCATGCCGAACGAGTTTGGTGGAAACCATCAGCTGGGCTTCACCGTGAGCGCATAATCACCAGATCGCGCGGTTCGCGTCGTCATGGCACCACCTGCTTGGGGTTCTGAACGAGGGAGATGTTCCGATGAACGCTGTGATGTCAGGACACGATGGACACGAGCCCCGACCTTGCGTCGGCGGCATCTCCAGACGCACTCTGGTCGGGCTGGCCGGTAGCGTCCCCGTTCTGCTGCTCGCCTCGGCTCCCGCCCGAGCAGCAGGTCGGGGGCACACCTCCCCACGGGCCACAAGTGTGGGGACGGCTCGCACCAGCGGCGCAAACGTCAACGGCCAGTTGGGAACCGGAGGCTCCAGTGGTCGGCTGACATTCGGATCGGTCACACCATCACCACCGCTCGTCGAGGTCGCGGGTGGCCGCGAGCACGCCCTGGCTCTCGACACCTCCGGACGAGTCCTCGCGTGGGGTGACAACGCCAAAGGTGAGGTGGGAGTGGGCACCCGGGTGGATCGCAGCACGCTGACCCTCGTTCCGGGCCTGCCCGTTGCCGTAACCGTTGCGTGCGGCCACTACCACTCGGCTGCCGTGCTCGCCGACGGCACGGTACGTACCTGGGGACTGAACGTCAACGGTCAACTCGGGGATGGCAGCAAGACCAACCGCCTCTCACCGGTTGCGGTAGGGGGCCTGTCGAAGGTTGTGATCGTCAAGGCGGGCCGTGACATGACCTTGGCGTTGCTTACCGACGGAAGCCTGCGAGCGTGGGGCCTGGGAAGCGAAGGACAACTGGGCACCGGGGGCCTCGCCTCAAGCCTCGTACCGGTCAAGGTCGCAGGTCTGACGAAGGTGGTCGACATCGCCGGCGGACGTGACCACTTCGTGGCCCTCCGTTCTGATGGCACGGTGTGGGCGTGGGGCCGCAACAAGTCCGGCAGCCTCGGTGACGGCACCAAGGTGAACCGCTCGGGGCCAGTCCGGTGTGGCAACCTCACCGGCGCCGTGCAGGTTGCCGCCGGTGCGGACCACAGCCTCGCGCGCCTGGCCGACGGCTCGGTCTGGGCCTGGGGTGAGAGCGGACGTGGTCAGACGGGAACGGGCACCAAGCTCGATCGCACGGCGCCGGTTCGTGTCGCCGGGGTTCCGGCAGCGAGTGCCATCGGTTGCGGACGCGATCACACGCTCGTGTGCACCAGAGCTGGGGAACTCTGGGGGTGGGGGATGAACGACTTCGGTCAGTTGGGCGATGGCAGCACCACGACGCACCTCAGCCCCGTCAGGATGGCTGTGACGGGTGCGCCGGTGATGGCGTACGGCGGACGCAACTACTCCGTGGTCCTCGCAACCTGACTGCTGTCAGGTTGCGAGGCACGGACGACGGCTCACGCCGCCCACCGGCGGTGCGGTGCAGTTGACGGCCGGTTCTAACCACCCTGAGACCGGCCCGCCGGGTTCCTCAGGGCGAGGTGGCGGAGTCCTTCGCGACGCCGAGCAGCTCGACCAGGCCGGCCGAGTACTCCTGCGACTCGGCGTGCGCCTCGTCGTAGGCGGGTTGGAAGCCAACGCCCTCCTCGGCGGGCACCCAGTTGAGGTGGCGAAGTCGACCATGTCCGGACATGCGCCCGTCAAGGGTTCCGCCACGCAAACTTCGCGGCGGGCCGCAGTACGCCCAACCGCCGACGCAAGGCCGCCCCCTGACGAAGGTCAGGGGGCGGCCTTCAACGAGGCGTCGAAGCGCCGCGTGGCTAGCCGCTCAGCGGTCGGCGAACTCCTTGATCTCGCCGCTCTGGATGCGCGAGTAGTACGAGCTGATGGTCGTACGGATCACCTTGGCCAGGAAGTAGAGGCCGATGATGTTGAACACGCCCATCGCGAAGATCATCGAGTCGGAGAAGTCGATCACCGGCCCGAGGGCGGCGGCCGCTCCGATGACCGTGAAGATGACGAACACGATCTTGAAGGTGTTCTCGACCTTCTTGCCCTCACCGAAGAGGTACGCCGTGGCCTTCATGCCGTAGTACGACCAGCTGATCATCGTCGAGAAGGCGAACATCACGACGGCGACGGCCAGCACGACCGGGAACCACGGAAGCACGCTCTCGAAAGCCCGTGAGGTCAGCTTCACGCCACCGATCTCGGAGGCGTCGGGGTCGGCCCAGGCACCGGTGATCACGATGGTGAGCGCCGTCATCGTGCAGATGACGATGGTGTCGATGAACGGCTCGAGCAGGGCCACGAAGCCTTCGGTGGCCGGTTCCTTGGTACGTACGGCGGAGTGGGCCACCGCGGCCGAGCCGAGGCCGGCCTCGTTCGAGAAGGCGGCCCGCTGGAAGCCCACCAGGAGAGCGCCGACGGCGCCGCCGACGATGCCCGGACCCGTGAAGGCCCCGGAGATGATGTCGCCGGCCGCCGCCGGGATGGAGCTGAAGTTGCCGAGGATCACCAGGAGGCAGGCCGTGACGTAGACCGCCGCCATGAAGGGCACGACCTTCTCGGTGACCTTGGCAATGCTCTTGATGCCACCGATGATGACGGCTCCCACGAGCACCGCGAAGATGACGCCGATCAGCCAGCCGAAGCTGCCCAACGTGCCGTCGGCACCGCCGGTGACCTCGATGATCTGGGCTGTCGCCTGGTTCGACTGGAACATGTTCCCGCCACCGAGCGAACCGCCGATCATGCAGACGGCGAAGCAGGCGGCCAACACCCGGCCGAGCTTGCCGCGGCCCTGCAGGGCCAGAGCGTCGCGCAGGTAGAACATCGGCCCGCCCGAGATGGTGCCGTCGGGACTCTCCCGACGAAACTGCACGCCCAGCGTGCACTCGGCCATCTTGGTGCTCATCCCGACGAAGCCGGCCAGGATCATCCAGAGCGTGGCTCCCGGGCCACCCAACGAGATGGCGATGGCTACGCCGGCGATGTTGCCCAAGCCCACGGTTCCCGACACGGCGGTGGCCAGAGCCTGGAAGTGGGTCACGTCACCGGCGTCGTCGGGGTCGGAGTACTTGCCCTTGACGAGGTCGATGGCGTGCTTGAAACCACGCAGGTTCATGAAGCCGAGCCACACGGTGAAGAACGTGCCGGCCACGACGAGCCACACGACGATGAGGGGGACCTGCACCCCACCGATCGTGGGAGCGAAGAAGACGATCGAGGTCAGGATCTCGGAGACCTTGCTGAAGGCGTTGACCAGGGCATCCATCAGGGAACCACCGTCACGGGTAGGGGCGAGACGTGCACGAGCTTCATCACGACGCTGCCGAAGATCGCCTCACGCAGGCCCGAGTCGCCGGTGCGTCCGACCACGATGTGGGAGGCTCCGACCTCCTCGGCGATGTCGATGAGGGTCTCTGACGGGTGGCCGTGCCGAATCTGCGTGCTGGCCTTGCGGCCGGCTGCCTCGACGAGGCTGACCATCGGTGCGATGACCTGTTCGTCAGCGGCCGCGATCTCAGCCTTCCGGCGCGCTGGTCGCTCCTCGTTCTCGGTGTTGGTGTTGAACGAGAACGGGGACCAGTTGATGACGTGGGCGACGACGAGCTGCAGATCTTCTGCGTCGGCTCGTTCCAGTGCGAATTCGACCGCTCGGGTCGATGCCTCACTGTTGTCTACCCCGATGAGCACAGTTGCCATGGGACTCTCCTCGGCGAATGGAAGGGTCCGAGCGTGCCCGCCACGACTCTCTGAGTGTCGTCAGGAAAGTCATCGTGACCGTACTGTGACCCAGCCCACACTCAGCCGGAGGATGCCGATCCACATCCTGAGACCGCTAGCCGCGTCAGACGATGGTCGCCTTGACCTCGGCCAGTCGGCCGAGCAGTCCGTTGACGAACGCGGGCGAGTCGTCGGTCGACATCTCGGTGGCCAGGCCGACCGCTTCGGAGATCGCCACGGCATCCGGGATCTCGTCGTTCCACAGCACCTCCCACGCGCCCAGGCGCAGGATCGCCCGGTCGACGGCCGGCATCCGGTCGAGCGTCCACCCCTGGCTGTAGTCGGTGAGGGCGGCGTCGATCTCACCCCACCGGCTGGTCACGCCCCGCACCAGCTCTGCCGTGTAGGGGTTGTTGCCGGCCCGCGAGCCCAGTGAGCCGTCATCGACATTCCTCTGGGCCAGTCGCTCGTCGAGCAGGGCCTGCGCGTTGACGCCTCGCTGGTCGGCCTCGAAGAGGATGTCGAGGGCCCGCGAGCGGGCTTTGGTGCGTGCAGCCACGAGGTGTGCCGATCAGTCGTTGACTCGGCCGAGGTACGACCCGTCGCGGGTGTCGACCTTGACCCGGGTGCCCTGCTCGAGGAACAGCGGCACGTTGATCTGCGCTCCGGTCTCGAGTGTGGCCGGCTTGGTGCCACCGGTCGACCGGTCACCCTGCAGGCCCGGCTCGGTGTGGGTGATCTCGAGCACGACCGACGGGGGCAGCTCGACGTAGAGCGGGGCG
Organism: Humibacillus sp.; assembly: GCA_030452985.1. Taxonomy (GTDB): domain Bacteria; phylum Actinomycetota; class Actinomycetes; order Actinomycetales; family Dermatophilaceae; genus DSM-29435. The sequence continues at coordinate 49,138 of JAKDLG010000002.1, forward strand.
CCGTCGTGGGTGGCGACGATCGCGTTCTGGTTCTCGAGCATGTAGTCGGCCGCCCCGCCCACCGTTACGCCGGGCACGGTGACCTGGTCGTAGGTGTCGGTGTCCATGAAGACGAAGTCTTCGCCGTCCTTGTAGAGGTAGGCCATGGTGCGCTTGTCGACGTTCGCCGTCTCGACCTTGGTTCCGGCGTTGAACGTCTTGTCGACGACCTTGCCCGAGAGCACCGCCTTGAGCTTGGTGCGCACGAACGCCGGGCCCTTACCGGGCTTGACGTGCTGGAACTCCACGACGGACCAGAGCTGTCCTTCGAGGTTGAGCACCAGGCCGTTCTTCAGGTCGTTGGTCGAAGCCATTCCACAAACCACTTTCTGCCGGCAGGCCCGCCCTCACGCGCGCCGTGGGCACGCGCCGGAGCCCCGGTCGTCTCGTCTCAAGGAAGTTGCCGGGCGAGTCTATCCGCGCGGAGGCCCGAACGATGAATCGCTGCCGGTGCGCAAGCGCCGGCGGGTGTACCCTTGCTCGCCTTTGGCCGGTACCGCGTATCGGTGAGCACGCAGTGGGCGACGAGGGGTGGATGCCGGTGGGGGCAGGGCAGAGCGAGCTCGAACGCGAGCAGGCCTACCTCGTCGGCGCCCGGGCGCAGCTGCGGCGGATGCGCGAACTGGCTGAGTCGCTCGACGCCGCGAAGGCCAGCGACGCCGTGTCGGCCGAGGCCCTCGGCGCGGTGCTGGCCCGCCGGGTCGCCTCTCTGCGAGACGACCCGCACACCACCCTCTTCTTCGGACGCATCGACCTTTGCGAGGGCATCGACCTCGGCGAGAGCTTCCACATCGGTCGGCGACACGTCACCGACGACGCCGGCGACCCGGTGGTCGTCGACTGGCGGGCGCCGGTGTCGACCGCGTTCTACCGCGCCTCGGCAACCGAACCCATGGGAGTCGTGCGCCGTCGACGGTTCGGCGTCGACCGCGGCCGGCTCACCGCCTTCGAGGACGAGATACTCACCCGCCGGCCGGATGCCGCTCGGCCGGGTTCGACGCCGACGGGTGACGCCGGGCGCGGGGGCAGCGCGCTGCTGGCCGCGGAGATCGAGCGACCCCGCATGGGCCCGATGCGCGACATCGTGTCGACGATCCAGCCGGAGCAGGATGAGATCGTACGCAGCGACCTCGGTGTCACGGTCTGCGTGCAGGGCGCGCCCGGAACCGGCAAGACCGCGGTGGGCCTACATCGGGCCGCGTGGCTGCTCTACTCCTTCCGCTCCCGGCTCGAGCGCACGGGCGTTCTCGTCATCGGGCCGAACCGGGCCTTTCTCGACCATATCGGGGCCGTGCTGCCGTCACTCGGTGAGGTGCGAGTCGAGCACGCAACGATCGAGAGCCTGCTCCACCATGCCCCGGTCCGGGCGAGCGACCCCACCGATGTTGCGGTGCTCAAGGGCGACTCCAGGCTCGCGTTGGTGCTCGAGCGCGCCGTGTGGAACCGGGTCGGTCGCCCGGAGGAGCCGCTGGTCGTGCCACGCGGCGTGCGCAGATGGCGCGTCCCGGCATCCGAGGTCGCCGGCATCCGGGATGAGCTGCGTGGCCGTGATGTGCGCTACGGCACGGCGCGCGACCTGCTGCCCCAACGCCTCGCCCATCACATACTGCTCGCCATGGAGCAGGCCGGAGAGATCACCGACGACCGCGTGCAGGATGCCGTCGCCCGCTCTGCGCCCGTGCGCGCCTACGTCAAGAGCCTGTGGCCGGTGCTCGACCCGACCGCCGTGCTGCACAACCTGCTCTCCGACCCGGCGCGCCTCGCGGCCGCCGCCGACGGCATCCTGAACGACGACGAGCAACGGATGCTGCTGTGGCGCAAGCCGGTTCGATCCAAGGGCGCGGCGCGGTGGACGGCTGCCGACCTGGCCCTGCTCGACGAGGCCAGCGATCTGCTGGTTCGTCTGCGCAGCCACGGCCACGTCGTGCTCGACGAGGCCCAGGACCTCTCCCCCATGCAGCTGCGCGCGGTCGGGCGCCGAGCGGGCTCCGGTTCGCTCACCGTGCTCGGTGACATCGCCCAGGGCACCACCCCATGGTCGACGACCTCGTGGGCGGCGGCGATGTCGCACCTCGGAAAGGCAGAGCACGATCTCGTGGTGCTCGACCGAGGCTTCCGGGTGCCCGCCGCCGTGATCGACTTCGCCGCCCGGTTGCTACCGGTCATGGCACCCGATCTGGGGGCGCCCGTGTCGGTGCGCGACAACCCCGGCCGTCTCGACATCGTGCGCGCCGAGTCCCCGGCTGCTGCGCTCGCGACCGTGGTCGAGGCGGTACAGGGTGCGTCCGAGAGTCCCGGTTCGGTGGGCGTCATCTGCTCCGACGCCCAGGTCGGGGGGGTGTCCGCGGCGCTCACGGCATCCGGCATCGGTCACACCCGACTCGACCACGACCCTCGGGAGACCGGCGACGATGACGACCACCAGGTGGAGATCGTACCGGCCACCGTCGCCAAGGGGCTCGAGTTCGACCGCACCGTGGTGGTCGAACCGGCGGCCATCGCGGCGGCGGAGCCCGACGAGCGAACCGGCCTGCGTCGTCTCTACGTGGTGCTGACCCGGGCGGTGTCAGAGACGACGATCGTGCACAGCCAGCCCCTGCCCGCTCCCCTCAGCCAGACACCGCGCACCGACTGATCTGCCGCTTGATGCTGGATGGCTGACGAGGGCCCTGATCCGGGATGGCTTGAGAGGGTCGACCGGGGTCAGACGAGCGCGCGCAGGGCCAGCAGGTACGACTGCAGCCCGAACCCGGCGATCGTGCCGGTGGCGACGCCGGCGACGACCGAGGTGTGCCGGAACTCCTCGCGGGATGCCGGGTTGCTCAGGTGCACCTCGACCAGGCTGCGACCGCTCGTGGTCACGATCGCACACGCGTCGCGCACGGCGTACGAGTAGTGCGTGAAGGCACCGGGGTTGAGCACCACGTCGGCGCCCACGTCGACCGCCTCGTGGAGCCAGTCGATCAGCTCACCCTCGTGGTTGGTCTGCCGGCAGTCGGCGACCAGGCCGAGGTGGTGCGCTTCTCGGTCGACCGCCTCGTGCACGTCGTCGAGCGTGTCGGAACCGTAGACTTCCGGCTCGCGGGTACCCAACCGGCCCAGGTTCGGACCGGAGAGCACGAAAACCGTCGGCGCCGTCATACGCGCGAGTCTAGTGAGCGAAGCCTCATCGGCGGGCCCTGCCCAGCGGGTCTGGCGGGGCGGGCACCGAATGTCGAGGCACTCGCTCAGGCGAGGTCGAGACGGGCCTCATCCAGCGTCGGCTCGAACAGCTCGACCGGGTTGCCAGACGGGTCGTCGACGAGGATCTGTCTGCCCCCGACGCCGTCCACGATGTCGCCCCGAAACCGGGCTCCGGCCGCCTGAAGGTTCGCGACCATCACGGCGAGATCGTCGACCTCGACGGAGAACCGGTTCCAGCCACCGGGTTCGGGGATGGAACCATCGGGCATCGCCTGACCACCACCGGGTCCACCCCCTGGCGCGCTCAGCACCAGGCGCAGATCGCCGCGCGTCACCATCGCGAAGGCGGGGGACGGATGCATCTGCTCGGTGAAACCCAGCTGGTCGCAGTAGAAGGTGATGGCGGCGTCCACGTCGTGGACGATGTAACGCACGCTGACGGTTGCCATGGGCGGTCCCCCTCTTCTCCCTCCATCATGACGCGACAGGGTTCACGAGTCCATCAGCCCGTTCAGCTCTCGCCCCTACCGTGGGTGGCACGATCTGCGGGTACCGACACGAGGTCGTAAGCGGCGCGGAGATCGTCGTCGCTCGGGCCCTCCAGCCGGGTCGGCTCGGCCAGCCCGGCGAGCACCACGAAGCGGAGCATCGAACCGCGCGTCTTCTTGTCGCGGCGCATGGCGGTGAGCAGCTCGGGCCACCGGTCTTCGCGGTAGGTGATGGGCAGGCCGACGGCCTCGAGCGCCGAGCGGTGCCGGGCGACGAGCGCCGCGCCCGACTCCCCGGCCAGGTGACCGGTCAGTCTCGCCAGCTCGGCGACGTAGACCATCCCGACACTGACCGCCTCGCCGTGGCGCCAGGCGTAGTGCTCGACCTGCTCGATGGCGTGACCGAACGTGTGGCCGTAGTTGAGGATCTCGCGCAGCGAGCTCTCGCGCAGGTCGGCGGCCACGACGTGCGCCTTGACGTGCACGGCCCGCTCGATCATCTCGCGCAGGGCGGGGTTGTCAGCACGACGAGCCGCCGCAGGGTCTGCCTCGACGAGCTCGAGGATGACGGGGTCGGCGATGAAGCCGCACTTGATGATCTCGCCGAGCCCGGCGACGAGGTCAGCCTCGGGCAGCGTCGCCAGCACGTCGACGTCGCAGAGCACGGCGCGCGGCAGGTGAAAGGCCCCGACGAGGTTCTTGCCCTCGTCGGTGTTGATGCCGGTCTTGCCACCGACCGCCGCGTCGACCATCCCGAGCAGTGTTGTCGGCACTTGCACGACCGGCACGCCGCGCAGCCACGAGGCGGCGACGAAGCCGGCCAGGTCGGTCACGCTGCCCCCGCCGAGGCCGACGACGGCATCCGTGCGCGTGAAGCCGGCCCGGCCGAGCCGCGACCAGAGGCCGGCCGCCACCTCAGCCGTCTTGGCCCCCTCGGCGTCGGGCACCGGGGCACGGTGAACGTCGAACCCCCGCGCCGAGAGCGCGTCGGCGACCTTGGCCGTCAGCTCGGGGAGGGTCGGCGGATGCACCACCAGCACGCGCTCGACACTGTCGCCGAGCTGGTCGGCGACCCGGTCGATGACGCCCGAGCCGATCAGCACGTCATAGTCGTCGCCGACGCGGATGATGCTCGCCACGGGGGTATCACTCACGCCGCCGGCTCCGGCGCGAGCAGGCTGACGATCTCGTCGACGACCTGCTCGGGCGTGCGGCCGGCGGTGTCGACCCGGTGCGTGGCCACCCGCTCGTACGTCGGGCGGCGAGCGTTCATCATCTTGGTCCAGGTGGCGCGCGGGTTGACCGACAACAACGGGCGTGAGCGGTCGAAGCCGATGCGTCTGCTTGCGTCGGCGATCGCCACGTCGAGGAAGACGACGACGTGGCCCGCCAGGTCGGCCTCGGTGTCGGCGTGCATGACCGCTCCCCCGCCAAGGGCGATGACGCCGACCTCCTGCGCAAGCGACCGCACCACCTCTGCGCGTTCGAGGGCGCGGAAGGCGGCCTCCCCGTCGTCGACGAAGATGTCGGAGATCGACCGCTGCTCAGCGGCCTCGATGGCCGTGTCGACGTCGTGCACCGGCACCCCGAGCCGCTCGGCGAGCGCCGCGGCCACGGTCGACTTGCCGGCCCCGGGAGGGCCCACGATGACGGCAACCGGGCCGGTGGCATGGGGCTCGGCGCCCTCTCTGGTCTCAGTGCGCTGTGAGTCGTCGGTCACCATGTGCGCAGTCCTTCCCGGATGCCGTTCAAGTAGGCCGTGTGGTTGCGCGCGGTCTCGACCACGGAATCGCCCCCGAACTTCTCGAGGCAGGCCTGGGCCACGACGAGAGCCACCATCGCCTCGGCCACGACCCCGGCGGCAGGAACAGCACACACGTCGGAGCGCTGGTGAATGGCGGTCGCCGCCTCACCCGTCGCGACATCGACCGTGGCGAGCGACCGCGGCACGGTGCTGATCGGTTTCATGGCGGCACGTACGCGCAGCACCTGGCCGGTCGACATCCCTCCCTCGGTGCCTCCGGCTCGCCCGGTGCGTCGGGTGATCGTGCCGTCGACGACGTCCATCTCGTCGTGGGCCTGGCTCCCCCGGCGCCTGGCCGTCTCGAAACCGTCACCGACCTCCACCCCCTTGATGGCCTGGATGCTCATCAGGGCGGCCGCGAGCTGGGCGTCGAGCTTGCGGTCCCAGTGCACGTGCGAGCCGAGGCCGGGCGGCAGGCCGTAGGCGAGCACCTCGACCACCCCGCCGAGCGTGTCGCCCTCCTTTTTGGCGGCGTCGACCTCGGCCACCATGGCGGCGGCGCCGGCCTCGTCGAAGGCACGCACCGGGTTGGCGTCGAGGGCCGCGACGTCGTCGGGGGTGGGCAGCTCGGCGCCCGGTGTCGCGGTAGCGGTGCCGATCGCGACCGTGTGCGAGACGAGGCGGATGCCGTAGGCCTGCTCCACGAAGCGGGCCGCGACCTCGCCGAGCGCGACCCGGGCCGCGGTCTCGCGCGCCGACGCCCGTTCGAGCACCGGGCGGGCGTCGTCGTAGCCGTACTTCTGCATGCCCACGAGGTCGGCGTGGCCCGGCCGAGGGCGGGTCAGCGGCTTGTTGCGCGCGACCTCCTTCTCGGCGCCCACGTCGTCGGACGCCGCGAAGTCGGCCACGCTGACCGGCTCCGGGCTCATGACGGTTTGCCACTTGGGCCATTCGCTGTTGCCGATGCGGATTGCGAGCGGCGAGCCGAGGGTCAGCCCGTGACGCAGACCGCCGAGAAACTCCACCTCGTCCTGCTCGAACTTCATCCGCGCTCCGCGGCCGTAGCCCAGGCGTCGCCGAGCGAGGGCGGCCCGCAGGTGCTTGGATGTGAGCTCGACTCCGGCCGGGAGCCCTTCGAGCATCGCCACCAGGGCGGGGCCGTGCGACTCACCGGCGGTCAACCAACGCAACATGGTTCGATCCTGCCACGCGCCCGGGATGCCGCCCGGCCCGCGTCCACCCCGTGCACGAGACAGTGCCGATCGCGACCACCGCACCCAGGCCATGTCCGAGATTCGGCCGCCGCCCACCAGCATCCCCCCGCGCGATTCGGACCACGGCCGAGAACAGACGGTAGTAGCCATCGCTGCGTCTCCTGGCGTCGCCCTGCGGGCCAGGTCGCACGTCATGTCGCCATGACTGCTGTCAGAGCGACACTCATGGCCACCTGAGCGGCGACGTGACCCAGCGCCCGTCCGACTCGCCGCCCGGCTGCCCACCTACTCCCTGCTTGGCCCCACTGACCCCAAGGCCCACCCCGCCGAGGCCACGGTCAGGGGAAGGGGCGAACCTCGACCAGGAGCGAGAGGTAGCCCCCGAGCAACATCCAGGGCCCGAACGCGATGGCGCTGCGCCGATCGGCTCGGCGAAGAACGATGCGCCCGAGCGCCCACGCTCCCCCGAGGAGGAAAGCGGCGTAGGTCGTGACGAGCGGAGCCCACGCCGAGAGGTAACCCGTGGTCAGGCCGAGCAGCGCCGCCAGCTGCACATCGCCAAGTCCGAACGCCCCGCCCAAGGCCCCGGCCAGCAGTGCGAGAACCAGAAAGACGAGCAGCAGCACGACCGCGCACACCCCCGCCCGGAGCAGCGCGGCCCAGTCACCGGTCACGGCAGACGAGAACGCGAGCTGGGCAGCGACGAGCACGATCGCGGGACGCACCAGGCCGGTCGGGAGCCGATGCACGTCGGCGTCGATCCACACCAGGGCGACCGCCACCGTGGTGAAGGTCAGCAGGGCCGGAAGCACGGTGTAGTCGCCGAGCGCGCCGAGCCGCCAGGCCAGCACCCCCCACGCCAACGCCGTCACCGGCATCACGCCCCAGGGCGGGAACGGCAGCGACCCGGTCTCGTCGTCGAGCCGGTAGCCGACCGAGGCCAGTCGTGGTGTCAGCACCCGCCCGACCCCAGCACCGACGAGCACGATGACGGCCACGAACCACCAGGGGGTCGCCGGCGCCGCGACCCAGGTCACGTCTTCGGCGTCTTGGGCGTCTTCGGCGGGACCTGACCGGATGCCGACGACCGCGACGCCTCGCCGAGTTCCTCAGGCAGGGCGCCTCCACGCTCGCCGCCCAGGGCCTCGCGCAGGGCTTCGCGCATGGCTTCGACCGGGGCGGAGCGGCCCGTCATGAGTCGAACCTGCTCGGTGGCTTGGTGCAGCAGCATGTCGACCCCTCGGGCACGACGCCAGCCCCGGTCCTGCGCCACCCGTTCGAGGGCGGTCTCGCCCGCACCGTAGACGACATCGAGCACGGCCCCCGAGCCGGTCTGGGGCGGGGACGGGAAGTCGTCAAGACCCGCAACCGCCGAAGGGGGCACCGTGCTCACCACGATGTCGCACGGCGGCCACGTTCCCCACGGTACGACCGCGACCATGAGCCCGGTTCGTTCGGCCTGGGCCACGGTCTCGGGGCGCACGGCGCCGCGCACCATGAACGCCACCTTCTGCACACCGGACTCCGCCAGCGCCGCCACCGCCGATCGTGCGGTCGCGCCGGATCCGACGACGAGTGCGCACCATGGTTCGACACCGCGCGGCAGGGCCTCAGCGAGACTAGCCCGGATGCCGTACACGTCCGTGTTGTGCGCGTGCCAGCCGTCGTCGTGCCGCACGAGCGTGTTGGCCCCACCCGTCGCCCGGGCCGTGTCACTGACGGTGACAGCCCTACGCAGCCCGACCTCCTTCAGCGGCATGGTGAGCGAGAGTCCGCGCCACGTACCGTCCAGACCGGCCAGCGCGGCCTCGAAGCCCTGTTCGTCGACCTCGCGGCGCTCGTAGGTCCAGCCCTCCAGGCCGAGCACAGCGTAGGCGGCCCGGTGCAGCACCGGCGAGAGCGAGTGCCCGATCGGCGAGCCCCAGACCGCGCACCGGCGAGACCCGCGGTCGTCGGGCGCCGATCTGGCTGACGCGTGGGGCGTCAGCACTTTCCGCCGGTGGCCTTAAACCACGCCTTGAACTGCGCTACGTTCTTGGCGTTGTCAGCGGCGCTCACAGCGAACTTCGTCTCGCCCGTGCACAGGTTGACGGTGGTGAACCAGAACCAGTCGCCGGGCGGTGGAGCAGCCGCTGCCTTGATCGCCTTCTCGCCCGGGTTGGCGATCGGGCCGGGCGGCAGGCCCTTGACCTTGCGCGTGTTGTAGGGGCTGTTGCTGTTGAGCATGGCCTGCGTCGGCACGCCCCGCTTCTTGAAGATGTAGTTGACGGTCGAGTCGAAGCCGAGCGGGGTGTCGCGCGCCAACCGGTTCTCGACGACCCGGGCCACCTTGCCGCGATCGGCCTGGGTCTTGGCCTCCCCCTCGACGAGGCTGGCCAGGATGACAACGCGCTCCATCTTGGCGGGGGTGATGCCAAGGGCAGCGAGGCGCTTGGTCGACTGCGCCACCATCTGCGCCAGCTGGTCCGTGGCGCTCGACGTGGGGTTGAACTCGTAGCTGGCCGGGAACAGGTAGCCCTCGACGTTGCCCTTCGCCGACGACGGCAGACCCAGGGCCGCCCCGTTCTTGGCCGCCGCGACGTACTTCGCAACCGGGATGCCCGTCTGCTGCGAGAGCTTGGCGTAGATCTCGCTGGCCCACAGACCCTCCGGGATGACGACCCGAGTGATGATCCGGTTGGCAGGGTCGACCAGCATGTCGAGCGCCTCGCTCGCCTTCATCTGCTCCTTGAGCCGGTACACCCCGGGCTGGATGCCGCTCGCCTTGTCGTCGGCCGCGGCCGCCTCGTTGAACGCCTTGCTCGTCTTGACGACCCCGTCCTTGACGAGCAGGTCAGCGATGGTCGAGCCTCCGGATCCGGCCGCCACCGTGACCATCACCTCGCCCTCGCCCGGTCCGGGGTAGTCGTTGGACTCGAGCAGCCCCTCGACCATCGGTCGCAGCACCACGAAGGCCACCGCGGCGCCACCACCGACGACGGCCAGGGCCAGGACGATGACGACCAGGCGACGCCAGATCGACGGCTTGGAACGTCGTGGCCGGTCTGATCGACGGGAGCGGCGCGACGGTCGACGACCGCCGTGCCGTTCTGCGCTCTCGGCGGCCCCCGCCGAGGCGGTGCTGCCCGCCCCGCCACCACCGAGGAGGTGGTCGTGCTCTGAACCGAGATCGCGGTGCTCGTCGTGCTCACCGAAGATGGATGACTCCAGGTGGTCGGTCATCGGTGCCGTTCCTTCTTCCGAGGTCTGCCCCTGTCCGGGACGAGTTCGCCGACGGCCCGCCCCGTCGACGCCTCGGCGTCAAGGGCGGACTGCAGAATGAGCACTGCAGCAGCTTGGTCGACGACGGCCCGCTGCCCCCGACCGGGCACGCCGCTGTCGCGTAGTCTGCGATGTGCGGCCACAGTCGTCAAGCGTTCATCGACCAGCCGCACCGGCAGCGGCTCGATCCGCTGGGCGAGATTCACGGCATACTCGCGCGCCAGCCGAGCCGCTTCGCCCTCCGCGCCCGACATCAGTCGCGGGAGTCCGACCACGACCTCGACGGCCGCGAGATCCGCGACCAGCGCGGCGAGCGTCGTGAGGTCGGATCCGCCCTCACGGTCGCGTGGCAGGGTACGCACGGGGTGCGCCAGCACCGCCGACGGGTCGGACGCCGCCACCCCCACGCGCACGCTCCCGACGTCGACGCCGACACGCACGCCGGCTCGAACGCCTGCGCGCCCCGCTGCTGGCACGGACGTCTCGGGCCCGCCGACGGCATCACTCATGCGGGCCGCGAACGCAGCTCATCCTCCACCGCACCCAACGCAGCGGGTACCCCTGACGCGTCCGTGCCGCCACCCTGGGCGATGTCGTCCTTGCCGCCGCCGCCGCCGCCGAGCTTCTTCGCCGCCGATCGCACGAAGGCGCCCGCCTTGAGGCCGGCCTCGCGGGCTCGCTGGTTCGTCGCCACGATGACGAGGGGTCGCCCACCTGACGCCGACGCCATCGAGACCAGCACCGGACGGTCGTTGCCGAGCCGGCCGCGCACGTCGAGTACGAGCGCACGCAGGTCGTCGGCGCCGACTTCCGCTCCGGCGTCGTGGCTCACGAAGGTCACCCCGCCGAGGTCCCGAGCACTCGCCACGAGCCCTGACGCTGCGCCGAGCACCTGGGCCGCCTTGACCGCTGCGATCTGCTTCTCGGCATCCTTCAGTCGTGCCACGAGGCCGGCCACCCGGTCGGGCAGCTGGTCTCGGGGAACTCCCAGGGTGGCGGTCAGCTGGTTCACGAGCACGGCCTCACGGGCGAGGTGGGTGTACGCGTCGGTGCCGACGAGCGCCTCGACGCGGCGTACACCCGACCCGATCGAGCTCTCGCCGAGCAGCTTGACGACACCGATCTGGCCCACCCGTGGCGTATGGGTACCGATGCAGAACTCACGCGACCACTCGCCGATCGAGACGACCCGCACCCGTTCGCCGTACTTCTCGCCGAAAAGCGCCATCGCTCCGAGCTTGCGAGCGGCATCGATGCCCATCACGTCGGCCGTGACCGGAAGGTCGTCGAGCAGCACGGCGTTGATGCGTGCCTCGATCTCACCCATGGCGGCGAGCGAGACCGACTGCAACGACTTGAAGTCGAATCGAAGACGACCGGGTGAGTTCTCCGACCCGGCCTGGGTGGCGGTCGGGCCCAGCTCGTCACGCAATGCCTGGTGCACCATGTGGGTGGCGGTGTGAGCGCGCGAGATCGAGCGGCGACGCACGACGTCGACCTCTGCCTCAGCGGCCTCGCCCACCGCTACCTCACCCTCGAGCACCCTGGCGTGGTGCACCACGAGACCGGTGATCGGGCGCTGCACGTTGCTCACCTCCAGCAGCGTGCCGTTCGCGAGACGGATACGGCCGTGGTCGGGCTGCTGCCCGCCTGACTCGGCGTAGAGCGGCGTACGGTCGAGCACGACCTCGACCTCGTCGCCGGCCGCGGCGCGGTCGACGGACTCACCATCGTGGATCAGCCCACGAACCGTCGCCTCGGTCGTCACCTGGTCGTAGCCGGTGAACTCCACCTCACGACCGAGCCGGTCGGCCACGGCCCGGTAGACATGCGTGTCGTCGTGGGTGTGCTTCTTGGCTCGGGCATCGGCCTTGGCTCGTCCGCGCTGCTCGTTCATCAGGGTGCGAAAGCCCTGCTCGTCGACCTGGACCCCCTGCTCGGCTGCCATCTCAAGGGTCAGGTCGATCGGGAAGCCGTAGGTGTCGTGAAGAGCGAACGCCTCGTCACCCGACAGCCGCAACCCGCCCGAGCTCTTCACGCTGGCGACGGCGGAGTCGAGACGGGTGGTGCCGCTGGCGAGGGTGCGCCGGAACGCCTCCTCCTCGGCGTACGCCACCTGGCTGATGCGGCCGAAGTCAGAGCGCAGCTGCGGGTAGCTCTGGCTCATCCGTTCCATGCTCACCGGCAGCAGGTGCGGCAGCGTCGGCTCGTCGACCCCGAGCAGTCGCATCGCGCGCACGGCCCGACGCAGCATCCGCCGCAGCACGTAGCCCCGGCCCTCGTTTCCGGGTGTGACTCCGTCACCGATAAGCATCAGCGAGGTGCGCACGTGGTCGGCGACGACGCGCAGGCGCACATCGTCAGGGTGGCTCTGCGCCGCGACGTGGCTGGGCACGGCACCGTAGTGCTTGCCCGCCATCTCGGCGGCGGCGTCGAGCACCGGAAAGACCTCGTCGATCTCGTAGAGGTTGTCGACGCCCTGCAGCACGCTGGCCACCCGCTCGAGCCCCATTCCGGTGTCGACGTTGCGGGCGGGCAGCGGGCCGGCCACGTCGAAATCGACCTTCGAGCGAACCGCGCTCAGCTCCTCCTGCATGAACACGAGGTTCCAGATCTCCATGAAGCGGTCCTCGTCGACAGCCGGGCCCCCGTCGAGACCGTACTCCGGGCCGCGGTCGATGAAGATCTCGCTGCTCGGGCCGCCAGGGCCGGGAATGCCCATGTGCCAGTAGTTGTCGGCCTTGCCGCGGCGCACGATGCGCTCTTGCGGGATATCGGTCAGCTCCAGCCACAGTGCGGCGGCCTCGTCGTCGTCGTGGTAGACGGTGGCCCAGAGCTTCTCCGGGTCGAGCCCGTAGCCCCCCTCGGGCTGCGCCGTCGTGAGCAGTTCCCACGCGTACTGGATGGCGCCGCGCTTGAAGTAGTCACCAAAGCTGAAGTTGCCGGTCATCTGGAAGAACGTGCCGTGCCGGCTGGTGTGGCCGACCTCCTCGATGTCGAGGGTGCGCACGCACTTCTGCACGCTCGTCGCCCGACGATACGGCGGGGTCTGCTGCCCGGCCAGATACGGCACGAACGGCACCATTCCCGCGTTGACGAAGAGCAGGTTGGGGTCTTCGAACGGCAGCGGTGCACTAGGTACGACCGTGTGCCCACGCTCCTCGAAGAAGGTGAGCCAACGTCGTCTGATCTCTGCGGTTTCCATGACAGTTCCTTGGGTCGACAGTGGTCTGCGGGGCGAGCGGGCGGGGGCAGTCGAGGCGCCTCAGGCAGGCGCGACTGGCCCCCGGAGAGCTCGGGCCACCCGGCGGCTGGTCAATGGCGTCGGTGAGCCAGACCTCATGCTCACCACCTCCAAAAACTCGACAGACCATGCGCGCGACCCTCGCGCGGCAGGTCCTCAGCCTAACGGAAGGCGCGCACGGGACCCGTCAGCATTCCCATCACCATTTCCCCGGAGTCGTCAATCACCTGCACCTGACGCCCGCACACCGCGCCGATAGGGCATTCGTCGCCGAGGCCCAACGCAACACACCGAGTAACCGTCAAGCCACCGTGGCGTACCTACCGGGCGTTGACGGGTTCTCGGTGTGTTGCGGAGAACGTGGTGGGGACGAGGGCGGAGAAGGGGACGCCGCGGTCAGGCGGAGACGACCTCCGGGACGAGCTTCTTGACCTCGGGGAAGTGGCAGGCCTGCAGGTGCAGCCCTGTCTCTCGTCCGCCGCGCCCTTCGTCGGTGGAGGTGGACGGGATGAGCGGAGGCTCCTGCTCGGCGCAGATGTCCTGCGCCTTCCAGCAGCGGGTCCGGAACCGGCATCCGCTCGGCGGGCTGATGGGGCTGGGAACATCGCCCACCAGACGGATCCGTTCGGTCCGCTTCGCTCCGCGAGCGACGGCGATGTCGGGCGCCGCCGAGAGCAGGGCCTGGGTGTAGGGGTGCTCGGGAAGGTCGTAGATCTTGCGCTTGTCGCCGTACTCCACGATCTTGCCGAGGTACATCACCGCCACCTGGTCGCAGAAGTGACGAATGACGCCGAGGTCGTGCGCCACGAAGATGAAGGCGAGGTCGAGCTCGTCGCGAAGCCGACCCAGCAGGTTCATCACCTGCGCCTGGATCGAGACGTCGAGCGCCGACACCGGTTCGTCGGCGATGATCAGCTTCGGTTCGACCGCCAGGGCCCGGGCGATCCCGATGCGCTGGCGCTGTCCTCCCGAGAACTCCGAGGGGTAACGGTTGATGTGCTCGGGGTTGAGGCCGACGAGCTCGAGCAGCTCCTGAACCCGGGCCCGTTCCTTGCCCTTGTGCAGGCCGTGCACCTTCAAGGGGGTGGTGAGGATCGAACCGACGGTGTGTCGGGGGTTGAGCGAGCTGTAAGGGTCCTGGAAGATCATCTGCACGTCGCGGCGAATCTCGCGCAGGTCAGACTCCTTCAGATGGCTGATGTCGCGGCCCTGGAACTCGATGGATCCCGACGTGGGCTCATCGAGACGCGTGATCAGGCGTGAGGTGGTCGACTTGCCGCAGCCCGACTCACCGACCAGGCCCAGGGTCTGACCGTGGTCGAGCGTGAAGCTCACCCCGTCGACCGCCTGGACCAGCGACTTCGTCATGCGCAGCCCCTGCACCTCCTTGAACGGGAAGTGACGCACCAGGTCGGTCACCTTCAGCAGCGGCTGGTCACTCATTTGGCCCCCTCGTCGTTCTGGAGCGTGGCCACCGGGTCTTCGAGGTGACAACGCAGCTGACGGTTGGTCAGACCCGGTGTGGGCCGCCACTCGGGCAGAGTTTCGATGCAGGCCGCACCGACGAGAGGCTGGAAGTCGCACCGGGGGTGGAACGAACACCCGGTGGGCAGGTTGAGCAGGCTAGGAGGGGCGCCGCGGATGGCCTTGAGGTCGCCGGTGCCGTCGTCGGTGGCCGACGGGATCGACTGGAGCAGCCCGTAGGTGTAGGGGTGCGACGGCCTCGCGAGCACCTCCTTCGCGTCACCTTTCTCGACACCGCGACCCGCGTACATCACGAGAATGTCGTCGGCCGTCTCGGCCACCACGGCCAGGTCGTGCGTGATGAGGATGACGGCGGAACCAAACTCCTTCTGCATGTCGTTGACCAGGTCGAGGATCTGGGCCTGGACCGTCACGTCGAGGGCCGTCGTCGGTTCGTCGGCGATGAGCAGCTTGGGGTCGTTGACCAGCCCGAGGGCGATCATCGCGCGCTGGCGCATGCCACCGGAGAACTCGTGCGGATACTGCAGGGCCCGACGGGCCGGCGTGGGGATGCCGACCAGGTCGAGCATCTCGACCGCGCGTTTGTGGGCCACCGCCTTGCTCACCTTGTGATGGGTCCGGTAGGCCTCCGCGATCTGCCGCCCCACCTTGTGGAAGGGGTGCAGCGAGCTCTGGGGGTCCTGGAAGACCATGGCGGCCGTCGTGCTCCGCAGCTTCTGGAAGGTTGCCTGCGATGCCCCGACGAGCTCGTTCCCGTCGAGCTTGATGCTCCCGGTGATCTGAGTGCGCTTCGGGTTGTGCAGCCCGAGCACGGCCATGCTCGAGACCGACTTGCCCGACCCCGACTCGCCCACGATGGCCAGGGTGCGGCCGAGACGAGCCTGGTAGGTGAGGTCGGAGACCGCCCGGACCAGACCCTCCTCGGTCGGGAAGGCGATCGACAGGTCCTTGACGTCGAGCACGACGTCACCGGCCTGGCTGGCCTCGCCACTCGTGGTGGTGAACTGCTGCGTGCTGGCGGTCACGAGAGCCTCACTCTCGGGTCGATGAAGGAGTAGCCGATGTCGACGATGAGGTTGAAGATGACGACGATGACGGCAGCCATCAGCACGGTGCCCATGATCACCGGAAGGTCGTCGTCGAAGAGAGCCTGCAGGGCGCGCCGACCGATGCCGTCGACCTCGAAGATCTTCTCGGTGATCAGGGTTCCGGTGAGCAGGGCAGCGATGTCGAGACCGAGGATGGTCACGATCGGGCCCATGGCCGCCCGGAGGCCGTGGTTGACCAGCACGCGCCGCTCGGAAATGCCCTTGGAGCGCGCCGTACGCACGTAGTCCATCGAGAGCGTCTCGATCATCGAGTTGCGGGTGTAGCGGGTATACGAGGTCGACGTGACCAGGCCGAGGATGAGAGCGGGTGCGATCATGCCGGCGAAATAGACCCCCGCCCCTTCCGAGAAGGCGCTGTACTGCGGCAGCACCCTCCAGAAGGTCACCATGTACAGCGCGAACAGCAGCGCGAGGATGTAGTACGGGATCGCGCCGAAGACCTGCGAGCCACCGATGAGGATCCGGTCGGTGGCGCTTCCGCGCTTGACGGCCGCGAAGATTCCGATGGTGATCCCGACGATCGTGAAGATCACGGCTGCCATCAGGGCCAGCACCACCGTGTTGGGGAACCGGGTGAACAGCTCGTCGTTGACCGACCGCCCCGTGTGGTAGGAGAAGCCGAGGCACGGTGCGCCGCAGTGGGTCGTCTCGCCCGCGAACTCGAAGTCGCGACCGACGAACAGGCCCTTGAAGTACTCGACGAACTGCACCGTGAGCGGCCGGTCGAGGCCGAGGTTGACCCGAATGGCCTGGAGCCGTTCGGCGTTGCACCGGTTCTCGGGGCAGAGCGACTGAGCCGGATCGGACGGGCCCGCGAAGAACACCACGAACGTGGTCACGAGTGTCGCCAGAATCACGCTGAGCGCCAACCCCGCACGGCGGAGGATGTAGGTGAGCACAGATTGCCTTCCACAACAGTTGTGCCGGCGGGTGGGTCCCGGGCTGCATGCCGGGACCCACCCGGATCGAGCTGGTCGGACGGGGGCCCTCAGGTGCGAGGGACCACCAGTCGTGCTGCCGGTGTTACTGGTCGACCCAGATGGAGGTCAGCTCGGTGTTGCCCTTGTTCGGGTTGTTCTGCACATTCTTGAGCTTGGTGCCGAAGGTCGTGTTGCCCTTGTCGTAGTACGTGGGGAAGGCGAGCATGTAGTCCTTGAGCAGCATCTCGTCCATCTTGCCCCACTCCGGTCCCTGCTCCTCGATGGGCAGCTGCTGGATGCGCTTGATCTCGGAGTCGATCTTGGCGTCGGAGAAGTTACCGAACGTCGTGCCACCCTGCGACAGCGCGATGGTGCCGAAGGTGGGCGGGATGATCGAGTCGGCCGACGGCCAGTCGAAGCACCAACCGGCGGGGCTCTGCAGCATGTTGTACTTTCCGTTCGGCTTGCCGACGATGCCGCGACGCTCCTTTCCGGGAACGCCGATGTCGGTCACCTTGAAGCCAGCCGCCTGCAGCTTCTGCTTGCGCACCTGGTTGACCTTCTGGGCGGTCGCGTCGTCGTTGGTGTAGTAGTAGATGAGCTCGAACGGCTTGTCGGTGCCGTAGCCCGCGTCGGCCAGCATCTTCTTGGCCTTGGCCGGGTCGCCGTCGCCCTGACCGGTCACGCCGTCGACCTTGAAGTCGAGCCGACCGGGGATCTGCGGGGGGATCATCGTGGTGGCCGGGGCGAACGAGTGCGTCGTGTCTCCGGCAGCCTTGTGGATCGAGTCGATCGGCCACGCCACGGCGATGGCCCGGCGCACGTTGATGTCCTTGATCTTCGTCGCGTCCATGTTGGTGGTGTACACGCACGACGACGGCCCCTCCACGAACTGGTCCTTCTTCGTGGTCTCGATCTGCGGCGCGAGCGAGGAGTCGATCGGGTCCCAGTTGAGGGTCGTGGCGTCGTCACCGGTGCTGGCGAGGATGGCCTGCTGGGTTTTGACCGTGTCGACGCCCCACTTGAAGTGGTAGCCGTCGGGGTAGTTGTGCCGGGCCGGGTCGGTCGCCGGGTCCCAGTTGGGGTTTCGCTTGAGGTAGAGCTCGGTTCCCGGGGTGTACTTGTCGAACATGTACGGCCCGGTCGCGATCGGGTGCAGCTGGTAGTCGGCCTTCTTGTCCTTGGCCTCGGGAATCGGGGTGAACTGGTTGAACGAGACGAAGTACGGCAGGGTCTGGAACTTCTTCTCGAGGTGGAAGACGACGGTCTTGTCGTCGGTGGCCTCGACACCGTTCCAGTTCTTGTCGCCCTGGTAGGGCCCCTTGTAGTCGGCGCCGCCCTTGAAGAACTCGCGCTGGTAGGTGGGCCCGTTCGCCGCCAGGTCAGGGTCGAACGAGCGTTTGGCGGCGAACACGACATCAGCGGCCTTGACGGGGCTGCCGTCCTCGTACTTGATGCCGTCCTTGAGCGTGAAGGTCCACGTGAGGCCATCGTCCGAGGGCGTGCCGAGGTCGGTCGCGAGGTCGGGCACCAGCACCGCCTTGCCGTCGCGCAGGGTGAAGGTCGTCAGGGCCCGGTTGGTCAACGAGAAGATGGCCGCCGTGTCCTGGTAGAACTGGTCGCTGGGGTCGAAGTTGGCCGGCGTCGAGGCGTAGGCAACCGTGACCATGCCGCCCTTCTTGGCCCCATCGATCTCAGGCACCGGCCCCTTGGCGTTGGGGTCGAGGGCTGCTGTGGCACCCTCGGGAGAACCGGCGGCGTCTTTGGTGGCACCAGGGGTGTTGCTGCCGGATTGAGGTGCACCGCAGGCGGTGACGAGGCCGAGCGAGGCAACCGCCCCGACGGTCAGGACTTTGGTCCAGCGCATTGTTGTTGCTCCTTGTGTGCGTGCCTCGACACTGTGCCGAGAACTTCTTGATGAGTCGTTGACCGATCGGGTCAGCGACGGCTGGTGGGGTCGAACGCGTCGCGGATGGAGTCACCGAGCAGGGTGAGGGCGAGCACGAGGACGGAGAGGCCGATGACCGAGGGCCACAGCCAGAGCGGGTAGATCTCGAAGTAGTTCTGCGCGTCGGCGATGGTGCGGCCCCACGACGCGGTGGGCTCGACCAGCCCGGCGCCGAGGTAGCTGAGGGTGGCCTCGAACGCGATGTAGGTCGGCACGGCGATGGAGGCGGAGACGATGATCGGCCCGACCAGGTTGGGCAGGATCTCCTTGAAGAGAATCTGCCGCGTCGGCACCCCGATCGCCCGCGCCGCCTGCACGAACTCGCGCTCGCGCAAGCTTTTGACCTCCCCGCGAACGAGGCGGGCCAACCCCATCCAGCCGAAGATAACGAGGATGGCGATCAGCACCCAGAACCGGATGGTGGAGGTCTGCTCGGCGGTGAGGCGGTTGCCGCCGGCGATGCGCAGCTGCACGATCGGCACGACAGCCAGCACGACCAGCAGCAACGGCAGGCTGAGGAAGAAGTCGATGAGCCACGTGATCGCCTTGTCGACCCAGCCACCGAGGTAGCCACCCATCAACCCGAGCGAAACACCGATGATGGTGGAGGCGGCGGCAGCCGAGAACCCGATGATCAGGGACGGCCGGGCCCCGAAGGCGAACCGCGCGAACAGGTCGCGTCCGAGTCGAGGCTCGACGCCGAGCCAGTGCGACGCACTCATCCCGACCGTGGGCAGACCGTTGAAGTCGATCAGCTCGGTGTGCACCGTGCCGACGTCGGCCTTGGCGCCGGTAACGGGGTCGACCGCCTGGAGGGCGACGACGAGAGGAGCGAAGATCGCCAGCAGGATGAAGAAGATGATGATGACGAGGCAGACGATGGCCACCTTGTCCTTCTTCAGACGGTCGAAGGCCACCCGTCCCGGGGAACGACCGGTACGGACGTCAAGGGTTGCGTCACCGAGGGCTCGCGCCTGCTCGGACTCGAGCTTCTCTGCCTCGATCTCGTCTGCGACGATGTCCGTTGCTGAGCCTGGAGTGCCGTCCAACGCATTGTCTCCATCCTGGTGGTTTCACTTCCGGGCCGAGCCGTACTGGTCGGTTGGTCGGCCGGTCCGAAACGGGCGGCGCCGGAATCCGTGCACCACCCGCTGGGACGTCGTCACCCTGTCACAGGAACGGTCAGTGTCCAAGCATCGAGACGCCCATGGATGACAAATCGTTACCGAGAGAGTTTCCTGAGACAACATCGTGCGGCCCAGCGCAACAGGATCGAAACAATTGCAGGCTTTGCCCATGAACCGCCCAGTCAGTGCTCATCGCGAGGTTGACGCCCCAGGCGCCCCGCCAGCCACTGCGAGCGGGCCCGGAGCCGCTCCTCGAAACCGCGGTCGGTGGGGGTGTAGTAGGTCGCCCCGTCGAGGTCGTCGGGCAGGTACTGCTGGCGGGCCACCCCGTCCGGCTCGTCGTGGGAGTAGACGTAGCCGGCGCCGTGGCCGAGCCGCCCGGCCCCGGCGTACCCGCTGCCGCGCAGGTGCGGCGGCACGGCTCCCCCACGCCCGGCACGCACGTCGGCGATGGCCGCGTTGATCCCCGCGTACGACGCGTTCGACTTGGGGGCCAGCGCGTTGTGCACCACCGCCTGGGCAAGGATGATGCGCGCCTCTGGCATGCCGATCTGGGCGACCGCGTGCAGCGCGGCCACCGAGGTCTGCAGGGCGGTGGGGTCGGCCATGCCGATGTCCTCGCTCGACGCGATCACGATGCGACGCGCGATGAACCGGGGGTCCTCGCCGGCCTCGAGCATGCGGGCGAGGTAGTGCAGGGCCGCGTCGACGTCGCTCCCCCGCATCGACTTGATCAAGGCACTCGCCACGTCGTAGTGCTGGTCGCCGGCCCGGTCATACCGCACGGCGGCGTAGGCGACGGCCTGCTCGACCTGCCCGAGCGTGATCGGAACCGGGCCATCGCCCGAGTGGCCGGCCGGCAGAGCATCCAGGGCTACCCCCGCCGCCGCCTCGAGCGAGGTGAGCGCCCGCCGCGCGTCACCACCCGAGATGCGCACGAGGTGGTCACGGGCATCCGGCTCGAGGGTGTGGGCACCCCCCAGCCCCCGCTCGTCGGTGAGCGCCGCCTCGATGACCTCGACGACCTCGGGGTCCGACAACGACTCAAGGGTGACCAGAACCGAGCGCGAGAGCAGCGGCGCGATGATGCTGAACGACGGGTTCTCCGTCGTCGCAGCGACGAGGATCACCGTTCGGTTCTCGACTCCCGGCAGCAGGGCGTCCTGCTGGGCCTTGGTGAAGCGGTGGATCTCGTCGAGGAAGAGCACGGTCTGGCGGCCGTACAGCTCGCGCTCGCGAACGGCCGCCTCCATGACCCCGCGCACGTCCTTGACGCCGGCCGTGACTGCGGAAAGCTCAACGAAGGTGCGGTCGGCGGTCGTGGCGACGAGGTGCGCCAGGGTGGTCTTTCCCGTGCCCGGCGGGCCCCAGATGATCGCTGACAACGGCCCGGCCGCGCCCTGGGCGCCTTCGATGAGGCGGCGGAGCGGGCTGCCCTGGCGCAGCACCGACGCCTGCCCGCGCACCTCGTCAAGGGTTCGCGGGCGCATCCGCACGGCAAGGGGGGCGGCTCCCGACGAGGCGGGGCGGCCGCCGGCTCCGTCTGCAGCTGCGGCTCCGAAGAGGTCGTCAGAGGTCACTGTGGAAGGCTAGTCGGGTGCCCTCCCCCTCTGCCGACAGCGGTGCCGCTGTCGCCGCGACCTCCGGGTCGCCCACAGCCCTGGTCAACGGTCACGTCAGTGGCTCCGCCAGTAGGCCGTCGACCCAAGCGGATGCCGCCCCCGACCGTAGTCGGGAGACCCCACCTCGAGCTGCGTCGGCTCCCGAGCCCGGCTCCCGTTCCCGCTCGTCCCGCTCGTGGCTGACCCGTCTCGGGGGCGTCATCGGCCGGCATCCGTGGCGGTTCGTCATCGCCTGGTTGGTCGCCGCGGTCGTGTGCTTCGCGGTGGCGGTCGGCGGCGTCACCGGCGAGTCGCTGTTCAACCGCCTGCAGTCGGGGGCCCCGGGCGTCAACGGCGAGGCACAGCAGGCCCAGGACGTCATCAGCTCGGTCGAGCCGTCGCTGACCACCCTGACCCTGCAGGTGACCGGCGCCGACCTCACCGACCCGGCCGTCGTTCTGGCCGGGGCCGGGGCGACCGCGAAGATCAGGGACATCCCCGGCGTCAACGGCGTCCGCTCACCTCTGCTTTCGCCCAAGGGTGTCACCGACCCCGCGGTGGCCAGCCTGCTCAGCGGGGGAACCACGGCCGCAGGCAAGTTCGTCACCGTGGTCGACTTCGACCCCGGCCTCGCCAAGGCCGCCCAGGACACCGCCGAAGCCGCGGTCACCACGACCCTGCTCGACGTCGCGACCGCGATGGACGCCAAGGGCACGGTGGGCGGTTTCGGCCCGGTGCTCAAGGCGATCACCAGCACGATCGAGAGCGACCTGCTGCGCGGGGAGGGCATCGCCCTGCCCCTCACCTTCCTGGTCATGCTCTTCGTCTTCGGCGGCTTTCTCGCCGCCGGTATGCCGATCGTCGGCGCCGTCGTCTCGATCGGCGGGGCCCTGCTGTCGTTGTTCGGTTTCTCCCACGCCCTCGACCTCGACGCCACCGTCGTCAACATCGTGACGCTGCTCGGCCTGGGCCTGTCGATCGACTACGGGCTGCTCATCGTCAGCCGGTTTCGCGAAGAGCTCTCGCGACGGGAGCGGCGCGGCCGGGCGACCCGCGAGGAGGTCATCGGCGCTGCCGAGCGCACGGTCGACCGGGCCGGTCGTACCGTGCTCTTCAGTGGGCTGACGGTCGCCATCGCTCTCTCGGGGCTGCTCGTCTTCGAGGCCGACATCATGAAGGCGATCGGCCTGGCCGGGGTGAGCGTCGTGCTCGTCGCCATGGTCGTGTCGGTGACGCTGGTGCCTGCGCTCGCCGTGCTCGGTGCGAAGCGGCTGTCGCGCAAGGGCAGCGTGCAGGAGTCTGACACCGGGTTCTTCTCCCGGCTCGCGCAGGCGGTGCAGCGGCGCCCGGTCTGGGTGATCCTCGGCGCCGTCGCCGTGCTGGTCACCCTGGCGCTGCCCGCGTTCGGCATGAAGCTCACGTCCTCGGGCACCGAGCTGCTGCCCAAGGGTGCACCCCAGCGGGTGTTCTTCGAGAACCTCACGGCCGACTACCCGGCCCTCGCCGCTCCCGAGGTGTCCGTCGTCGCCCAGAGCAGGGACACCGCGGCGGTCACCGCGTGGGCCCAGACCCTGAAGAGCCAACCCGGTGTCACCGACGTGACCGTGCGGCCCCTCGGCGCCGACCACCAGCTGGTCAGCATCATGGTGGCCGGTCAGCCCAACTCCGAGCAGGCTCAGGCGTTGGTCCACCACATCCGCGACGACACGCGGCCCGGCTTCACCGCCTTGACCACCGGCCAGGCCGCCGGGCAGATCGACTTCCTCGAGTCGATGGCCAGGGGGGCGCCATATGCGATCGGGCTCGTCGTGCTCGGTACCTTCGTGCTGCTCTTCCTCATGACCGGCTCGATCGTCGTGCCGATCAAGGCCCTTATCCTCAACGTCATCTCGCTCGGTGCGGCCCTGGGCGTCACGGTCTGGATCTTCGAGACCCCCCACCTCGAGGGCCTGCTCAACTTCTCGTCGGTCGGCGCCGTCGAGTCGATGGTGCCCTTCCTCGTGCTCGCGTTCGGTTTCGGCCTGTCGATGGACTACGAGGTCTTCCTGCTCTCGCGCATCACCGAGTTCTACCGCGCGGGGTACGACAACGACCGCGCCGTCTCGCTCGGCCTGCAGCGCACCGGACGCATCATCACCTCGGCGGCGCTGCTCATCGTCATCGTGTTCGGCGGGTTCATCGCCGGCGACATCCTCATCATCAAGGAGATGGGTCTCGCCCTCGTGGCTGCGGTGATCGTCGACTCGACCCTGGTGCGGATGCTGCTCGTACCGGCCACCATGACCCTGCTCGGCAAGTGGAACTGGTGGGCCCCCGCGCCCCTGCGCCGGCTCCACGACCGGTTCGGCATCACCGAGGGATGACCGCGCGAGTGGACCAGTCCGCTGGTGGCCAACCGACCGAACGCCACGGGTACGACGCGTTGCTCGAGGCGACCGCCCGGCATCCGTTCGTGCGTTTCGAGGTCTCCCCGCAGCGGGCCGGCACGTGGTGGCAGGCCCCGGGCGCGGTCGCCTTTCGACGCGAGAGCGAGCGGCACGGGTCGTCTTACGTGCTCCTCGGCGACGACCGTGGCGTGGGCGCACTCCTTGAACACCTCCCCGCACTGGAGCGGCACGAGGGAACGGTCAGCGGCCCGCGCGGCACCTTCTCGGTGACCCTCCCCCAGCACCTCGAACCGCAGCTGCGACAGCACGCCAGGGTGAGTTCCGGCGGTGACTGGGAGTGGCTCGCCACCGAGACCGTTCCCCCCGCGTCGGCGGGTGGCGGCCGGTCGGATGCCGTCGTGCCCCTCGACGACGTCGGCCGCCGTGACGAGGTGGCGGCGTTTCTCGCCGCGCACTCCCCGACCGCGGATGCGGGCCCAGGCTCGGGCGAGGAGTGGTACGCGATCGGGACCCCGACGGGAGAGCTGGCGGCCGTGGCGGCCTTCGCTCGTACTCCGGCGGGGGCCCCCCACCTGGTGTCGGTCGCGGTCGACGGCGCCCTTCGCGGGGCTGGGCTGGGGCGCAGGATCGTCGGGGCCCTGACCCGCCTCGCCGTCGTCGAGCACGGGGTGTGCACCTTGGCGCTCTACTCCACCAACGGCGCCGCCCGCCACCTCTACCTCTCGCTGGGCTACGCCAACCGGTGCGCCTGGGCCAGCCGCGCGGTGCACCTGACCACCGTCGGGTAGCCGGGAGCGAGCCGCACCGGACCAGCTCGTTGTCGCCCTTGCCGTCTCGGCCCGGGTCAAAGGATGCTGGGTGTCATGGCTATCGATCTGTCGGCCCAGTGCGTGACCCAGCGAAACGAGCTGCGGTTCGCCCCCACGAGCAAACGCATCCGGGCGAGCCGGCACGGGCACCCCGTGTGCACCACGACCGAGGCGGTCCTCGTGTGGCTGCCCGGCCGGGTGGTGCCCGAGTACGCCGTGCCCGTCGGCTCGTTCTCGGGCGACACCCCCCGATCGGCGACCGCTGTCGACGATCCGGCGCTGACTGGCTACCGCGTGCTGCCCTTCGGCAAGTTCGACTGGCTCGAGGAGGGCGAGTCGGTCATCGGCCACCCGCACGACCCCTACTCGCGCCTCGACATCCTGCACAGCACCCGACACGTGACGGTCGAGGTCGACGGCATCACGCTGGCCGAGTCACACCGGCCCGTAGCCCTGTTCGAGACGGGTCTGCCGACACGGTGGTACCTGCCGGCCCACGACGTGCGCACGAACCTGCTGGTCGAGAGCGAGACTCGCACCACGTGTGCCTACAAGGGCCACGCGTCCTACCTCTCGCTCTCGGACGGCAGCGGCGACGACATCGCGTGGGTCTACCGGGCCCCGTTGCGTGAGGCAGAGCCGATCCGCGACCTCATCTGCTTCTGGCCGGAGCAAACGACCACCCTCGTCGACGGCCCGTGAGCCGGCCCGACCTCCCATGTTCTGGCGGCAGATCAGTCGGAATTCCGGGGTGAGGAACCACCGCACAGGATTGCCTGTCAGCGGGCACCCCAACGAGGTGAGCTTGACGCAGAGAAACGCCTGCGACAACTTCGCTCCTCGGTCTCGGGTGCCGGTCTGGAACTGCATCAAGGCGGCCCGAGCCACCGCGATCTAACCCTCGAGCGCGCATGTGCGGCGCGGCGCCACCGAGCTTGTCACCGAGCGTGGTCAGCAGGTCGCGAGCGGCAGACCCACCTTCGACGTGAACCGTTCGACACCGCCGTCCTGCGCCAACGACCCCGACAGCCCGGCCGACCATTCGTCAACGAACGTTCCGTTCGTGGTGCAGGTGCAGGCGGGACGGGTCGGGCGGGGGCGCGCCACGGATGGTCGATGCTCGGCGTGGCACGCACCCTTGCGTCGCCCACGTGCTCCGGGGAGACTCGGAGTGAAGGAGCGTGTCCATGAAGAAGCTGATCAACTCACCGGACGACGTCGTTGCCGACGCGCTCGTTGGCATCGCGGCAGCCCACCCGCAGCTGAGGGTCGACCACGAGCACCGAATCGTCTACCGGGGGGACACCCCCAGGCAGAACAAGGTCGGCCTGGTCTCCGGCGGCGGTTCCGGGCATGAGCCCCTACACGGCGGTTTTGTGGGAGCGGGCATGCTCGACGCGGCCTGCGCGGGAGAGGTCTTCACCTCGCCGACTCCTGACCAAATGCAGGAGGCGACGAAGGTCGTCGATGGCGGCGCTGGCGTGCTGCACATCATCAAGAACTACACCGGTGACGTGATGAACTTCGAGATGGCAGCCGAGATGGCGGCCGAGGAGTCCGGCGTCACCGTCGAGACCGTCGTCACGAACGATGATGTCGCCGTGCAGGACTCGCTTTACACGGCCGGTCGCCGCGGCGTCGGCATCACGGTCTTCGTCGAGAAGATCGCGGGGGCCGCCGCTGAGCAGGGCATGGACCTCGCCACGGTTGCGGCACTCGCCAGACGCGTCAACGAGTCAGGTCGCTCGATGGGGGTCGCATTGACCAGCTGCACCGTGCCGGCAGCGGGTAAGCCGACCTTCGAGCTGCCTGAAGACGAGATGGAGATCGGTGTCGGCATCCATGGCGAACCGGGGCGGCATCGTGTCCCGCTTGCGAGCGCGTCGGAGATTGCCCAGCAGCTGGTCGAACCGATCCTCGCCGACCTGGACTTCACCGGCGACACCATCGTCATGCTCAATGGAATGGGCGGATCCCCCCTCCTCGAGCTCTACCTCATGTACGGCGAGGTCAAGAACCTGCTCGACAGGGCCGGGGTCACTGTTGCCCGAAGTCTGGTCGGGAACTACATCACCTCGCTGGAGATGGCCGGTTGTTCTGTCACGTTGCTGCGGGCGGATGATGAGCTGCTGACCCTGTGGGACGCCCCGGTCAACACGCCCGGCCTTCGCTGGGGGGTGTAGGCCTACGTCAGTCGAGGAACCCATGGTTGCCGAAGCGCAGGGCGCCACGCTGGGACAGCTGCGCGTGTGGATCGACTCGTTCCACACCCTGGTCGCGGAACAGAAGGCCTATCTCACCGAGCTGGACTCGGCCATCGGCGACGCTGATCACGGCATCAACATGAGTCGCGGGATGAACGCGGTCGCCGCGAAGCTCGACGTCTCGAGCCCGTCGACCATCGGCGAGTTGTTCAAGACCGTGGGGATGACGCTGGTCAGCACGGTCGGCGGCGCGAGCGGGCCGCTCTACGGGACGTTCTTCCTGCGGATCGGAACATCGGCCGGCGACGTCGAGGAGCTGGACGGTAGCGGTTTGGGCACGGCGCTGCAGGCGGCCCTGGACGGAGTTCTCGCGCGCGGCAAGGCGCAGGTCGGCGACAAGACGATGATCGATGCCCTCACATCCGCGGTCGAGGCCTTCAGGGGCGCGGTGCAGGGCGGCTCGAGCATCGCCGATGCGGCGAGTCAGGCGCAGGATGCCGCCGAGCGTGGCCGAGACTCGACAACTCCGCTGACTGCGCGCAAGGGCCGGGCAAGCTATCTCGGCGAGCGCAGCATCGGTCATCTCGATCCCGGGGCGGTCTCGACCGCGTTGCTGTTCACCGCCTTGGCGAAGGCACTCGCCTGAGCACGGGGCAGGTCGGCATCGTCGTCGTGTCGCACAGTCGGCGACTGGCTCAGGCCGCGGTCGACCTGGCCCTCGAGATGGTCGCGGGTAACGAACCACCAGTCGCCATCGCGGCCGGAGCCGGCGACGATGTCATTGGAACGGATGCCACCAGAATCGCCGAGGAGATCGCCACAGTGGCCAGCGAGAAGGGGGTCCTCGTCCTGATGGATCTCGGCTCGGCCATCCTGAGCTCGGAGCTGGCCCTCGAGCTGTTGGAAGACCCCGACACCATCGTGCGCCTCAGCAGCGCACCCTTCTTCGAAGGCTTGCAGGCCGCGGTAGTGCTCGCGTCGGCGGGCGCGTCCTTGGACGAGGTGGAGCGCGCCGCCGTCTCGTCGTTGGACGCCAAGTCGACCCAGCTGCGGCATCCGCCTCCGCAGGACGAACCGCCCACCGATGGCCCGGACACCGGGCCGGCTCCCGAGCCGGACGCGAGCGCCGACGCGACGTTGGTCAACCAGGATGGGCTCCATGCCCGCCCGGCTGCAGCCGTCGTCGCGACCGTCGCGGGGTTCGACGCACAGGTGACCATTGCCAACCTTCACTCGGGCGCCGGGCCCGTCTCCGCAGGCTCCCCGACCGGCCTTGCCACCTTGGACGCCCGGGGCTCGGATCCAGTCAGGATCGAGGCGAGCGGACCGGACGCGCAGGCCGCCGTCAATGCCGTCCTCGCCCTCATCGCCAACGGGTTCGGCGAAGAACAGGCGGCCGGTCCTGCCGTGGAAGCCGACGCCTCCTCCGATGTGGGCACCGACGGCGGCTCGCCCAAGGCCGCCCCAGCCCAGACCGCTCGTCAAACGCAGCCGCGGCGCTCGGCTCGCCAGGCCTCCGCGGGACCGGTCGGGGTCAGCCCTGGCCGGGTCGTCGGGCCAGCCCTCGTGCTGCCACCCCCGGCCACGGAGCCGGACCCGAACCGAGTGCTAGCGACGCAGGACCGGCAGGCTGCCGCTGATCGAGCTGATGCGGCGGCCGACTCGGTCGGCGTCGCGCTGCGCGAGCAGGCGTCGCACGTGGCCGCGGAAGCCCGCGACATCCTCGAGGCAATCGCGGCGATTGCCGGTGACCCGGCGCTGCGCGCTTCGCTCCGTTCGGGGATCCTCGATCGGGGCCGTACCCCGGAGCGCTCCGTGTGGGAGGCGATCGCCTCGATCCGCGCGCAGTACGAGGCCGGGGGTTCTCGCCTGGCTGCACGGGTCGCGGACCTCGTCGCCGTCCGGGACCGGATCATGGCGCAGCTGGCTGGGCAGCGCGCTCCCGGCATCCCCGACCAGAACAACCCCTACGTGCTGGTGGCCACCGACCTGGCCCCCACCGACACCGCGGTGCTCGACCCGGCACGCTGCCTCGCGATCGTCACCCGCGAGGGTGGCCCGACCTCGCACACCGCCATCCTGGCCCGAAGCCTCGGCATTCCCGCCGTCGTCGCCGCCGAGGAGGCCGGCACGATCCGCAACGGGGCAATGCTCCTCGTCGACGGGGCTACGGGCGAGGTCATCACCGACCCGAGCGACCAACAACGTGCCGACGTTGCCGCGGGCGATCACGCTCACGCGGCGCCCGGCCCGGGAGCCACCGCAGACGGGCACCGCATACCGCTGCTGGCGAACCTCGGCTCCGGTGACGACCTCGCGGCTGCGCACGCGTCAGGGGCCGAAGGGGTTGGCCTCTTCCGCACCGAGTTCTGCTTTCTCGATCGCGCCGAAGCGCCGAGCGTCGACGAACAGGTCACGGCCTATCGCCGGGTCTTCGACGGGTTCGCCGGTCAGAAGGTCGTCATCCGCACGCTGGATGCGGGCGCGGACAAACCGCTTCCGTTCGTGACGGCGAGCGGAGAACCCAACCCCGCGCTGGGCGTGCGCGGGTACCGGACCGCCCTGACGCATCCCGAGCTCCTCGACGACCAGCTCAATGCAATCGCGCAAGCGGCCGACCTCGCGAGCGCTCAGGTCTGGGTGATGGCACCGATGATCAGCACGATCGGCGAGGCCAGCGCCTTCGCGTCACAGTGCGCGGAACACGGCTTGACGCAGGTCGGCGTGATGATCGAGACGCCCGCGGCGGCCCTGATGGCGAAGGAGATCCTGGCCACGGTCGACTTCGTCAGCCTCGGCACCAACGACCTGGCTCAGTACACGATGGCGGCCGACCGCACGCTGGGGAGCCTCGCCCTCTTCAACGACCCGTGGCAGCCCAGCGTCCTGCGGCTGGTCCGCGCCGTCTGCACAGCCGGTACGGCGGTGGGGAAGCCGGTGGGGGTATGCGGCGAGGCCGCAGCGGACCCGCTACTGGCAACCGTGCTCGTCGGGCTCGGGGTGACCAGCCTCTCCATGACGCCGCGCGCTCGTTCAGCCGTCTCGAACCGGCTACGCACCGTGTCTTCAATCGACATCTGCCGGTCGGTGGCCGAGGCGGCCTGTGCGGCAGCGACCCCGGTAGCGGCACGGTCTGCAGCTGCAGCGGGGATGCCTCGAGGCTGAGCCTTCCCGGGCGAAGGCGAAGCCCGTGCTCATGAGTACTGCATCGCAGCGCGCATGAACATGGGTTTCGCTCCTCGGTCTCAGGTGACGTCGTCGTCCACCCAGTCGAAGGTCTTGGTGACGGCCTTCTTCCAGTTCCGCACGAGCCGCTCCCGCTCCGACTCGTCCATCTTCGGTTCCCAACGGCTGTCTTCTTGCCAGTTCGCGCGCAGTTCGTCGAGGTCGCTCCAGAAGCCGACCGCGAGGCCGGCTGCGTACGCCGCCCCGAGAGCGGTCGTCTCGGCCACCACGGGACGCACGACGGGCACCCCGATCAGGTCGGCCTGGAACTGCATCAAGAGGTTGTTGGCGATCATTCCGCCATCGACCTTGAGCTCCTCCAACGGAACCCCGGAGTCGGCGTTGACCGCGTCGAGCACCTCCCGGGTCTGGAACGCCGTCGCCTCCAGCACGGCACGGGCCAGGTGTCCCTTGTTGACGAACCGGGTCAGTCCGACCAGCGCCCCGCGTGCGTCTGATCGCCAGTAGGGCGCGAACAGGCCGGAGAACGCGGGGACGAAGTACGCGCCGCCGTTGTCATCGACCGTCTTGGCGAGGGCTTCGACCTCTTCGGCCGACGAGATCATGCCCAAGTTGTCGCGCAGCCACTGCACCAGCGAACCGGTGACCGCGATCGAACCTTCGAGCGCGTAGTGCGGCGCGGCGTCGCCGAGCTTGTAGCCGAGCGTAGTCAGCAGGCCGTTCTTGGAGTGGACGATCTCCTCGCCGGTGTTGAAGATGAGGAAGTTGCCGGTGCCGTAGGTGTTCTTCGCCTCACCTTGATCGAATGCGGCCTGCCCGAACGTCGCGGCCTGTTGGTCACCGAGGATGCCGGCGATGGGCACCTCGCGCAGCAGGCTCGACGACTCCGCCTTGCCGTACACCTCAGACGAGCTCTTGATCTCTGGGAGCATGGACCTGGGCACCTCGAACGCGGCAAGGATCTCGTCATCCCACGACAGCGTTTCGAGGTCCATGAACATGGTGCGGCTGGCGTTGGTGACATCAGTGACGTGGACACCACCATCGACGCCGCCCGTGAGGTTCCAGAGCACCCACGTGTCGGTGGTACCGAACAGCAGATCGCCAGCTTCGGCCCTCTCGCGGGCCCCCTCGACATTCTCGAGGATCCACACGATCTTCGTCCCCGAGAAGTACGTGGCCAGCGGCAGACCCACCTTCGGCTTGAACCGTTCGACGCCGCCGTCCTTCGCCAACCGATCCACGATGGACTGCGTGCGGGTGTCCTGCCACACGATCGCGTTGTAGACGGGCTCACCGGTCGTCTTGTCCCACACGACAGCGGTCTCGCGCTGGTTGGTGATACCGATGGCAACCACGTCATGACGCGTGATGTCGGCCTTGGACAGAACCAGGCCGGTCACCTCACGAACGTTGTTCCAGATCTCCGTTGCATCGTGCTCGACCCACCCCGCCTTGGGGAAGATCTGCTCGTGCTCGAGCTGGCTGGTGGCAACGATCGAACCCGAGTGGTCGAAAAGGATGGATCGAGAGCTCGTCGTGCCCTGGTCGATTGCGACGACGTACTTGGTCATATCGGCAACTCCTCTTGCGCTCGCGACGCCGGGTCATCCAGTGTGTCGCCGAGTCATCCAGTGGCGACCTCGTGCGCCCGGACAAGCAGACGGCCTTGGTGTGCAGGCCCATGAGTCGCGCTGAGGGCCCAATTCGAAAACTAGCCTCTCCCCCAACCGAACACAAGGGACCTGCTGTGGCCCCGTGCCCGGCACGCAGTCATGGTGCGTCTGGCGTGCGTCTGCCTCCGTCGCTACTCCTCGTCCGCAGTGGAGGCGGCGTTTCCCGCCTCGCTGGAGGCAGCGGTTCCCGACTCAAGGGTGTCTGGGCCCGGCTCGGCGGACTCCTCCAGCCGTGCTCGAACATGCAGGATGTCACCGATGAAGAGGTCATAGAGCAAGACGCCGATGATGGCACCGATGACCGGCCCGACGATCGGTACCCAGAAGTACCAGCTGAACGAACCTTCGACCGTACCGGGTAACGCCGTATCGCCCCAGCCAGCCAACCACGCAAACAGCCGCGGCCCGAAGTCACGAGCGGGGTTGATCGCATACCCCGCGTTGGCGCCGAAAGACATCCCGACGGCGGCGACGGCGAAGCCAATGATGAGCGGGCCGAGGTTTGCCTTGACCGCTGTGTTTCGCAGGTCGATGACCGCGACGATGAACATCACGAGGAAGGCAGTTCCCACGACCTGGTCGAGGAGCGGGCCCCAGTTGCTGCCAGCGAAGTACGGCGCAGGGAAGGTCGCGAAGATGGAGTACGTCGCCACCCCGCCGGCCCCCTCTCTGGTGGTCTTCGAGGCCTTGTTGAACGCGTCGATGGCCTGCCAGTACACGGCGTAGACGAGCGCGGCACCGACGAAGGCGCCGACGACCTGCGCAGCAATGTACGGCCCGACCTTCTTCCACGGGAACTTGCGTCGCACCGCGAAGGCCAACGTGACGGCAGGGTTGATATGCGCTCCGCTCACGCCGCCCGCGACGTAGACGCCGAAGGCCACGGCGAAGGCCCAGCCCCACGCGATCAGCAGCCAGTCACCGGCCCCCAGAAAGAACACGGTCGGGCCCTCGGTACGACCTGACCCCGGTAGGCCGGCGACGGCCATGGCCACGACACCGTCGCCGAAGCAGATCAGCACGAAGGTGCCGAGGAACTCGGCGAGGACCTCCCCCCAGGTTCCGCCGAGCTTCTTGAACCCGCTGCCATCCTGCACTCCTCTGCGCAGCGCGCTCCGCATTGGTGTGATGTCGCTCATGGTCGGCCACCTTTCATGTCAAAGGGCGAGAAGCCCAGCAGATGCGTGAATGCGTGTGACATGCGTTCCACCCTTCTCGACGACGTGTCGTGCATGAAACAGGTCAACCGAGAGAGCTGGGCTGGTCCGGCTGATCGGTCAGGATGCCGGCCCATGACGACGACGGAGCAGGGCGGTCCGACATCAACATCCACGTGACGGCAGGTCGGTACCGAGAACGAGACCGCCCCAGATGGCGCACGGAGGCGAAGCGAGCCAGGCCTTCCGTCTCGCGTCAACGACAACCCGCTCTGATGAGCTAGCCATGTCGACACACTAGACCCGCAACCGTCCGCAGACTACGCGTCAGCAGGCTGAACATCGCCACGCACACCCTTGACAAGCACTTCACCTGAGACCAGCATCCAAGAGGTGAACTGCCTTCGAGCCCAGTCCGACAGCGCGACGGGGCGCCTCCCGCCCAACCAGCTGCCCTTGCCTCGCTGAACGCGTGTGACCGACGATGAGAAGGACGAACATGAGCCATCGAACCCCGCCCCTGAGCCCGACAGGGCGCACGGAGGCCTTGGCCAGGTTGGCCGCGGAAGAGCTGGACGTACTGGTCATCGGCGGGGGAGTCGTAGGAGCCGGGTCGGCTCTCGATGCGGTGACTCGTGGCCTCAAGGTGGGGCTCGTCGAGGCCCGCGACTACGCGGCTGGCACGTCGAGTCGTTCCAGCAAGCTGTTCCACGGTGGTCTGCGCTACCTGGAGCAGTTCAACTTCCATCTCGTGTTCGAGGCTCTGAAAGAGCGGCGCCTCGTGCTGAACACCCTGTGCCCTCACCTGGCCCGGCCAGTCCCGTTCATCTATCCACTGGAGAAGCCCTACGACCGCGCCTACGTCGGGCTCGGCATCGGCGTGTATGACGTCATGGGTGCCGGACGTGGGGTTCCCACACACCTGCGGCATCTCGGTCGGGGTGCAACGCTGAAGTCGTTCCCCTCCGGCAAGCGATCGGCCATCCGTGGCGCCATCCGGTTCTACGAGGGGCAGGTCGATGACGCCCGGCACACCATGATGCTGGCCCGAACCGCCGCCGAGTTCGGTGCGCTCTGCGTAGCCAGCACCAGGGTCCAAGCGTTCATCCGCGAGGACGACCGTGTCGCCGGGGTGCGTGCCACCGATCTCGAGTCAGGGCGCGAACTGGAGATCCGGGCCAAGCAGGTGATCAACGCCACCGGCGTGTGGACGGACGAGATCCAGGAGATGGTCGGTGGCCGCGGTCAGTTCCAGGTGCGGGCTTCCAAGGGCGTGCACCTCGTCGTGCAGCGCAACCGGATCAACTCGGCGACCGGCATCATCACCCGCACAGAGAAGAGTCTGCTCTTCATCATCCCCTGGGGAAGCCACTGGATCATCGGCACCACCGACACCGACTGGGATCTCGATCTGGCCCACCCGGCGGCCAGCCAGACCGATGTCGACTACCTCCTCGCGCATGCCAACACCCTGCTGGCAGACCCGTTGACCCGCGACGACGTGGTCGGCGTGTACGCCGGCCTGCGTCCGTTGCTCCAGGGCGAGTCCGAGTCGACGAGCACTCTTTCCCGGGAGCATGCGGTTGCCAGCCCGGTGCGAGGCCTGACGGTGATCGCCGGGGGAAAGTACACCACCTACCGGGTGATGGCCGAGGACGCGGTTGACGCAGCCGTCCACGGGTTGGAGCGCTCCGTGCCGAGGTCGATCACGGAGCACACCCCCCTGGTAGGAGCAGACGGCTACTTCGCTGCGCGCAACTCTCGGGCGCTGACCGCAGAGCGAACCGGGCTGCGCGTGGGGGTGGTGGAGCACCTGCTCGGTCGGTACGGGACCCTCAGCGACGACCTGTTCGCGATGATGGAGGAAGAGCCGGCGCTCGCCCAGCCGCTCGACAACGCGCCCGAGTACCTCAAGGCCGAAGCGGTCTATGCCGCCAGTCATGAGGGCGCGCTGCACCTGGACGACATCCTCACCCGGCGCACGCGGATCTCCATCGAGGTGACCGACCGGGGAGTCGCAGCTGCGGCGGAGGTAGCCGCGCTGGTGGCGCCCGTCCTCGGCTGGGACGACGCCGCAGTCAACCGCGAGGTCGAGCACTACCGGGCACGGGTGAAGGCGGAGCGGGAGTCACAGTCCATGACTGACGACTTGACCGCGGACGCGGCGCGGCACGGAGCCGAAGACGTGCGGCGCGGTCTGCCGACCACCTGAGCCGGAGACGTCCAGCGCAGTCCGGCTGTCCGGCACGTGGTTCGACGGGTCAGCGCTGGTCGGGCTCTGCCGCCGGGGCGGCCTCCGGCTTGGCGTCGACGCCGGCCTCCTTGCGCTGCAGGGCCGTGATCGGGGCGGGGGCCGCAGTGAGCGGGTCGTAGCCGCCGCCCGACTTCGGGAAGGCGATCACCTCGCGGATCGAGTCAGCGCCGGCCAGCAGGGCCGTGATGCGGTCCCACCCGAAGGCGATGCCGCCGTGCGGCGGCGCGCCGAAGCTGAACGCCTCCAGCAGGAAGCCGAACTTCTCCTGCGCGTCAGCCTCCGAGAGGCCCATCACCGCGAACACGCGCTCCTGCACGTCGCGGCGGTGGATACGGATCGACCCGCCGCCGATCTCGTTGCCGTTGCACACGATGTCGTAGGCGTAGGCGAGCGCCGGGCCGGGGTCGGTGTCGAAGGTGTCCATGAACTCGGCCTTGGGCGAGGTGAAGGCGTGGTGCACCGCGGTCCAGGCGCCGGCGCCCACGGCGACGTCACCCGACGCGACGGCATCCGCGGTCGGTTCGAACAGGGGCGCGTCGACGACCCACAGGAAGCTCCAGGCGCTCTCATCGATGAGGCCGCACCGGTGGCCGATCTCGAGTCGGGCCGCGCCCAGCAGGGCGCGCGAGGCCTTGGCGGCTCCGGCGGCGAAGAAGATGCAGTCACCGGGCTGGGCGCCGACGTGGGCCGCGAGGCCCGAGCGCTCGGCATCCGAGAGGTTCTTGGCGACCGGGCCGCCGAGCTCACCGTCGGGCTGCACCAGCACGTAGGCCAGCCCGCGGGCGCCGCGCTGCTTGGCCCACTCCTGCCACGCGTCGAGCTGCTTGCGCGGTTGCGAGGCTCCGCCGGGCATGACGACGGCGCCGACGTACTCGGCCTGGAACACCCGGAACGGGGTCTCGGCGAAGTAGCCCGTGCACTCGACCAGCTCTTGGCCGAAGCGCAGGTCGGGCTTGTCGGAGCCGAAGCGCGCCATGGCGCCGTGGTAGGTCAGCTGCTCGAACGGCCCGCTGGCGTCGACCCCGATGAGCCTCCAGAGCGCGGCGATGATCTCCTCGCCGAGGGCGATGATGTCGGCCTGCTCGACGAAGCTCATCTCGACGTCGAGCTGGGTGAACTCAGGTTGGCGGTCGGCGCGGAAGTCCTCGTCGCGGTAGCAGCGGGCGATCTGGTAGTACCGCTCCATACCGGCCACCATGAGCAGCTGCTTGAACAGCTGCGGGCTCTGCGGCAGGGCGTACCACGAGCCGGGCCGGAGGCGGGCCGGCACGAGAAAGTCACGCGCGCCCTCGGGGGTCGAGCGGGTCAGCGTGGGGGTCTCGATCTCGACGAAGTCGTGGCCGCCGAGCACCTCACGGGCGGCAGCGTTCACCTTGGAACGGAGCCGGATGGCGGCGCCCTGCTCGGGGCGGCGCAGGTCGAGGTAGCGGTACTTGAGGCGGGCCTCCTCGCCGACGGTGACCCGCTCGTCGATCTGGAACGGCAGCGGCGCCGACTCGCCCAGCACCTCGAGCTCACTGACGACGACCTCGATGTCGCCGGTGGGCAGCTCGGGGTTCGCGTTGCCCTCAGGCCGCGAACGCACCTGACCCGTCACCTTGACGCAGTACTCGTTGCGCAGCTCATGCGCGCCACCCTCGGCCAGCACCTCGTCGCGGGCGACCACCTGGGCCACCCCCGAGGCGTCACGCAGGTCGAGAAAGGCCACTCCGCCGTGATCTCGGCGCCGCGCCACCCAGCCGGCGAGTGTGACGGTCTGTCCGGAGTGCTCGGCACGCAGCGTGCCGGCCTCGTGAGTGCGAAGCACGAAAGGTCCTTTGTCGTTCGGAGACGGGCGGTTGCCGTGGGCGGCGCTGGATGCCGCTGACAGCCCACCCATCCTAGGGACCGGCCCCGACCGACGGAGCAGCGCGGTCTCTGGCGGACGGTCTGGCCACCTCGTGCTGCGCCGATTCGATGTATTCGGCGGTCCCCCGAGACCGTCGCATACATCGAACCAGGGTCGGTCAGGACTGGCGAGCGGCCTGAACCTGGCGTGCGGGCCAGGGCGCGTCGGCTGGGCGCAGGCTCGACCATCCGCGCGACCTAGAAACCTCGGCACTGAGCAGACCGACCAGCGTGGCCGAGTTGCTGATGCCACCGGTGAGGGCAGCCTCGACGGCGTCGTCGAGAGGCACCCAGAGCGGGCGGATCGTCAGCTCTTCGGCAGTGCGCTGGTGCGTGTCAGCAGCCGCGACCGCCGTCAGGCCTCGCGCCAGGAACACGCGCACGGTCTCAGGGAACGCGCCCGGGGAGGTGATGTCGTCGGCCAACACGTGCCATTCGTCGGCGACGAGGTCGACCTCCTCGGCCAGTTCACGGGCGGCCGCGTCGCGAGGCGGCTCGTCCGAGACGTCCAGCAGGCCTGCGGGCAGCTCCCAGACGTACCCACCCGACGCGTGACGGTACTGACGGATGAGCAGCACATGCGGCACGTCAGCGACATCACGCAGCGCCAGCACCGCCACTGCGCCCGGGTGTTCGATGTAGTCACGGGTGACCACTCCCCCCTCGCCGAGGTCGACGCGGTCACGACGAACATCGAAGATCAGCCCGGAGAACATCGTCTCGGTGGCGAGAACCGGCTCGCTGTTCCATTCCTCGACGAGGTCGGCCAGACCGCCCAGGGGTGCGTCGAAACTCATCCGCTGCTCAGCGCCGGTCCGACGCGGAGCCCGACATGGAGGCGTACGCGTTCTCGTCGGCGGATGCCGCTGGGGCGGCCTGCGGGGAGCCGGACTGCGGGGAGCCGCCGGTCTGATCGCCCTGCTCATCCCGCGCCTGCAAAGCGCGCTGTCGCTCGACCTCGACGAGCCGCCCGCTGCGCTGACGTTCCAGCGCCGCGCCGACCAGCCCGGCGAAGAGCGGGTGAGCCCGGTTCGGGCGACTGAGGAACTCCGGGTGCGCCTGGGTCGAGACGTAGTACGGGTGCACGTCGTGGGGCAGCTCGACGAACTCGACGAGGGTGCCGTCGGGCGAGGTGCCCGAGAAGACCAGCCCGGCCTGCTCGAGCTCGTCACGGTAGGAGTTGTTGACCTCGTAGCGGTGGCGGTGGCGTTCGTTGACCTGCGCCACGCCGTAGGTGCCGCGAACCACGCTGTCGGGCTTTAGCTCCGCCGGGTAGAGACCGAGCCGCATGGTGCCCCCGAGGTCACCGGCGCCCTCGACGTAGGCCTTCTGCTCCTCCATCGTCGCGATGACCGGGTGCGCGGTGTCGGGGTCGAACTCGGTCGAGCTGGCGTCGGCGATGCCGAGCACGGTGCGGGCGTACTCGATGACCATGCACTGCAGGCCGAGACAGATCCCCAGGGTCGGTACCTGCCGCTCGCGGGCCCAGGTCAGCGCCCCGAGCTTTCCCTCGATGCCCCGCACCCCGAAACCACCGGGCACGAGCACGGCATCCACCCCGCCCAGCGCCTTCTGGGCTCCGGCGGGGGTCTGGCACTCGTCACTGGCGACCCAGCGGATGTTGACCTTGGCGTCATGGTGGAACCCACCGGCGCGCATCGCCTCGGTGACGGACAGGTAGGCGTCGGGCAGGTCGATGTACTTGCCGACGAGGGCGATCTCGATCTCGTGCTCGGGGTCGTGCACCCGCTGCAGCAGCTGGTCCCACTCGGTCCAGTCGACGTCGCGAAACCCCAGACCGAGGCGGCGGATCACGTAGGCGTCGAGGCCCTCACGGTGGAGCACCTTGGGGATGTCGTAGATGCTCGGTGCGTCGACACACGCGGCCACGGCCGAGACCTCGACGTCGCACATCAGCGAGATCTTGCGCTTGATCGGCTCGGGGATCTCGCGATCGGCGCGCAGCACCAGGCCGTCGGGCTGGATGCCGACCTGCCGCAGCGCCGCGACGGAGTGCTGGGTCGGCTTGGTCTTCAGCTCACCGCTCGGAGCGAGGTAGGGCACGAGCGAGACGTGCAGGAAGAAGCTGTTGTCACGGCCGATGAGGTGGCGCACCTGCCGGGCCGCCTCGAGGAAGGGAAGCGACTCGATGTCGCCGACCGTGCCGCCGATCTCGGTGATGATGATGTCGGGCGCCTCCGGGCCACCGGTGGCCAGGGCCCGCATGCGCGAGACGATCTCGTTGGTGATGTGCGGGATCACCTGCACCGTGTCGCCGAGGTACTCGCCGCGGCGCTCTCGGGCAATGACGGTGTTGTAGACCTGACCGGTCGTCACGTTCGCCTGGCCGACGAGGTTCACGTCGAGGAAGCGCTCGTAGTGGCCGATGTCGAGGTCGGTCTCGGCGCCGTCATCGGTGACGAACACCTCACCGTGCTGGAACGGGTTCATCGTTCCCGGGTCGACGTTGATGTACGGGTCGAGCTTCTGCATCGTGACCCGCAGGCCGCGCGAACGCAATAACCGACCCAGACTGGATGCCGTCAGGCCCTTGCCGAGCGAAGAGGCGACGCCCCCGGTCACGAAGATGTGTTTCGTCGTATCCACCACGGGGTTTTAATCTACGTCATCACCGGGCGACACGCCGTATCGGCCCGTCCATCGGCGCGTCAGCCCGAACCCACCGCGCCACGGGCCCGGCGACGCTTCGTGGTGGCGACCGGCTCGGCGGGCCCGGCCTGCGCGACCTGGTCGAGGAGGTCACGGGCGTGGGCCAGCCCCGCGTC
>JAKDLG010000149.1 GCA_030452985.1 Humibacillus sp.
CCCTGGCGGCGGCAACATCGGCCTCTTCCAGCTGAACGCCTACCACAAGACCTGGATCCGCAATGAGCTCGGGTACTCGTGGGACGACCTGAAGGATCCCGCCAAGAACGCCCATGCGGCCAAGGTCCTGTCCGATAAGGCCTACCGGCAGTATCGCGACGGCTGGCAGCCGTGGCGCCTCGACGGCAAGGCCCGCCCCGGCGGCGCCTGCCCGGCCTGACCGCCCGCGTGGCGGTCAGGAGCCGTCGCGAGGAACGGCGAGCGAAAGGGTGGTCGCAGTGGGCAGCGCGGCCAGCACTTCTCCCCCGACGAGCAGCTTCGCCCCCCGGATGCCGGCCCCGATGACGACCGCGTCGGCCGCCCTGACCGCGTCGTCGACAAGCACCGGCCAATCCGCCGGGAGGCCGATCGGAGTAATGCCCCCGGCCTGCATGCCGGTGAGCTCTTCGACCCGCCCCTGGTCGGCGAACGAGATCTTGCGCGCCCCCAGATGGTGGCGGACGACCCGGTTGATGTCGGCGCGGTCGGTCGCCAGCACCAGAACGGCGGCGATGGTCGACACCTCACCGCGCCGGGCCTCGACGACGACGCAGTTCGCTGAGGCCTCCGGCGCCACGTCGTAGGCGGCACAGAACGCCGCCGTGTCGGCCAGGCCAGGATCGATCGCGGCCACGCGCAGGGCGCCGGGGTCGGGCAGGCCCGCCAAGGCCTGCGCCACCGACGCGGTCAGCAGGTCGGGGCGGTCGGCAGGAAGCAGCCAGGTCAGGGTTCCTTCAGCGCTGGGCACAAGCCCACCGTAGGCTGACCGCGATTCAGGAGCATCCACTCCTCCGGCTGCGCGCCGCGGAGGCGGTCGGATCAGCGTCGTGGCAGCGACCGGGCAACCTGGGCCACCACCGTGGCGGCCGGCACCGCCTCGGCGCCGCGCCACCCGGTGCCCGCCCACAACGCGAGCAGCTCGGGCTCGTCGGTAGCGGCCGCGGCCCGGCGCAGCGCAACCGTCAGGTGATGCACGTCGGGATAGGCCGCTGGGGCCGACGGTCCGTGCTGGCGAACGAAGGCGGTCGTCAGAGCCCGGGCCCAGCGTCCGGAGAACGCACGCGTCACGGTCGTGGTGCGCAGCGACGGGTCGGCGAGCGCCCGACGGTGGGCCAGGCTGGTCCCCGCCTCGGGGGTCAGCAGGAAAGCCGTTCCGAGCTGCACGGCATCCGCCCCGGCTGCGACCACCTCTGCCGCCGCCTCGGGGGTCGCGATGCCACCGGCGGCGATCAGCGACAGCTGCGTCAGGGATCGCACCGACGCCACCAGCTCGGTCAGGCTCGTGGTAGACGGACGCTTGGCCTCATCGAGGGTGCCCCGGTGCCCCCCGGCATCCGGCCCCTGCAGGCAGAGCGCGTCGACGCCGGCTTCGATGGCGGCCTGCGCCTCGTCATGATCGGTCACCGTGACCACCGTCTCGATGCCCGACCGGGAGAGCTCAGACAGCACGGCGGCGCCCGGCAGACCGAAGGTGAACGACACCACCGGAACCCGCTCACGCACCACGAGGTCGAGCTGCCGCTCCCAGTC
Source organism: Humibacillus sp. (assembly GCA_030452985.1). Classification (GTDB taxonomy): domain Bacteria; phylum Actinomycetota; class Actinomycetes; order Actinomycetales; family Dermatophilaceae; genus DSM-29435. The sequence goes on from JAKDLG010000149.1 coordinate 1,570, forward strand.
GTCTGGCCCCAAGGCACCGGGGCGCGGAAGCTCGACCCCGAGCCGCTCGGCCTCTCCGAGGAGCGCGGCACGGTAGGCGGCAACGGCCTGGACCCGCTCCTGACCCGACAGTCCGCGCGGACGCTCGGTCACGGAGCCCAGGTAGGTGTTCGCGTGGTCGGGAACGAAGAGGTTGACCCCGAAGGGTCGTGAGCTGGCGTCCCACACGTCGGCGATCTGCCGGGACAGAGCGTCGGTGGTCAGGTACCCACCGGCCAGGAAGCCGAGTCCGCCGGCCTCCCCTACGGCAGCCACCAGCTCGGCGGTCGACGGGCCACCCGCCATCGGGGCAGCGACGACGGGCACGGCGAGCTCGGCGATGACCATCATTCGACGCTACTCCTGTTGACCGTTCAGAGCGGGGGTGGATTGCACGACACGAGACCCTCACCTAAGGTAAGCCTTTCCTAACTCAGTTCCCCTTCCGAGCAGTCTCCGAGAGGATCTCCATGCCCCCCCGTCTACGCGGCCCCTTGGCGGCGACCGTCGCCCTGGGCACCGCCCTCGTTCTCACCGCTTGCGGCTCGACCTCCCAAGCCGACCAGGCCTCCGCGGCGAAGGATGGAGCCGCCGCGTCGTCGTCGGCCGCGCCACCCATGAAGATCACCGACGCGCAGAACCGCACGGTCGCGGTGCCGTCGAACCCCGCAGTCGTCGTGGCGATGGACTGGAGCGCCATCCGCACCCTGAATGGTCTGGGCATCAAGGTTGCCGCCACGCCGGCACCGAACGGACCGCTCCCGGAGGATCTGGCCGCGTACGCCGCCAGCGACTCTCCACACGTGGGCACCCTCTTCGAGCCCGACTACGAGGCGATCAGCGCCCTCGAACCCGACCTCGTGGTCGTGGGGTCGCGCAGCGGAAGCCCTGAGATCGTGGCCGAGATGGAGAAGATCACCCCCGCCGTCATCGACATGTCGGTGCGGGCGGACGACCCAGCCGACGTCGTCGACCTCGTCGAGAAGCGCACCCTCGACCTCGCGTCCATCTTCGGCAAGACCGAGGTCGCCCGTGCCTCGATGAAGCAGGTCCGTGACGGGGTGGCCGATGTCAACCGCCAGGCCACGGCCTCGAAGCAGACCGCCATGTTCGTGCAGGTCTCCGGCGGCAAGGCCAACGTCTACGGGCCGGGTTCGCGGTTCGGAACGGTGTTCGAGGACTACGGGTTCGCTCCGACGACCGCCCCGATCAAGGACGGTGGTTCACACGGTGAGGAGGTCAGCCAGGAGTTCTTCGCGAAGTACAACCCCGGCCTGCTGTTCGTACTCGACCGGGCGAAGGCGATCGGCGACACCGAGACACCGGCCGTGGAGGTGCTGCAGAACGGGCTCGTCGACGGCACCGACGCGGGCAAGAACGGCAAGCTCGTGGAGGTGGAAGGCTTCTCGTGGTACCTCGCGTCGGCGGCCCCACAGTCGTTGCAGCAGATGACCACCGACGTCGCGAAGGCTCTCTGATCACCCAGCCCAGCCTCAGGCCCACGTCCGGCCTCCGCGCGGGAGAGACGAGCACCACCGACGTCGACCCCAGCGCGGAGGCCGGGCGGAGGCCTCGACGCTGGCCCCTCGCCTTGGGACTGGCGGCGCTCTGCGCCGCCGGGTGGCTGTCGCTCGGGGTCGGGGTGGCCGGGGTAGGCGTCGCCGACCTCCTCTCGCCGACCGACGAGCAGCTGCGCATCCTGACGACCTCGCGCATCCCGAGACTGATCGCCATCGTGCTCGCCGGCGCGTCGTTGAGCATCGCGGGCCTCATCATGCAGCGCATCACCCAGAACCGCTTCGTCTCCCCCTCGACCTCGGGGACCACGGAGGCAGCCGTGCTCGGTGTGCTCATCGCGACCCTCGTCTTCGGATCGACCTCCCTGACCTGGAAGATGCTGATCGCCATCGGCTTCGCGATCGGGGGGACCATGCTGTTCCTGCAGATGCTCAGCCGCATCCGACACCGCGACGGCCTGGTCGTCGCGCTCGTCGGGCTGATGTACGGCGGCGTGATAGCGGCCGCGACGACGTTCGTGGCCTACCAGCGTGACCTGCTGCAGTTCCTCGAGATCTGGACCGCAGGATCGTTCTCGGGGGTGATCGAGAACCGCTACGAGGCGCTCTTCATCGTGGCCCCGGTAGCGCTCCTCGGCTACCTCTTCGCCGATCGCTTCACGGTGGTCGGCCTGGGTGCGGACTTCGCCACGAACCTGGGCGTGAACTATCAACGCGTCCTCTACAGCGGCCTGGTCATCGTCTCGATGATCTCGGCTGTCGTCGTGGTGGTCATCGGCGCCATTCCCTTCCTCGGGCTCATCGTCCCCAACATCGTGACCCTCTGGATGGGCGACAACCTGCGACGGGTCCTGCCCGTCACCGCTCTCGCCGGGGCGGGCTTCGTGCTCGCCTGCGACGTCGCCGGACGGTTGATCCGCTACCCCTACGAGATCTCGGCCAGCACCTTGGCCGGCATCATCGGCGGCGTCGTGTTCATCGGGCTGATCATGCGTGCCGCCGACCGGGCCGGCGCCCGGTGACGACACCCGCGACCCCGACCCGCCTGGTACGAACCACCCGGCGGAGACAGACGGTGCCCGCAGGCTACTCACCGCTCGAACGGGCGCGGCGACGGCAGACCGTGCTCACGATCGTCGCCCTCATCGTGCTCGCCCTGGCCGCCCTCGCCCTGTACCAGTTCGCATGGGTCACCGGCTCGTGGTCGTACACGATGAACCTGCGGGCCCGACAGGTCGGGGCGCTCGTCGTGGCGGGTGTGTCGGTCGGGGTGTCGAGCGTGGTCTTCCAGACCATCGCGGGCAGCCGCATCCTGACCCCCGGCGTGATGGGTTTCGACGCGCTCTACGTACTCGTCAACACCTTCGTCGTGTTCCTTTTCGGCAGCGCGACCTTCATGACGCTCTCGGTCGCCCAGCTCGCCGTGGTCAACACGGCCGCCCTGACCCTCTTCGGGGTGCTGCTCTTCCGGGGCCTGTTCCGCCGGCACAGCAGGAACCTGCTCGTGCTGGTGTTGATCGGCATCGTGATGGGGGCGCTGTTCGCCTCCCTCAGCTCGTTCGCCTCCAGGCTGCTGTCGCCCGACGACTACCTCAGCCTGCAGTCGGCACTCTTCGCGAGCTTCAACACGGTCGACGCCACGCTGCTCGCCGTCGTGGCCGTCATCACCCTGATGGGCTGCGCGATGCTGGTGCCGGTGCTTCGCCATCTGGACGCCATCGATCTCGGCTTCGAGGGCGCCATCTGCCTCGGGGTGCCCTACCACCGGGTCGTCTCGTGGTGTCTGCTCGTCGTGACCGCGCTCGTCGCCACGGCGACGGCACTCGTGGGGCCGATAACCTTCCTGGGCCTCGTCGTGGCCAACCTGGCCCGGCAGCTGCTGCGCACCCATCGGCACCGCCCCCTGGTGGTGGGCTCGGCGGCGATCGGGGTCGTGTCGACCGTCATCGGTCAACTCGTGGTCGCCCGGCTGCTCAACCAGAGCACGCCCCTCGCCGTCGTCGTCAACGTCATCGGCGGCATCTACTTCCTGGCCCTGGTGATGAGGACGGTGAGACTGTGATCGAGCTGAGCGGAGTGACCAAGACCTACGACGGTCAAGCGGTACTCACCGAGGTCGACGTGACTATCCCCCGGGGTCGGCTCACGGCCCTCGTCGGGCCCAATGGTGCCGGAAAGTCGACGTTGTTCGGCATCGCCTCGCGTCTCATCGTGGCGGATGCCGGCCACGTCACCGTCGATGACCTGGACATCGCCCGCGCCCGCAACGAGGAGGTGGCCCGCCGGCTCGCCGTGCTGCGACAGGACAATACGCTGGCCGCCCGGCTCTCGGTCGCAGACCTCGTGCGGTTCGGTCGCTTTCCTCACTCGAAGGGCCGCTTGACCGCGGACGACCATCGCATCGTTGCCGCCGCGATCGCCGAGCTCGAGCTCGAGCCGTTCCGCGACCGGTTCCTCGACCAGCTGTCCGGTGGCCAACGGCAGCGGGCCTTCATCGCCATGGTCCTCGCCCAGGACACCGACTACGTGCTGCTCGACGAGCCACTGAACAACCTCGACCTGCGCCACTCTGTTCAGATGATGCGACGGTTGCGCTCGCTCGTCGACGACCACGCCAAGACGATCGCGCTCGTGCTCCACGACGTGAACTTCGCGTCGGCGCACGCCGACCACATCGTCGCGTTGCGCGACGGCATCGTCGTCGCCCAGGGCCCGCCCGAGCAGATCATCACCCCCGAGGTGCTGAGCGAGGTCTACGAGGTCGACGTCAGTGTGCTCGACCACGACGGCCAACGGGTCGCCGTCTACTTCCGCTGACCTCGCCCGGTGTGAGCGACCTCGTCACCTCGCCGGATGTCGTCCGGCTCGCGCCCGGGGCCTTACTGGAGTGCCGAGGCGGCCACGAACAGCTCGAGGGCGATGCCGTCGGGGTCGGTGAAGCTGACCGCCACCCCGTAGTCGGCCTCGACCGGCCCGGAGTGCTCGACGCCGAGCTCGTCGAGGTGGGTCAGCCATGCCGACAGCTCGTCGCGGTCGGCCACGGCGAAGCCGACGTGGTCGAGGCCGGCCCGGGCCGGCTCGAAGCCGGCGCCCGGCCGGTCGTGTTCGGTCAGGCCGAGGTTGGTGCCTCCGGGGAGGACGAAGACCTGCCGCCGGAACGGCCCGTCGCTCATGCTGACGGCCGGCTCGAGGCCCCAGAGCGCCGAGTAGAACGGCACGCTGACGGCGAGGTCGGTCACGCTGAGGGCGACATGGTCGAAACCGGCGATGGTGGGCATCGTTCATTCTCACTCACAGCGGATCACCGTTTGCGGGCGACCCGGCCCTCGTGCCACACCGGCTCGCTCGACTCGTAGACCCGGCCATCGGCACCGAACACGAGAAAGCGGTCGAAGCCGCGGGCGAACCAGCGGTCGTGCGTGACGGCGACAACGGTGCCCTCGAACCGCTCGAGCCCCTCCTCGAGGGCCTCGGCCGACTGCAGGTCGAGGTTGTCGGTGGGCTCGTCGAGCAGCAGCAAAGTGGCCCCTGACAGCTCGAGCAGCAGGATCTGGAACCGGGCCTGCTGCCCACCCGAGAGCGAGTCGAAGGTCTGCTCTCCCGACCGGGCCAGCTGGTAGCGGTCGAGGGCCTTCGCGGCCTCCTCCCGAGGCTTGCCGTCGCGGTGCTCGTCACCGCGGTGCAGCACCTCGAGGAGAGTGCGCCCGGTCAACGTGGGGTGCTCGTGGGTCTGAGCGAACCAGCCCGGCCGGACCCGTGACCCGAGGCGCACGATGCCGCGGTGCTCGACGGGGGCAGGTCGCACGTCGCCGACGGGTTGGTGCTCCCGGTCGGCGTCGGTGCCGCCACCGGCCAGCAACCGCAGGAAGTGCGACTTGCCGGAGCCGTTGCTGCCCAGGATGGCGACCCGTTCGCCGTACCAGACCTCGAGGTCGAACGGCTTCATCAGGCCGGTCAGCTCCAGGTCGGCCGCGACGACCGCCCGCTTGGCCGTGCGCCCGCCGGTCAGACGCATCTTCACCTGTTGCCTCATCGGCGTCTCCTCGGGCGGGCCGGCCTCGACGAACTTCGCGAGACGCGTCTGGGCCGCCTGGTAGCGCGAGGCCATACCGTCGTTGTACTTCGCCTTGACCTTGTACATCTGCACGAGCGTCTTGAGCTTGACGTGCTCCTCGTCCCACCGACGTCGCTGCTCCTCGAGCTTGCTGTTGCGGTCGTCGCGCGCCTGGGCGTAGGTGTCGAAGGGGCCGGGGTGCACCCACAGGCTGGCGCCGGCGCCTCCCGGCTCCAGCGTGGCCACGCGGGTGGCGACGCGGCTCAGCAGCTCACGGTCGTGGCTGATGAAGAGCACCGTCTTGGGCGAGGCGACAAGTGCCTCCTCGAGCCAGCGCTTGGTCGGCACGTCGAGGTAGTTGTCGGGCTCGTCGAGCAGCAACACCTCCTCCGGGCCGCGGAGCAGGGCCTCGAGCACGAGGCGTTTCTGCTCGCCGCCCGACAGGGTCGTCACCGTGCGCCACTGCGCCTGCTCGTAGGGGATTCCGAACGCGGCCATCGTGACCTTGTCCCAGAGCGTCTCCTGCTCGTAGCCACCGGCCTCCCCCCACTCGACCAGGGCGTGGGCGTAGTCCATCTGGTCGCCCTCGCTCTCGCGCTCCATCATGTTCAGCTCGGTGCGGTCGATCTCCTCGGCCGCCCGGCGGACCCGGTCCGGGGCGACCGAGACCAGCAGGTCTCGCACGGTCGACTCGTCGCGCAGCTGGCCGACGAACTGGCGCATGACACCCAGGCCTCCCGAACGGGTCACCGCTCCCTCGTGGGCGGCTAGGTCGCCCGCGACGATCCGCGTGAGCGTGGTCTTCCCGGTGCCGTTGGGCCCGATCAGCGCCACCTTGGCGCCCTCCCCCACCCGCAGCGAGACGTCGTTCAACAGCGGCCGCCCGTCGGGCAGGCTGAACGAGACGGAGTTGATGTCGACATGTCCCACGAGGATCAAGCCTGACGCACGAGCCGGGGCGTAGTCACGCGGTTAAACCCGGGTGGGGGGTCGGGCTGGCCTGCGCTGTTCACGACCATTTCCACGAGCTGGTGATCGCACCGAAGGCCGTCAGCGCGTTCGCCGCGTCGTCCTGCGACGAGCTGAGGGTCAGCAGGTAGACCTTCCCGTCTCGCGCCATCGCGTACGAGCGAGCGGTGATGCGCACCCCCTTCTGCTCGAACTTGGTGGTGAACCCCTTGGCGGTGACCCCCGCGATCTGTACGTCGTCGGCGTCGCCGACCTCACGGTCGGCGCTCGCCATCTGGCTGCGGCCCTTGTCGAGCTCCTCCTCAACGGCCGTGGCGTCGCCGGTCTTCGTGGTGACGACGAGGTTGTCGCTGAACTTCGACACCTTCTTCGACGAGAGGAGCACGAGGTCGAGACCAGTGATGTCGCTGCCGGCCTGATCGGTCGCCTCACCCCAGCCGGCGGGCGCGGTGACCGAGTAGGCGCCGCTCCGGCTCGTCACCACGCCGCCCGGCAGCCCGGCACCGGTGTCGGTTCCGATGCTCGGGGTGGGGCTGGAGGCAGTGCTGGGCCGGCTCGACGACGGGCCACCCTCACTGCTCGGCTTCTCGCTGGTACCACAGCCGGTGAGCACGAGGGCGGCGGTCAGCATGGCCGTCGAGAGGATCCGAACTGGGCGACGGGTCATGCCGACGATCCAATCACAGCCACGGCTGTGCCCCGCTCACGGTCGTGGAGGTGGACATGGACGTGGACGACGTCGATCTAGACGTGGACGTGGCATCAGGGTCGACCAGCCGGCCCAGCTGGCTCACGTGACGTCGGGCCCGGGTCTCCTGGCTGCGAAGGGCGAGCTCGCTGTCGCTCGGGTAGACCACCTCCTCAAGACTCAGTCCCAGGGCCGGCACCACCAGGGCGCCGCCACCGCGCAGCTCGCCTCCTGAGCCACCCCGCACGCCGTCCCGCTGCAGCACGACGGGCCAGTCGGCGTCGCGCTGTCCCTCGCCCACGCGCACGACGGCGCCCACGAGCGAGCGCACCATCGAGTGGCAGAACGCGTCGGCCCGCACGGTCGCCTCCAGCACCCCGTCGGGCAGGCGACGCCACGAGAACTCGATCAAGGTGCGGATCGTCGTCGCCCCCTCACGCCGCCGGCAGAAGGCGGCGAAGTCGCCGAGGCCTTCCAGAGCCTGCGCCGAACGGTTCATCGCCTCGGCGTCGAGCGGCCGTCGCCACCAGACCGTGTCACGTCGACGCAGGGGGTCGCGGGTGGCCCCGGGGTCGGCGAGGCGGTACCGGTAGCGGCGTTCGAGCGCCGAGAAGCGGGCGTCGAAGCCGGCCGGGGCACGGGTGACCGCACGCACGACGACGTCACGGGTCAGGATGCCGCTGAGCCGGGTCACGAGCGCGGCCTCGGGCGTGCGGGCCGAGCGTCCCGGAAGCGCCGCGAGAGCGGCTTCCGGCGCGTCGATGTGCGCGACCTGACCACTCGCGTGCACCCCGGCGTCGGTGCGGCCTGCGACCGTCACGCGCACGGGGTCGGGCCGGCGCAGCAGCGTCGTCAAGGCGGCGCTGAGGTCGCCGCCCACGGTGCGCAGGGCGGGCTGCGGCGCCCAGCCGGCGAAGTCGGTTCCGTCGTAGGCAAGGTCGAGGCGCAGCCGTACGTCTTCGGGTGATGTCGAGGGCAACGGCATCCGCCCATTCTGCCCGGTCGGCGCCGGCCCTCGAGCGGATGTCGTCGTTCGACCGATTGTCGTCGGCGGTCAACCCGCGAACCCGCTGAGTCGTCTAGGTAGTACGAGCCGGACGACGAGGTCTGGCCGTGGGGATAGGGGAAACATCATGTTCAGCACCCGAAACCGACCGACACTCCCGAGATGGCGCCGGGCGCGATCCGGCGCGGTGGCCCTGGGCGTCGTCGCCCTGACCGCGCCCGTGATGGCCGTCGCCACCACGAGCACCGCGAGCGCGAGCCCGACCGCAGCACGGGCTGCATCGCCGTACTGCGGCATCGTCTGGGGCTCGCTGCCCAAGACGTCGTCGCCGTCGACCAGAGGTCTCGTCGCTGGTCTTCGTTCCGGCCAGCACCCGTGCTACGACCGCCTGGTGTTCGACATCGGCGACGGTTCGGGCACGGTCGGCTACGACGTCAGGTACGTCGACAAGGTCACCAACCCGGCCAGTGGCGTGACGGTCCCTGTTGCTGGCGGCGCCCGCCTGCAGATCACCATCCATGCACCGGCCACGAAACAGTACCCAGCAGGCGGATCCACGACCTTCAACGGCTGGAGCACCTTCCGCCAGGTCAAGTGGGTGAGCAGCTTCGAAGGCTACACCGACGTGGGGCTCGGGGTTCGCGCTCGACTGCCGATGCGGGTCTTCACCCTGCCGCATGCCGCCGGCGGCCAGCGGCTCGTCGTCGACGTGGCCCACCGCTGGTAGCCCGCCCACGACGTCGAGAGGGCAGTTAGGGCCCCCCCCCGGACAAAACATACACCCGGACACCACCAACAGCCCCCGAGACAGTCAGCAGCGAGAGCGGGGCAGCTGTCAGCGCCGGCCTTGGTGAAGCCGGCGGTCTCAGCGTCGTCGGCGCTCTTGAACCAGAACTCGGCGACCGTCTGGTCATACCACTGGCCGTCGGGCTCGTGGAACTTGCCCGAGTCGGCGTTGCCCTTGACCGTGTAGGCCTCGTCGGGCGAGGTGCCGTCCTCGTTCGCCACGACGGCGCCCGCGGGTACCTCCTTGGCGTCCGAATCGTCAGCAGACGCAGCAGCATCCGACTCCACCGGCTCGGTCACCTCGGCTGCTTCGGTGGGCTCAGTGGCCTCGGTCGTCTCGGCGGCCTCGGCCTCCTTGACGGCACGCCTGGTGGCGACCTCGGCCTCCTTGACGGTGGCCTTCTTCGCCGACAGCGGCTCGCGGACGAGCTCGATGACGACCATCGGGGCCCGGTCACCCTTGCGGGCGCCGATCTTCGTGACGCGGGTGTAGCCACCCTCGCGAGCCGCCATGTCAGGGGCGATCTCGGCGAAGAGACGGTGCACGACGCCCTTGTCACGCACGACGGTCAGCACGCGACGACGCGCGTGCAGGTCGCCACGCTTGGCGAAGGTGATGAGACGCTCGGCGAGCGGGCGCAGGCGCTTGGCCTTGGCCTCCGTCGTCGTGATGCGGTCGTGCTCGAAGAGCGACGTGGCGAGGTTGGCCAGGATCAGCCGTTCGTGCGCGGGGCCGCCACCGACGCGGGGACCCTTGGTGGGGGTGGGCATTGTGTGATTCTCCTAGAAGTCTGACCAGGCCGTCTCAGGAAGCCGCAGCGACTGGGCTGACGACGCCGACGAAGGCATGGTCGAGGCGGTTGGTCAGAGCTGCTCGTCTTCGGTGAACGACTCGTCGTCGTCGTCGTAGTCGTCGCCGTAGCTGTCGATCAGGGCCGACGGGTCGAACCCGGGAGGGCTGTCCTTGAGCGCGAGACCCATACCGACGAGCTTGGCCTTGACCTCGTCGATCGACTTCGCACCGAAGTTGCGGATATCGAGCAGGTCAGCCTCGCTGCGACCGACGAGCTCACCCACGGTGTGGATGCCCTCGCGCTTGAGGCAGTTGTACGACCGGACCGTGAGGTCGAGGTCCTCGATCGGCAGCGCCAGGTCGGCGGCCAGCGCCGCGTCGGTCGGCGACGGGCCCATGTCGATGCCCTCGGCCTCGACGTTGAGCTCGCGGGCCAGGCCGAACAGCTCGACCAGCGTCTTGCCGGCTGACGCCATGGCGTCTCGCGGGGTCATCGAGTTCTTCGTCTCGACGTCGACGACGAGCTTGTCGAAGTCGGTGCGCTGCTCGACACGGGTGGCCTCGACCTTGTAGGTCACCGACAGCACGGGCGAGTAGATGGAGTCGACCGGGATGCGGCCGATCTCCTGGTCGCCCGACTTGTTCTGCTGCGCGGAGACGTAGCCGCGACCGCGCTCGACGGTCAGCTCCATCTCGAGCTTGCCCTTGTCGTTGAGGGTGGCGATGTGCAAGGTCTGGTTGTGCACCTCGACACCGGCGGGCGGGGTGATGTCGGCGGCGGTGACGGCTCCGGGGCCCTGCTTGCGGAGGTACATCACGACCGGCTCGTCGTGCTCGGAGGAGACGACGAGGCTCTTGATGTTGAGGATCATCTCGGTGACGTCCTCCTTGACTCCGGGCACGGTCGAGAACTCGTGGAGCACCCCGTCGATCCGGATCGAGGTGACCGCTGCCCCCGGGATGCTCGAGAGCAGGGTGCGACGGAGGCTGTTGCCGAGCGTGTAGCCGA
>JAKDLG010000150.1 GCA_030452985.1 Humibacillus sp.
GTAGACCGTGAAGAATACCGGGCTGGGTGCGAAGGGGTCATTGCCTGGGTCTTGCCAGAACGCGGTCCCGGGCTTGTCGACATCACCGACCCAGATCTCTGTACTGGTGACCGAGTTCGGGAGGGGGCGGTGGCCCACCGTGCAGGTGCCGTTCGCCGGGGTGAGGCAGCTGAACCTTGCTTGGTCGGGGGTGAACAGCCCGCTGATGGTGGCGCCGCTGACGGGGACTCCCGCCAGGTCCTTGATCGTGACGGCCACCCGCGGCGTCCACTTCTTTGCGGTAGGAGCCTTGGTCGCGTCGCGGAAGTTGTCGATGTGAATGAAGGACGCCATGGTCAGCTCGGGGTACAGGTTGCCGCACTGGCCGAGCTGGAAGTAGTTCGGTGCGGTCTCGGCCACGTCGTTGCCACGGTCCACTGGGCCGAGGAAGTCGTTGGAGCCGGTGGCGTAGAGGAGCGTGCCGGTCTCGTCCGCGTAGGCCATGGGGGTGCCGTCCCTCACGCCCCAGTCGGTGCAGACGAACTTGGTGCCCTTCTTCATGATCAGTGGAGTTTGTGTGCGGCTGCCGAAGTAGGACGTGATGGTGTCCGGGCTGGTGACGAGACCGGAGACCCGGTAACCGGCGGTGCTGCCGTCGGCCCCGGTGAAAGTGACGCCGGCGGAGCCCATGGTGCTGTATTGGAAGGTGCCTGAGGGTGGCGGGCACCAGGCGTCCTTGTATCCGGGGGTGACTTGGCAGGTGGAGGTGTAGGTGCCGTCTGCCTTGAGGGTGAGGTGCCCGGTTCCGCCGTGGACGACGGTCCATTGCCCGTCGATGGCGCTCAAGGCTTGGGCGGGTTGTGCCACGACCGTCATGGCGACGCCCATGGCCGCCGTTGATGCAAGGGCGAGTATCGAGCGCACGAGTGTGCGCGGCCGGCGATGGCGTGCGCCTTCGGGTGGGTCGTCCGCGGTGAGGGTGCGTCCCCTCAGTGGCTTGAGCATGGTGTCTTCCCTTCGGCCCGGTTAGTAGCGAAGCCGGGCTGTGACGGCGGATCACCACTAACGTGAATGCGAGTGTTTTTTAGAGTGCTCCCCTCCCCGCGCCTTGTCAATACTTTTTGGTTATAGACTGCCGGTCGGTACCGATCGATCATCCAGACCGCCCAGTGGTGGGATGGTTGGGTCCCGGCCGGCCGCGTCGCTTGTGCGGGAATGCCTCCCTCGACGGTGGCATCCGAACCGGAACTCGTGACCGACGTTCGCCAAGGCTGTGGTTGGCCGGTCTTCCGACCGCTGCAAGACCTCGCGATCAGGTTCTGTGTCCGACCTCGGTCACCGGGTCCCGCCACGATGGCGAAGTCTCCTTCGAGCAGGCAGCTGACTTCGTTCGCGCGCTCCCGAATGCCCGCCTCGGCCAAAGAAACCCCAAGAGCCATATCCACCAGCTCCGCGCTGACCGGCGGGAGATCCCCGATGGCCTGCCATGACTTCCTCGCTGAACTAACGGGGCCAACACGACAGATCGTCGGCTCCGGGACGAATAACCCGCAAAACGAACGTCCTACGGAGCAGGAAGCATCGCCGACGAGATTCGGCATGCGCCGACCCCAGAGGACCCGCCCGACAATGTCCAGTGAAGACGGCTCAACCGCGACACGTTCGAGGCGTTCCACCTGAGCCGGATGAGCCCGTCGCGTATAGCCGACCGCGGTGCGCCTGCCCACAAGACGGCAAGCCCTTCAGCCGCCCGGGCTGTGATTAGCAATCCGCAACGATGCATGGTCAACCACTCGGGTAACGTCTGCTATTCGGCATGTGCGTGAAACGCAGACCGGCTTCCGTCCCCTTGAAACGACTCTCGATGCTGAGTACGCGGTGGGCGGCAGCGAGGGACCTGTTTCATGATCCCCCCACGCGACGTGTCTCAGAAATCGCGTTCCATGCGGGAGCCAAGTCTCAAAATCGTCGACACCAGACATTTGGCTCTGCTATTCGGCGTCGACGATGAGGACGTGCAGGGTGCGGGGCCCGTGCACGCCCTCGACGCGTTCGAGCTCGATGTCGCTCGTCGCGCTCGGGCCGCTGATCCACGTCAGGGGTCGACCGGCTCGCACGCTGTCGGCCAGACGCTCCGTCGCCTCCGGCACGTCGGCCACGACCTGGTCGGCCCGCACGACGCACACGTGCAGGTCGGGAACGAGGGTGAGCGCGCGAGGACCCTGCCCGGGCCCGTGGGCGAGCACGATGGTTCCCGTCACAGCGATGCCCACGTCGGCGGTGGTCACGACCCCGACGACCGCGTCGAGCGCAGCGGCATCCGGCCTCCTGTCGTGGGTGACCTCATCCTGGGACGACACGGTGACACCCGCAGCTCGGGCCGGCTCGAACCAGCCCGGGTCGAGGCCGGTGGGGGCCACGGCCGAGGTGGCGCCATGAGTGGCCAGGGCGCGCGCCACGGCCGCACCGAGGTCACCCTCGAGCACCCGGTCCACCACGGCGCGGTAGTCCACGACCCGCAGGGCGAACAGGTCGAGGATCTCCGCCCGGTCGGTGGGCACGGCGAGACCGGCGCCGGTGGCGGGCGGCCCGTCAGCCCGGGCGCGAGGCGTGCCCGGGGTGGCGAGCGCCGAGCGCACCCGGGCGAGCACCGCTTCTCGGGCGTCGGCACTCATGGCCGGCCTCCGTCGTGCGTGGCGCGCCACCACTGCCGGAAGGTCTGTTTCGGTGGGGCCGGAGCGTCACGAGCGTTGCTCCACGACGTGAGCGGCCACGGCAGGCAGCCGAGCGTCGTGTGGGAGCCGAGCAGGCGACCGGTCAGGGTGGCGGCGTTCTGGGCCTTCTCGAGACGGCCCGACGTGGCCAGTGTCAGCGCCGTCATCTTCATGGCCAGACCCTCCGCGCTCGGAAAGCCACCACGGCTCTCGTCGACGACCCTGGTGCGCAGGTGCACGAGCAGCTCGGGGATCTCGATGCGAACGGGACACACGTCGAAGCAGGCGCCACACAGGCTCGAGGCGTACGGCAGCGCCTTCTCGACCTCGCCCTGGGTGCCGCGCAACATCGGCCCCAGCACCGCGCCGATCGGTCCGGGGTAGACCGAGCCGTAGGCGTGCCCGCCGACCCGCTCGTAGACCGGGCACACGTTGAGGCACGCTGAGCAGCGGATGCAGCGCAGCGCCTGACGCCCTTCGACATCAGCCAGCACGTCGGTGCGACCGTTGTCGACGAGCACGACGTGCACGTGCTGGGGGCCGTCGCCCGGGGTCACCCCGGTCCACATCGAGGTGTAGGGGTTCATCCGCTCGCCGGTCGAGCTGCGGGGGAGCAGCTGCATCATCACGGCGAGGTCATCCCAGGTGGGCAGCAGCTTCTCGATGCCGACGACGGAGATGAGCGTGTCGGGCAGGGTGAGGCACATGCGGCCGTTGCCCTCCGACTCGACCACGACAAGAGTACCGGTCTCGGCGATGGCGAAGTTCGCCCCCGACACGGCCACCTTGGCGCGCAGGAACTTCTCGCGCAGGTGCAACCGGGCCGCCTCCGCCAACCGGGCCGGGTCGTCGCTCAGGTCGTCGGGGGCCGGCCGCCCGGCCCCGGCCATCTCGCGCAGGAAGATCTCGCGCACCTCGGAGCGGTTGCGGTGGATGGCGGGCACGAGGATGTGGCTCGGCAGGTCGTCGCCGAGCTGCACGATGAGCTCGGCGAGGTCGGTCTCCCACGCCCGGATGCCGGCAGCCTCGAGGGCCTCGTTGAGTCCGATCTCGACGGTGGCCATCGACTTCACCTTGACGACCTCGTCGGCGTCGGCGGCGCGCGTCAGGTCGACGACGATGGCGTTCGCCTCGGCCCCGTCACGGGCCCAGTGCACGGTGGCGCCGGCTTCGACCAGCCGCGCCTCGAGCTCGAGCAGGTAGGTATCGAGGTTCGCCAGCGCACGATCCTTCGCCTCGGCGCCCCTGACCCGTCGCTCCTCCCAGTCGTCGACTTCAGCGACGACGGCCGCACGCTTGGCCCGGATCGTGGCCGTCGCATGGCCGAGGTTGCGCCGTAGCTGCGTGTCGGCGAGTGCCGTGTGAGCGGCGATGGGAAACTTCGGCATTCCGACGAAGGTGCGGCTCATGCCCTCGACTCCTCCGTTGAGGCGAGCACCTCGGCGAGGTGCAGCGTGCGCACCCCGGCCCGCTGGCGCTCGAGGAGCCCGCCGATGTGAGCCAGGCAGGAGTTGTCGCCCGCGACCACCACCTCGGCTCCGGTCTCGCGCACGTGACGGGCCTTGTCGGCGCCCATCGCCACGGAGACGTCAGCGTTCTTCATCGCGAAGGTGCCCCCGAACCCGCAGCACTCCTCCGCCAGGGGCAACGGGGCGAGGTCGATGCCGCGCACGGCGCGGAGCAGCTGGAGCGGGCGGTCCCCGACCCGGATCATGCGCATCGAATGGCAGGTCGGGTGATAGGTGACCCGATGCGGGAAGTAGGCCCCGACGTCGGTCACGCCCAGCACATCGACGAGGAACTCAGACAGCTCGTACACCCGGGGCGTCAGGTCGGTCACGGCCTTCTCCAGGCCGGGGTCTCCCGCTCGGCGAGCCAGCCAGGCGTGCTGTTGGCGCACCGAACCGGTGCACGACCCCGAGGGCACCACGATGGCGTCGTAGGGCTCGAACACCCGGGCGAACGAGCGCACGAGCGGAACGGCCTCGTCGGCGTATCCGGTGTTGGTGAGCATCTGGCCGCAGCAGGTCTGCGCGGTGGGGAACTCGACCGCGCAACCGAGCCTCTCAAGCAGTGTCACCACGGCCCGTGGTGTGCCCAGCCACATGGTGTCGTTGAAGCAGGTTGCGAACAGTGCGACCTTCACGCCGTGATCCTGCTGCGGCCACCGTGCCCTCGGCGGGTGTGCCGTGAGCGAGTTCGAGCTGGCTCCCAGGGGCTGCCCGGTGATGGGTGTGTGCCTCTCTGTCGACTTTGTTGGCGCGGGCAACATGTTCTTCCGGAGGGGACCGAGGGCGCATCCCGGGGCAGAGAGATGCCCCACTATGGATGCTCTTCAACCAGTCCTGTCATCACGGTTCCATCACGATGCGGTGGCGTGCGTCAGTCGACCGTTGTGTCGTTGACCAGCAGGGAATATGTTGCGGCGCACAACATAAACAATTCAACGTCTGCCTGCGTGGCCCAGCTGGACTCACGTGAGAGGCGTCGTCCAGAGAGGGAAACAGATGCGACGAAGCATGATCTTGGTGTCGGCGGCCGTCATGGCGACCGGATTGACCTTGGCCGGCTGCTCATCCTCGGATAGCAGCTCGGGCGGCGGGGCCACCGCGGTGGCGACCAAGGGTGGGACCACACCCAAGGTCGGGGTCATCCTTCCCGACACCAAGTCGTCCGCGCGGTGGGCGACCGCCGACCTGAAGTACCTGACTGCCGCCTTCAAGGCGGCCGGTGTCGACGCCGACATCCAGAACGCACAGGGCGACAAGACCCAGTTCCAGACCATCGCCGACCAGATGATCACGAGCGGCGTGAACGTCCTGATGATCGTCAACCTCGACTCGGGCTCCGGAAAGGCAGTGCTCGAGAAGGCCAAGGCGCAGGGCATCGCGACGATCGACTACGACCGGCTCACCCTCGGCGGCGGCGCCGACTTCTACGTGTCGTTCAACAACGTCAAGGTCGGCGAGCTGCAGGGTGAGGGCTTGCAGAAATGCCTCACGGCCGACAACAAGACGAAGGCCAACATCGCCTTCCTCAACGGCTCGCCGACCGACAACAACGCAACCCTCTTCAAGCAAGGTGCGGTCAAGGCGCTGAAGGCCAAGACCGACTCCGGGGACTACAAGGTCGTCGCCGACCAGGCTGTGCCCGACTGGGACAACCAGCAGGCCGGCACCATCTTCGAGCAGATGTACACCGACAACGGCGGCAAGATCGACGGGGTGCTGGCGGCGAACGACGGCCTCGGCAACGCAGCCATCGCCATTCTCAAGAAGAACAAGGTCAACGGCACGGTTCCGGTGACCGGGCAGGACGCGACCGACCAGGGCCTGCAGAACATCCTCGCCGGCGACCAGTGCATGACGGTGTACAAGGCGGTCAAGAAGGAGGCTGACGCAGCCTCCGCCCTGGCCATCGCTCTCGCCAAGGGGCAGGACACCAAGAGCCTGGCCACCGCCGCAACGATGGACACCACCACGAAGAAGGACGTGCCCTCGGTTCTGCTCGACCCCGAGGCCATCTACTTCGACAACGTCAAGGATGTCATCGCCGACGGCTACACGACGAAGGCCAACGTCTGCACTGCTGCTCTCGAGGCCGCGTGCGCCAAGGCCGGAATCAAGTGACTCACCGGCCTGAGCGTCATCCCGGCGCTCAGGCCGTCGGGTGGGTCGATGAATCGTCGACCCACCCCACAGGACCTCACCCCAACGCGGACCCGAGACAACGAGGTGGACCATGACGCAGAGCGTGGACGAGAGACCCGCATCATCGACCGGCCCCGCCCCCGCCCTCGAGGTGCGAGACGGCCGCAAGAGCTTCGGCGCGGTCCATGCGCTGCGCGGGGTCGACATCACCGTGCGGGTCGGCGAGGTCACCGCGCTGGTGGGTGACAACGGAGCCGGCAAGTCGACCATGATCAAGTGCATAGCCGGGATCTTCCCGTTCGACTCCGGCGCGGTGCTCGTCAACGGCACGAAGGCGCACATCCACAGCCCCGCCGAGGCGAGCGCGGCCGGGATCGAGGTCGTGTACCAGGACCTGGCCCTGTGCGACAACCTCGACATCGTGCACAACATGTTCCTCGGCCGCGAGATGAAGAAGGGTCTGCGGCTCGATGAGACGGCGATGGAGACGAAAGCGGCCGACGTGCTGGCCAGCCTGTCGGTGCGCACCGTTCGCTCGATCCGGCAGCAGGTGGCCAGCCTCTCCGGAGGGCAGCGACAGACCGTCGCCATCGCGCGCGCCGTGCTGTGGAACTCGAAGATCGTGATCCTCGACGAACCCACCGCGGCGCTCGGCGTCGCCCAGACCGAACAGGTGCTGCAGCTGGTCCGGCGTCTCGCTGACGCCGGGTTGGCGGTGCTGCTCATCTCGCACAACATGAACGACGTCTTCGAGGTGGCCGACTCGATCAACGTGCTCTACCTCGGACAGACGGCGGCGCAGGTCCGCACGTCCGACAGCACCCGGGCCAAGATCATCGAGCTCATCACGAGCGGCGCCGCCTCCACCGACGAACCTCCTCTGTCGGGGCGACGCACCGACGCCGCGGCCACCACCACGAACGGGAGCAACCCCGCATGAGCACCTCCACGCTTCCCCCCTCGGCCACGCCATCGCCGCTGGCCGGCGCGGTGCAGCAGCCGACGTTCACCGAGAATGTCCAGGGCTATGTCAGCAAGCTTCGCGGCGGCGACATGGGAACGCTACCCGCGATCCTCGCCTTCCTGATCCTCACCGCGGTGTTCGTCGTGCTCAAGCCAGGCACGTTCACCTCGTTCCTCAACATTGCCAACCTCTTCCAGCAAGGCGCCGTGGTCGCGACGATCGGCATGGGACTGGTGTTCGTGCTGCTCCTCGGCGAGATCGACCTGTCGGCGGGTTTCGCATCCGGCGTGTGCGGGGCGGTCCTGGCGGTGGCGCTGACCAACAAGCAGTGGCCGTTGATCGTGGCCTTGCCACTCTCCCTGCTGACCGGGGTGGTCATCGGACTCGGCCTCGGGCTGCTGGTGGCCAAGGTCGGCATCCCCTCGTTCATCGCGACGCTGGCCGCCTTCCTCGCCTTTCAAGGCGTGGTGCTGCTCATCATCGGTAACGGCGGCAACATCTCCATCACCAACCCGGCGGTGCTGGCCATCGAGAACAAGAACATCGCGCCCTGGCTCGGCTGGCTCATCGTGATCGCGGCGTTGGTGATCTACGTCGGCATGGGCCTGCGGCAATGGAGCACGCGACGCAACAACGGGCTGCTCGTGGCGCCGCTGGCCTCCCTCATCGTCAAGCTCGGTCTCGTGGTCGTCATCGTGCTCGCCCTGACCTTCATCCTCAACCAGGAGCGCAGCCTCAACCCGCTCCGCACGTCGATCTCCGGCATCCCGATCGTCATCCCCGTCATCGCCGTGCTGGCCCTGGGCCTGACCTTCCTGCTCAATGGGACCGCCTTCGGGCGCCACGTCTACGGTGTCGGCGGCAACGCAGAGGCCACCCGTCGCGCCGGCATCAACGTGGCCCGGGTCCGGATCACCTGCTTCGTGATCTGCTCGACGCTGGCCGCCTGTGCCGGCATCTTCGGGGCCTCTCGGGCCACCTCGGTCGACCCGAACGCCGGTGGCTCCAACGTGCTGCTCTATGCGGTCGGTGCGGCCGTCATCGGGGGAACCTCGCTGTTCGGCGGCAAGGGCCGCGTCGTCGATGCCCTCATCGGGGCAGCGGTCATCGCAGTCATCGACAACGGGATGGGCCTGCTCGGCTACTCGGCCGGCGTCAAGTACGTCGTCACGGGCGGGGTGCTGGTGCTCGCGGCCGGAGTGGACGCGCTGTCGCGCGGTCGGATGCGCGGATCGAGGTGACCTGCGGGGGTTTGCCGGCTTGCCGATCCGCAGCACCCCCTCACGGGGTATGACGATCGCGTACCACCAGCCAGGGGTGATGTGAGATGCGGCTCGGGACAGGCGATCGGCGACTCCGAGCCGAGACCTCAGGCCAGGACGAGGTTCGCCGGGCGAATGTGTCGACGGTTCTGCGGCTGGTGCACTTCGGCGGCGCCAAGACCCGGTCGGAGATCGTCGCGGCCACCGGGCTCAACCGCAGCACCGTCGGGGCCCTCACTGCCGAGCTGGTTCGACTCGGCCTGATCCGCGAACGACACGGAGAGGTGGTCGGCAAGGGCCGACCCTCCAACGTGGTCGAGCCGGTGAGCCACGCTGTCTACGTTCTTGCTTTCGACATCACCGCCGCGGAGGTGGCAGCTGCTCGGGTCGGACTCGGCGGCTACCTGCTCCAGGTGCGGCGGCGGCTGCATCAGGGACCACTCCATGATGTCGCCGGGGTTGTCGCGCATCTCGCGATGCTCGTGCGCGAGATGCGGGCCAAGGCGGCCCCCGGATCGATCTGCCTCGGCGTGGTCGTGTCGGTGCCGGCGAGTGTTCGCCAACCCGATGGCTTCGTGCGACGGTCTCCGTCACTGGGGTGGTATGAGACTCCGCTCGTCGAGCTGCTCGCGGCCGCCCTGAACCACGAGCTCCCGGTCGCGGCGGGCAACGACGGCGACCTGGGCGCCATCGCGGAGTATCTGCGCGGGGCCGCTCGCGGTTCCCGCGACGTGCTCTACGTCCGCGGTCAGGACGGCATCGGGGGAGGCGTCATCGTCGACGGCGAGCTGCTCAAGGGAGCGGGCGGCTACGCCGGGGAGCTCGGTCACATCGTCGTGCGCCCCCAGGGGCACCACTGTGTGTGTGGTGCCCGGGGCTGCTGGGAGGCCGAGATCGGCGACGCGGCCATCATCAGGGCGTTCGGGCGCAACCCACACGAGTCCGACATCGAGGACGTGCTGGCCGACGTCGCTACGGGCAGCCGTCGCGCGCTGTCGGGAGTACGCAAGACCGGCGAGGTCGTCGGCCTGGGGCTCGCCACGCTGATGAACATCTTCAACCCCGACACGGTGGTGCTGGGCGGGTCGTTCGGGTCACTGTTTCCCACCATGGAGCCGACCCTGCACGCTGCTGTCGCTCGGGCCTTGGGCCCGATCCGCGAGCAGGCGACGCTCGTGCGTTCCGAGCTCGGCTCGGACGCCCAGCTCATCGGAGCGGCAGAGGTCGCCTTCGCTGACGTGCTCGACCACCCCGTCCGCACCATCGAGGCGTTGCTGCCGTCGCTCAGACCGGGCGACGCGTCCCAGGCGGATGCCGTGGGCTCGACCGGCGAGGCGATACGAGCTTCCAGCTGAGTCGGTTCGGGCACGGTGCGCGATGCGCGATCTCGGTGAGCGCGGGCTCACCCCCAGCCGATCCAGCGCAGGCCGGCGGCGGTGGCTGCGCCGGCTACGACGACCACGATGAAGGGGGCTCGAAGCAGCAGGGCGACCACCGCCACCCCAACGGCCGCGAGCCGAGCGTCGACCACGAGGGTGCCGGAGGGACCGGTGAACGTCTGGGTCGCCACCAGGGCCGCCAGCAGCGCGACGGGCATGGCTCCTGTGACCCGCCGGGTCCTCGGGCCCGAGAGCAGCTGGGCCGGGATGAGGTAGCCGGCGAGCTTGGTGGCGAAGGCGATTCCAGCCGCGACGAGGATGGCGACCCAGAGGTTCACGGCGTGGCCACCCCTGCACTTCCGTCGGTCTCCCGCGGCCCACGCCACGCCAACAGGGCGGCGGCTGCAGCCACCACGACCGGGATGCCGGGCGGCAGGGCGGGCGTGAGCAGGGTCGCCACGACGCCTCCCGCCACGGCGATCGCGATGCTGTCCCGACCGCGTAGACGGGGCCACAGCAGCGCGATGAAGGCAGCGCACGCCGCGGCGTCCAACCCGTAGGTGCGAGGGTCGCCGATCGCGTTCCCGACGAGCGCGCCGGCGAACGTCGTCAGGTTCCACAGCACGTAGACGCTGATACCGGTGACCCAGAAGCCCAACCGTGCGGCCCGCCTGTCGTCCTGGGTCACCGCGACGGCCATCGACTCGTCGATGGTCAGCTGCGCGGCCGCCATGCGCCGAGGGCCCCGGACGCCCAGGAGCGGGGTCAGCTCGAGGGCGTACAGGGCGTTGCGCAGCCCGAGCATGGAGCCGGCCGCGATGGCCGAGGGGGCGGAGGCGAGGCCGCCGGAGGCGATGATGCCGACGAAGGCGAACTGCGAACCGCCGGTGAACATCAGCAGCGACAGGGCGCACGTCTGCCATACGTCGAGCCCTGCGGCCACGGCGAGGGCCCCGAAGCTGATGCCGTAGGCCCCGGTGGCGACCCCGACCGACAGTCCCTGTCGAAGCACCCGGCGGCGCGTGTTCGGCTCGAGCGGGGTGGGCCCCGACGGGCCCGGGCCTGGCGGGGCGCTGCTCACTCCTGCATCACCGAGGCGCCGAGGCGCACCTCCCACACGGTGGCACCGTCGGACGACACCACCCGCTCGCGCTGGGCGCCGTCGCTCTCGAGACCGGCCGAGTGCAGGAACGAACGCAGCTCGTCGGCCTCGGCCAGGATCCAGGTGGCCAGGGACCGGCGGCCGCGGCCCCGTGCGGTGTCGACGGCGGCGTTGAGCAGTCGGGAGCCGTGACCCTGGCGCCTCGCCTCGGGATGCACACCGAGCACGAGCAGCTCGGCCCCGTCGTCGGCGAGGTCGGGGTCGCCCGATGGAGCCACTGCGGCAAACCCGACGACCTGCTCGCCCGCGCAGGCCACGAGCAGGAGATGGTCACGCGACGGTGGGTTCTCCAACGAGCTGCGCCAGGCGTTGGTGAACTCGCGCGGCTCGAACTGGGCGACGACCTCGGCCGGGAGGAGAGCGGCATACGCCTCGCGCCACACGACCGACTGCACGAGCCCCACCGCCGGCGCGTCAGTCGCCCGGGCGATGCGCACGCTCGCATCGGCCACCGGGCCCGGGGCGTGCCCGTGGTCGTGCTGGTGGTTGTGCTCGTGCTGGTGGTCGGGTGCGCTGGCTGAGGAGTCCACCCCGGCATCCTCTCAGGCGGGCGTCCGCGTCCTGCGTCGCCCGTGGGGTGGCCCACGCTTTGCTCGGGACCGGGGTCATCTCGCATACTGGACGTATGTATGGCAACGACGTCATCGACCCGAACGAACCCCTCAACGCCGCCGAGCAGGCTGCGGCCGAGGGCGCAGACGACGGCGTGGCGAGCCTGTCGTCTGAGGGGCGGCGTGTTCAGTCGGCGGTCGACCTCGAGGCGTTCGACGCGCTGATCGCCGACGACCGGCGCATCGAACCGCGCGACGCGATGCCGGAGAAGTACCGCCAGACGCTGATCCGCCAGATCGCCCAGCACGCGCACTCCGAGATCATCGGCATGCAGCCCGAGGGGAACTGGATCACCCGTGCGCCGTCGCTGCGGCGCAAGGCGATCCTCATCGCCAAGGTGCAGGACGAAGCGGGCCACGGCCTCTACCTCTACTCGGCAGCCGAGACGCTCGGGATCGACCGACAGGAGCTGCTCGAGCGGCTGCACGACGGCAAGCAGAAGTACTCCTCGATCTTCAACTACCCCACCCTGACCTGGGCCGACAACGGCGCCATCGGCTGGCTGGTCGACGGGGCGGCCATCATGAACCAGGTGCCGCTGTGCCGGTGTTCCTACGGGCCGTACGCGCGAGCCATGATCCGGGTCTGCAAGGAGGAGAGCTTCCACCAGCGGCAGGGCTTCGAGATCCTCTGG
>JAKDLG010000151.1 GCA_030452985.1 Humibacillus sp.
TCCTCGATCGTCAGCGCCGCAAGCAGGGCGTCGGTGCGCTCGTCGAGCGAGAGCCTCGGGTTGCGCCACGACATCGGGCGCGATGAGGGTGTGGGTGGCGGAGCGAGCTG
Source organism: Humibacillus sp. (assembly GCA_030452985.1). GTDB lineage: Bacteria > Actinomycetota > Actinomycetes > Actinomycetales > Dermatophilaceae > DSM-29435. Next base: position 111 of record JAKDLG010000151.1, read on the forward strand.
TCGTTGCTGGTGGTCGACGACGGTCGGTGCAGGCTGCGTGTCGGCCACGAACAGCTCCTTTGCGGTCCTGGGTAATAGATATCGAAAAGTTTCGAACACCATAGATCACTGACAAGGCCCGTGTCATCAGCATGATTCGGCCTCCGCGGCAGTCACTTTCCCTCTAAAGTCCTCTCATCAGATCGTGATGTCCAGGGTATTGACATGTGAAAGTTTCGAAAAGTACCGTCGTTGTCACTCACCTGTTGCGAAACCAGGCTTCGTCGTCGATCGGCAGCGCAACTGCTGCGCCACCGACCGCCGCACCCCGAGCGACATCAGGACGGCCGGCAGTCGGCCACGACACAGACGGAGATCAGCGTGGATCCCAGAACAACCTCTCGTCGTACCTTCCTCGGGCTCGCCATGGGCGTCCCCCTGGTCGCCGCCCTCGCCTCCTGCGGCAGTGACGGCCCCAGCACCACCCCTGGCAGCACCGGCGGCGGTGCTGGCGCGGGGGGTGGATCGGGCGCCAGCTACTGGTCGCTCACCGGCCAGCCCGGCCAAGGCATCCGTCAGGCCACGGTCGACCGGTTCAACAAGGCCAACCCGAGCACCCCGATCAAGCTCACCCTGTTCCAGAACGACGCCTACAAGACCAAGATCAAGACGGCGATCGGCGCCGGTCAGTCGCCCACCATCATCTGGGGGTGGGGCGGCGGCACCCTGCGCACCTACGCCGAGGCGAACCAGGTCGAGGACCTCACCTCGTGGTTCGCCGAGAACCCCAAGGTCAAGGACCGCCTCTTCCCGTCATCGTTCGGCGCCGGCACGGTCGACAAGAAGATCTACGCGATGCCGTGCGAGACCGTGCAGCCCATCGTGCTCTTCTACAACAAGAAGGTTCTCGACAAGGTCGGAGTGGCGCCCCCGACGTCGTGGAGCGACATCATGGCCATGGTCCCCAAGATCAACGCTGCCGGTGTCGCGCCGTTCTCGCTCGGTGGTCAGTCCCGCTGGACCAACATGATGTGGCTCGAGTTCCTCTTCGACCGTACCGGCGGCCCAGGGGTCTTCCAGGCGGTGTTCGACGGCCAGAAGGACGCGTGGTCGAACCCCGACGCGATCGCCGCGCTCACCAAGGTGCAGGACCTCGTCAAGGCGAACGGCTTCATCAAGGGCTTCTCGTCGATCACGGCCGACTCCAACGCCGACCAGGCACTGCTCTACACGGGCAAGGCGGCCATGATGCTGCACGGCTCGTGGACCTACGGCAGCATGAGTGCCGACGGCGGCGACTTCGTCTCGAGCGGGAGCCTCGGCTACATGAACTTCCCGCCCGTCGAGGGCGGCAAGGGCGACCCGAGCGACACCGTCGGCAACCCCGGCCAGTACCTCTCGATCAGCTCCAAGGCCAGCGACGCCGAGAAGGAGACTGCGAAGAAGTTCTTCGCCACGGCCGTCCTCGACGACGCCGAGGTCAAGTCGTGGATCGACACCGGATCCATCCCCATCGTCAACGGGAGCGACGCGAAGATCGCCGGCTCGAAGGATGCCGAGTGGCTCAAGTTCCTCTACGGGGTGGCGAGCGGCGCCAAGGTGTTCGCCCAGTCGTGGGACCAGGCCCTCAGCCCGTCCGCGGCCGAGACCCTGCTCGACAACATCGCCAAGCTGTTCCAGCTCTCGGTGACGCCACAGCAGTTCGCCGACAACCTCAACGCGGTCATCGGCAAGTGACCTCGACCAGCGTTCGGCGCGCGCCGCCGGCCCCATCCGGAGCCGGCGGTACGACAGGTCAAACCGGACGATCCAACGGCACGGTCCGTCAGGGTTCGCTCGGCTGGATGGCGGCGCCGGCGCTGCTCTTCTTCACCGCCTTCGGTGTCATCCCACTGCTCGGGGTGCTCGTGCTCAGCTTCACCGCGTGGGACGGCATCGGCGCGATCCGGCCCGCCGGCTTCGACAGCTGGCGGGCGGTGTTCACCGACCCGGGCCTCCCCCACTCGCTCTGGGTGACCTTTCTCGTGATGTCGCTCTCGTGGCTGGTGCAGACCCCGCTCAGCATCCTGCTCGGCGTGTTCCTGGCTGGTGCGGAGCGCTACCGGGCTCTGTTGTCGGTGCTGTACTTCCTGCCGCTGCTGCTGAGCTCTGCGGCGATCGCGATCACCTACAAGGCGTTGCTCGACCCCAACTTCGGGCTCGGTGCGGGGCTCGGCCTGCCGTTCCTCTCGCAGGACTGGCTGGGCCGGCCCAACCTGGCCCTCGGCGTGGTGATCTTCGTCGTGTCATGGCAGTTCATCCCGTTCCACTCCCTCATCTACCAGGGCGCCGTGCGCCAGATCCCGACCTCGATGTACGAGGCGGCGCAGATCGACGGGGCCGGGCGTATCCGCCAGTTCTTCTCCATCACTTTGCCCCAGCTGAAGAACACGATCGTCACGTCCTCCACCCTCATGGTGGTCGGCTCGCTGACCTTCTTCGACCTGATCTACATCCTGACCGCCGGTGGCCCCGGCGACGCGACGAACGTGCTGGCCCTCGACATGTACAAGAAGGGGTTCCAGGCCGGCCTGATGGGCCCGGCGAGCGGCATCGCCGTGATCCTCGTGCTGGTGGGCCTGGCCATCGCCCTCCTGCTACGCCGGATCGGTGGCGGCGACGACACCGCGAGCCAGCTCGAAGGAGCCTGACATGACGACCGTCACCGCCCTTCGCCGTCGCGCCGGAAAGCTGAACTGGCTCGGGGGTCTCGCCGGCTGGTTCTGGCTGGCGATCGTGATCATCCCGATCTACTGGATCGTCATCACGAGCCTGAAGTCGCAGAGCGTCTACTTCGTGACGAACCCGTTCGCCCCGCCGACCAACCCGACCCTCGATGCCTACCGTCTCGTCATCGAGTCGAACTTCATCCGCTACTTCGTCAACAGCGTGATCGTGACGATCGGCGCCGTGGTACCCGCGGTAGCCGTCTCGTTCATGGCAGCCTTCGCCATCGTGCGCGGCCGCGGCCGGTTCCTCAAATCGGTGAACTCCCTGTTCCTGATGGGCCTGGCCATCCCGCTGCAGGCGACCATCATCCCCGTCTACCTCATCATCATCCGACTGCATCTCTACGACACCCTGCTCGCCCTGATCCTGCCGTCCATCGCCTTCGCCATCCCGCTGTCGGTGCTCGTACTCTCGAACTTCGTGCGCGACGTGCCGAACGAGCTGTTCGAGTCGATGCGTCTCGACGGGTGCAGCGAGTGGCAGACGCTGTGGCGGCTCGCGCTGCCCCTCACCCGCCCCGCCCTCGTGACGGTGACCATCTACAACGCCCTCGGCATCTGGAACGGCTTCCTGCTGCCCCTCATCCTGACCCAGAGCCCCGACCTGCGCGTGCTGCCCTTGGCGCTCTGGACCTTCCAGGGGCAGTACAGCATCAACGCACCGGCGGTGCTGGCCTCGGTCGTGCTCACCACGTTGCCGATCCTCGCGCTCTACGTCGTCGGTCGACGACAGCTGCTGAGCGGGCTGACGGCCGGGTTCAGCAAGTAGGGTCGCAGCAGTACCGAGCACCCCGCGGCCCGGCATCCGGGCCACGCCGATCCTGTCCCCGTGGAGCCAGTTCCAACATGAGAGCCTTCGTCCTGCCGCACGCCGGAGCCGACCTCCCGCAGCTCGCCGACGTTCCGCCCCCCGCCATCGCTGATGACGAGCTGCTCGTGCGGGTGCAGGCGGTCGGTGTCGGCATCCACGACTCGTACTTCCTTCCCGCCAACGCCACCTACCCCTACCCGATCGGCATCGAAGCGGCGGGGATCATCGAAGGGGTCGGGCCACTCGTCTCGGCGCATCACCGCGGCGACCGGGTCGCGTTCGTCAGCTCGATGCAGCCCAAGGGCGGAACCTGGGCCGAGCTCGTGGCGGTCAGGGCCGACAGCCTCATCGTGGCGATCCCTGCGACGATGGGCTTCGTCGAGGCGGCGGCCCTTCCGGTGGCCGGCAACACGGCGCTTCGGGCGCTGCAGGCGCTCGGCCCGGCTCAGGGCTCGCTGTTCATCGCCGGCGGGTCAGGAGCGATCGGCACCCTGGCCGTCCAGCTGGCGGTGCGGCAGGGGTGGGAGGTGGCGGCCTCAGCCTCCGACACCAACCACGACTACCTGCGCTCCCTCGGGGCGGAGCTGGCCGTCGACTACCGCGATCCGAGCTGGTCGGCTCGGGTGCTCGAGTGGATGCCGGCCGGTGTCGACGCGGCGATCGCGGTGCCGCCGAGCACCTCGACCGGCAGCCTCGGTGTCGTGCGCGACGGTGGGCACCTCATCAGCATCTCGGGCGACCGCCTGGCCTCCGAGCGGGGGGTGACCGTGCAGGTGGTTCCGCACACCGGCGACGTGCGTGACGAGCTGGGCCGGCTCATGGCCGACGTGGCCGCCGGTGCCGTTCGGGTGGAGATCGAGCAGGTGCTCTCGTTCGAGGATGCCGGGTCGGCGCTTGCGAAGGTGTCGACCCGGCACGCCCGGGGCAAGATCGTGCTGCAGCTGGACCCGACTTCGGGTCACTGACGCCGATGAGGGTCAGATGAGGGTCACTGACGTCTGAAAGTTTCAGCGCCAGTGACCCTCGGTACCGCCAACGACCATCTCGGATGTCGTGAGGCTGGGTCAGCGGTCGGCTACCACCAGGTCGCGATCCGGCTCAGGCACCGAGCGGTCGGCATCATCAGCGTCGGCACCTGCAGCGTCGTCGGCCTCAGCAGTGTCGTCATCATCATCATCCAGCATCGACGCCTCGTCGAACGGACGTTGTCCCGAGAGCACCGCGGCTGCCTGCTCCTGGTCGAGCTCGCCGACCCAGGTGCCGATCACGACGGTGGCGATCGCGTTGCCGGCGAAGTTCGTCAGGGCGCGGGCCTCACTCATCAGGCGGTCGATGCCGACGATGAAACCGACGCCGGGCACGAGGTCGGGCCGGTGCGACTGGAGCCCGCCGGCGAGAGTGGCCAGGCCGGCCCCGCTGACCCCGGCGGCGCCCTTGCTCGCGATGATCATGAAGACGAGCAACGAGATCTGCTGACCGATGCTGAACGGCTTGTCCATGGCCTCGGCGATGAAGAGGCTGGCCATCGTCAGGTAGATCGCGGTGCCATCGAGGTTGAAGGAGTACCCGGTCGGCACCGTGATGCCCACGACGGGACGAGAGACCCCGAGGTGCTCCATCTTGGCGATGAGTCGCGGGAGGGCCGACTCCGACGATGAGGTCGCGAGAATGAGAAGGAACTCACGGGCCAGGTACTTCATCAGCGACCACACGCCGATTCCCGTGACCAGCTTGAGGATCGACCCGAGGAAGCCGAAGACGAAGATCATGCAGGTGGCGTAGAAGGCGAGCATCAGCAGACCGAGGCTCTTCAGCGACCCGAGGCCGGTGGCCCCCACGAGAGCCGCCATCGCGCCGAAGGCACCGACGGGCGCAGCCCACATGATCATCGCCATCAGACGGAAGACGAGACGCTCGAGGTGCTTGATGCCGCGAAGGATCGGCTCACCCTGCTTGCCCATCTTCTGCAGGGCGAAGCCCACGAGGAGTGCCACGAGCAGGGCCTGGAGCACCGAGCCGGCCGTCAGGGCCGAGACGAGGGTGTCGGGGATGAGGCCCAACACGAAGTCGGCCGTGGTCTCGGAGGTCTTGGCCACCTGCGAGGCTCCGGACTGCGTGATCGCGTCGGTCAGATCGAGCCCAGCGCCGGGTTTGACGATGTTGCCCACGACGAGGCCGATCCCCAGGGCGACGGTCGACATGGCGACGAAGTAGCCGAGGGCGAGGCCGCCGACCCTACCGACCTGGGCGGCCTTGCGCACCGAGCCGATGCCCAGCACGATCGTGCAGAAGATGATCGGCGAGATCATCATCTTGATGAGGTTGACGAACCCCGTTCCGAGCGGTTTGAGGCTCTTGCCCACCTCGGGGAAGATCGCGCCCACCGCGATGCCCAGGAGCATGGCGACGATGACGGCGATGTAGAGGTAGTGCGTGCGGTCGCGCTTCTTCGGCGTGGTGTCGACGGCACTGTCGGCGGTGCTGGTCACGGTGACCTCCAGGTCGGTCATGGTCGGGGCCCGAATCACCCGGGCCGGCTGGTCCGACTATGGCCGCGCGGGTGAGTAGGGTCACCGTTGTGTTCATTGAGTTCTCGAGACCGCTCGAGACTTCTCGAGACCGTCGGCGGTGAAGCGGCGATGACGGCCTTCGTCGAGAGAGTCCGTCGGGCCCGGTGGTCGCCGACGCGCTGGAGCGTCGCCACGCAGACCTTCGTGCTCCAGGTCGGAATCGCGGTCGTCGTGGTGGCGGCGGGGCTGATGGGCACCTGGGTGCAGGCGGAGCACACCGCCGACGAGGGTGCGATCGACCGGGCGACGGCCGTGGCCGAGACGATCGCCATCACGCCCGCCGTGGTCGGCGCCGTGTCAGGGCCGTCACCGACCGTTGCTCTGCAGCCGTACGCCGAACGAGTGCGCAAGGAGTCGGACACCGACTTCGTCGTCATCATGAGCCGCGACGGCATCCGCTACACCCACCCCGACCCCCACCAGATCGGCAAGCGCTTCCTCGGCCACATCGAGGCGGCCCAGCAGGGTGGCATCGTGCGCGAGGACTACACCGGAACCCTCGGTCCGTCGGCCCGCGTCGTGGTCCCCATCACCGACGACAGCACGGTGGTCGGGCTCGTCTCGGTCGGCATCCGCAAGACGGCGGTCGGCGAACAGGTGCGATCCCGGCTGCCCGGGCTGCTCCTCGCCGGGTTGGCCGCCGCCGTCCTGTCGGGTCTAGGCACGGCCCTGGTGGCACGTCGCGTGCGGCGCCAGACCCACGGCCTCGACGAGCGCCAGCTGCGAGAGATGTACGAGTACTACGACGCGGTGCTGCACGCCGTGAGTGAGGGCTTGGTGATCACCGACCTCGACGGCCGCCTTCGCCTCGCCAACGACGAGGCGGTGCGCCTGCTCGACCTGCCCGCTGACGCGGTGGGTCGAGCCGTCGACGACCTGGGGCTCACGGCGCCGCTCGCCACGGCACTGGGGGATGCCGGGCCGCACCAGGACGAGCTGCACGTGACCGCGGCGCGGGTGCTCGTCGTCAACACCGCTCCGGCGCAGTGGGAGGGGCGCCTGCTCGGGCAGGTGACCACCCTGCGGGACCGCACCGACCTCGAAGCCCTGACGGGTGAGCTCGACTCGGCCCGCGGGCTCAGCGAGGCCCTGCGCTCCCAGGCCCACGAGGCCTCCAACCGGCTGCACACCATTATCAGCCTCATTGAGCTCGGTCACCCCGAGCGGGCCCTTGCCTTCGCCACCGACGAGCTGGAGCTGAGCCAGCGCCTCACCGACAGGGTGGTCGCCGCCGTCGACGAACCGGCCCTCACCGCCCTGCTGCTCGGCAAGGCAGCCGAGGCGAACGAACGCGGCATCGACTTCGAGATCGCAGCGGGCTCGACCTGGCGCGCCGAGGTGGCACCGACCCGCGACGTGGTCACCATCGTCGGCAACCTCCTCGACAACGCCTTCGACGCGGCGGCCTCCGTCGACCTGTCGAGTGGGCCACGGCGAGTGACCTTCACCGCCCGAGTCGACGAGACTGACGGCGAGCACGACGTCCCCGCAGCGGTGCTCGTCGTCTCTGACACCGGCCCGGGTCTGCCACCCGGTGGGGTCGATGATGCGTTCACCCGTGGCTTCTCTACCAAGGAGCAGGGCAGCGCGGGTCGACGCGGCATCGGCCTGGCCCTGGTGGCGCAGTCGGTGTCGCGACTGGGCGGGCACCTCGAAGTGACCGGCCCACCGGGCGCCACCTTCACGGTTCGACTGCCGGTGCCCGAGCTGTCGCACCTCGACGCGACAGCGACGTCAGCATGGTCTGATGACGGCCAGGCGGGGCCACCGTGAGCGACGAGTACGACCTGCGGGTGCTCGTGGTCGAGGACGAGCCCATCGCGGCGCAGGCCCACACCGAGTATGTCTCCCGGGTGCCGGGTTTCGTCGTGGTCGACACGGTCGGCACCAACCGCGACGCGATGGTGGCTCTGCAGCGCCACCCGGTCGACGTGGTGCTGCTCGACCTGAACCTGCCCGACCGGCACGGGCTCGACGTCGTGCGCGCGATGCGCGCCGCCGGCTACCGGGCCGACGTCATTGCGGTCACCTCGGCCCGCGACCTCGAGGTGGTTCGCACCTCAGTGTCGCTCGGCGTGGTGCAGTACGTGCTGAAACCCTTCGTCTTCGCCACCCTGCGCGACCGGCTGCTCGCCTACCGCGCCTATCGGGACCAGCTCGCTGACGTGGCCGAGCTGGGCACGCAGTCGGAGGTCGACGAGATGTTCGCCGGGGCGCGCGGGCCGGTCGACACCCGACTGCCCAAGGGCATGGGCGAAGAGCTGCTGTCCAAGGTGTCCCGCGCCCTGCGGGAGGCCGACAGCGCTCGGTCGGCGTCCGAGATCGCCGAGCTGGTCGGCGTGAGCCGGGTGACCGCGCGCCGCTACGCCGAGTACCTCTGCGACACCAGGCTGGCCGCCCGGCGTTCGCGGTACGCCGGGGCCGGTCGGCCCGAGGTCGAGTACTTCTGGTCACGGTGACCGGCGACCGGCTCAGGCCGATCCTCGGGCCTCGCCGACGACCCACGCGCGGATGCCGTCGCCGTGCTGGTCGAGGGTCGGCGGCGGCGCATGGTCATGGCCGGCCACCTCCTGCCCGTCGGCCCCGAAGAACCGTAGCGGCGGCCCTGGCAGGGTGATCGGGCCCAGCGTCGAGTGGTCCACCTCGATCTGCAGGCCCTGGCTCACGGTCTGGTCCCAGTCGTAGACCTCGTCGATGGTGCGCACCCGACCGGCCGGAAGACCCGCGCCCGACAGCCGCTCCAGCAGCGGTCCGGCATCCCACTCGGCGAAGGCGTGCTCGACCACGGTGATGAGCCGAGGTCTCGCCTCGACCCGCTCGGCGTTGGTGGCCAGGCCCTGAGCATCCGGGTCGAGGCCGAAGACGATGCAGAACCGCCGCCAGAGACTCTCGCTGCCAAGCGCGATCTGCACGGCCCCGTCGCGACACCGGAACAGCCCGTACGGTGCGATCGACGGATGGTGGTTGCCCTGGGCCCGGCCGACCTCGCCGGCCACGGTCCAACGGGTCCCCTGGAAGGCGTGCACCCCCACGACCGAGGCCAGCAACGATGTGCGCACCACCACGCCCACCCCGGTCCGGTGCCGTTCGTGCAGGGCAGCGACCACCCCGTAGGCACCGTTCATGCCCGCGAGCAGGTCGGCGATGGGTACGCCGACGCGTTGCGGGTCGTCGGGGCCCGAGCCGGTCAGCGACATGAGGCCGCCCTCGCCCTGCGCGATCTGGTCGTAACCGGCCCGACCGCCCTCGGGCCCGTCGTGGCCGAACCCCGTGATCGAGAGCACGACCAAGCGGGGGTTGCGGGCCATCAGCGCGTCGATGCCCAGCCCCAACCGATCGAGGACGCCCGTGCGGAAGTTCTCGACGAGCACGTCGGCGCGGTCGACCAGCGCGAGCAGCACCTCGCGGTCACCGGCATCCTTGAGGTCGAGGGCGACCGACTCCTTGTTGCGGTTCGCGGCGAGGAAGTAGGTCGACTCGCGCGCGTCGCCGACGCCGACGAAGGGAGGCCCGTAGCCCCGGGTGTCGTCGCCCGAGTCGGGTGTCTCGACCTTGATCACCCGGGCTCCGAGGTCGCCCAGCATCATCGTCGCGTGCGGCCCCGCGAGGGCGCGTGACAGGTCGACGACAAGCACGTCGGCAAGTGGTCCACTCATGCCCCCACCCTGACACCACCCGGCCCCGAAACGTGGCTAGGTGTTCCGAGCTCTTGGTTGACCGCGCAACAACGAACCGTCAGGCGGCAGGCACGCTGGAACGCCGCCCGAGGCGGGCCAGCACCGTGGTCTGGCGGTCGGCGTCGTCGGGCACGTCTACCGCGGGCTTGCAGACGCCCTCGCCGTAGAGATGCTCGCCGAAGCCGTCGGCCGAGGCCTCGATCGTGTCGAGCTCAGCGGCATCCAGCACCTCGTCTCGCCCGGCCGCCTGGGCGAGGTCCCACCGGTGCACGATCAGGTCGAACCCGTAGAAGGTGGTGATCGCCGCCCCGATCGTCGAGCGGCCGAAGACCCCGTCGTACTCGAGGTCGGCCACGGCCGGGTCGGCCAGCAGCTCGCGCAGGCGGGCATCGTGCGCGTGCCAGGCCGCTGCCGCGTCAGCCTTGCCCGGGATGCTGCTGCCTGCGTCGATTCCGTGCTGGGCGAGGAAGTCGCGCTGGGTGCCCATGACGTGGTCGAGCACGTCGCTGGCTGCCCAACCGTCGCAGGGTGAAGCGGCGTCCCAGTCGGTCGGGGTCAACGAGTCGACGACGACGCTGAAGCGGTCGGCAAGGTGGGTGTAGCGGTCGGACGTGACGGTCATGGGTCTGCTCCTTCGATTGGCTTTCGCCCCGATGGTAGGCAGCCGGCCGAGCACCGGTCTTGATAGTTTCCGACACATGCCGATGGTGCGGGGGCGAGTTCGCGACGATGTCGAGCGCGCCCACCTGATCGACCCGACCGACCACCGTTTCTCGATCGAACGGGCCGGAGTGTCTCCCGACCTGACCGGCTTGGCCCGCCGCTTCTGGATCCCCGTCTGGGCGGTACCAGGCGGGCAGAGCTCGCCGCAGAGCGTGCTGCAGTACCCCGTGTGCCTCATCGTCGTCTCGAATTCCTACGCCCGCTTCTACGGGGTGGCGTCGGGCTTGTCGAACACGGTGCTCGAAGGGCGCGGGTGGGCGGTCGGCCTGATGCTGGCGCCCTCGGCCGGATACCTGCTCACGGCACAGCCGGTGCGCCGGATGACCGACCACCACGTCGACCTGTCGACGGTGCCGGGGCTCGACGGCGTGGGGCTGACCCTGCGGGTTCGCCGGGCGATGAGCAACGACCCGGAGTCACCGGCGGCTCAGGAGGAGGCCCGCGACGCCGTCGAGAACGCCCTGCGGCCCCGGTTGCCGGTCGATGCGGAGGGTGAGCTCGTCAATGCCATTGTCGAGCTGGTCGAGACGTCACCCGATCTGCTACGGGTCGATGATCTCTGCGAACGGTTCGACCTGGCCGAGCGCACCCTGCAACGGCTGCTGCACAAGCGCATCGGCTTGTCGCCCAAGTGGCTGATTCGCCGGCGTCGGCTGCAGGAGGGCGCCGACCGCCTACGCGACAGCGACGCTGACCTGTCCACAGTCGCGGCTGAGCTGGGGTATGCCGACCAGGCGCACTTCACCCGCGACTTCCGAATGGCCACCGGCCTCACCCCGGGCCAGTTCGCGGCTCGCTTCCGCTGAGCTGCGGTTTGGCGCAAACCTCACGACGGGGCTCGCCGCTGGTGACGTCTTCAGCTGGCGATGAGGTCGGTGAGGTAGCGCTCGAAGGGGCTGAGGGGCGGGTCTGCCGCATGTTCGCGGCTGCCGGGCTCCTGGCGGCGGAAGGCTGCGCCGGGGATCAGGGGCGGCGCGGTGGATCGGTAGGTGTGTCCGGTGGGCGTGGTCAGTTCGACGACGTGGGGTGCGCCGGGTTGACGCGTCTGCGGGGTGATGGTGCCGGCGGTGAAGCCGGGGTGTTGTTTGGTGTGGTTGCAGCGCACGCACAACCCTTGGCCGTTGGTCGCGGTGGTGGGCCCGCCTCGGGCGTGGTCGTGGATGTGGTCGAGGTGGCGGATCGGGGCGTCGCACCAGGGGGTGCGGCAGGTCCCGGCGTCGCGGGCGAGGAGGTACTTGCGGAGGCCGCCGTCGAAGACGCGGCGGGTGGAGTCCATGCCGACGAGCTGCCCGGTGGTGGGGTGGGTGTAAAGCCGGCGGATCCAGACCCGGGCGCGTTCACGCAGGTCGGCCTGAGTCGTGTTGCGGCCAGTGGTGGCACTTCGACCCGGGGTTGTCCGAGGGCTGGCGTCGATGACGTCGGCGTGGCCCGGTGTGGCGGCCTCGAGGTGGGCGGCGCTGGCAGCAGCCTCGTCACCGCGGCCGGTCTCGTCATCCTCGCGTTCGTCGGGGTCGTCGTCGTTGGGGGTGAGGAGGTCGCGGACCCACCCGGCGGGCACGGTGCCGTACCCGGGGACCTGCCCGGGGGTGTCGTCATCGCCGAAGAGCGCGTCGTCGGTGATGACGACCTGCACCTCCACCGCCACGTCCGGGGGTGTCAACTGGTCTGTGTAAGCGGTGGGGCTGATGATGAAGGAGTTCACTG
>JAKDLG010000152.1 GCA_030452985.1 Humibacillus sp.
CGCGCGCCGGGCCGCGCCGGGGGGCGCGGGGAGGGGCGGGGGTGGGTGGGGGGGGTGGTGAGGGACTACTCCCCCCGGGATGGGTTGCCACTGACGACGAGAGGCGAGCGTCATGACCAGGCCCGAACAGCCAGAACCCATACCCGTCCACACTCACCCCGTCAGGAGCCCCTCGTGATGCCCAACATCGAACCCCTCTCAGTGCGCCACCACGTCCAGCGGCCTGGCCACATGCTCGTCACCACCGCCTGCCCTTACTGCGAGACGGTGCACGTGCACAGCACGCCTGAGGGTGAACCCTCCCGGCTCGTCGAGGCGCGGTGCATGTGGGGCAGGTACGTGATCCGGAACATTCGTATCCCAGTTGGCCCGTCATGAGCCCCCGACGCAACTACACCGAGCGCCGGCCACGACCCAAGCCGCGGCGCGCATCGTGAGCGCCCTCCCGGTTTCGATCCCTTGCGCCGCCCCAGACCGGGCCGTCCCCATGCGCCACAGTGCCCGCGACCGGCTGAACGCCGCCTTGGCCGAGATGACTCTGCAAGGCCGCGCCCCGCGCTGTGCCCGTAGCGGCGCCGCCACGTCCGAGGACCCCGCCGAGCGGGCGTACGCGGCCGATCACTGCCCAGGGTGCCCGCTGCTCGTCCCGTGCGCGGAGACGGGCGCTGAGGAGCGCCACACGTTCGGGGTGTGGGGTGGCGTCGACCGCACCCCCCGCGCCTACGCCCGGAAGGACAGCACATGAGCACCACGGCAGGCACCGAGCAGGTCGAGACGATCCGAGCAGCGCTCGCCGAGGTCGCAGCGGAGGTCTCACGCCGCGCCGTGGCCTCTGCGGCCATCCGGGCCGACCTCGAGCAGTTGCACGCCGCCATGGGCGTGACTGCCCCGTGGCCGGCGCCTGGCCCCCGAAACGTCCGCGACGCGGACTCGCTGCGGACTGAACCCCCGCCAGCGCCCCGAAACCGCGCGCCACGAGCACCGTGGCCGCGGGTCACACACCCGTGACCGACGGATAACCAATCCCAACCACCCCCACAGGAGACACCACATGACTGCCAGCACGACCACCAACCGCAACCAGCAGGAGGACAACATGACCACCACCACCGAACGCACAGACCTCGAGGAGGCAACGGCGCTCGTCGACGACCTCGAGGAGCGCATCCTGCGGGGCGACCAGGCCGTGACCGCCGCAGACCTCGCCGACGCCCGAGGCCGGGCACGCTCACTGTCCAGCTTCGCCACCCTGCGGCAGGGCGCCGCCCTCCGCCGTGAGCAGGCCGAGCGCGCCGCTCGCACCCAGAAGGTCGCCGAGGAGACACGAGCCACCCTCGCGCCCATGATCGAGGCCGGCCGGTTCCGGGCACTCGCAGCCGACCCGGGCCGAGACAAGGCCGTGGCTGGCGCGGTGAGCGCTCTCCGGGCTTTCTTTGCCCCGATCGACGATGCCGACGAGCAGCTGCGCCAGCTCGTGCTCCGTGCCAAGGCCGAGGGCATGGTCGACGACGTGCCCGTGGCCGGTGTGCGACTCTACGACGGGAACCTCGAGGTCGAGGGTGTGGGGTGGGCATTCGCGCGGCAGGCCGGATGCGACCGGGCCGACGCCATGCGCAACATGCTCGCCGAGGTCGCACAGGCGGTGCAGGCATGAGTTCGCGGTCGGCCTCGGCTGACGCCTTCTCAGACCGGATGACCCGAGAGCGGGAGGAGGCCGAGGAGCGTGAGGCCGCACGCCGCCGTCCGGTCACCGCTGAGGCCGCAGCAGCCCTGACCGCGGCTGACTGGGACGACATGTCCGGCGAGTACCGCAACCGCCTCTACCGCGACCAGCCCGAGCACTACGTCAGGCTCCGCGACCGCACGGCCCCGCCTGCCGTCGAGGAGGCGGACCATGTCGACCGGGGATGACGAGCTCGACGCGATCCTGGCCATGTCGTTCGCCGAGGCAGAGGCGCTACGAAAGGCCGAGTTGGCCGAGGTGACCGCCCAACTTCCCGCCCTGCGCGCACTGGTCGACGCCGAGCAGATAGGCACCCCCGCTTGGCATCGCACCTCCAAGACGTGGCGGAAGACGACCGAGCGCGCCCACTCCGCCCGCAACCGCAACGCCTGGCTCTGGGGAAAGGGGCACCGATGGTGACCCGGCCAGCGCGCGCACGTCACGAGGATGCCGGGTGGGACGTGACCCGTCCCGTCGACCCGTACGCCCCGATCGGCGCTGGTCGGGTTGGCCCTGATGGTGACCCGCACGGGCCGGGTGTGGTGGCGATCGAGGTCGGCACGCCGGAGTACGACCGCATCACGTCGACCTTGCGCGCGTTGCGCAGGGACGGCATTTCGCAGGACTCGCCGGATGGTCGAGCTGCGATCGAGTCTGCACGGGATGGGGCTGTCGTCTTGATGGCCCGCCGTGGGAAGTTTCCCAAGAAGGAGTCAAGGAAATGACAGAGATGATGTCGAGGTTGAACGCGACGAGCGCGCGGGAGCGTCTGGAGACTGCGGGGTCGCGCATGTCGGCGATCACGATGGGTCTGCGGGACGCGACGATGGAGGCGCGGTCCCACCGGGACGAGAACCTGAGCCCGGAGGGGTTGGGTGCGAGGCGTCAGGAGATGGTCCAGGCGGCGCGTGAGCGGGCGTCGAGGGCTGTGCGGGACTTGCGGGCCGAGGTGGACCGGGATATCACTGTCGTGCGTTCCTGGGCCGAATTGCACACGCCTCGGGTTCCGGATGACGCGGTGGGGTTGCAGCGGCTGGGGATGGCGTGGGACCGGGCTCGGATGCAGCTGGACGCGGGCCGGTCGATCCGGGAGGTACTGGCCACCGCGGATCGGGACGTGGCGTTGGCTGTTCGGGAGTGGGGCCCTGACTGGCTCCGGGCTCACAACGCGAGCATCCGGCCGGTGGGGCTCGACGGGGCCGCCTGGCCTGAGCCGGACACGACGGGTTTGGTCCGGTCGTGTGACCGCCGCCTCGCTGAGACGGTGGGCGGGTTGTCTGCCGCCGCGATCGAGAGCTTGCAGGCGGTGGAGGTGGCCCGGGCTGGCCTCGAGCCGATGATGCGTCATGCCGAGCTCGAGGTGATGGGGGCCAATACGGACCCGACGTCGTTGATGTCGGCGGCGCTTGAGTCGCGGTTCGCCGCCCAGCAGGCCTCGGCGGGGTTCGCCGGCGCTGAGGTGGCGTCGTGAGCAGGCAACCGCAGCCGGTGCCGTCGCTGCTGCGGCGCCTCGACGCGATCGAGCGGCAGCTCGCACGGAAGGGGTCGCCGTTCGTTGGCACGGGGATTCACCCGAACGGTTTGCAGGGCCTCGACAGTGACAACTACGCGTCGGGCGTGTCGGGATTCCGCCTCGACGGTGGGGCGGGCACTGCCGAGTTCAGGGACATCACCCTCTACGACCTGCCGAACAGCGCCCTCGCGTCCCCGGTGCTCCCGGCGAACCTCCACGCGGACACGCAGACCTTCAACGTGAAGGTGGCGTGGCAGACCATCATCTCGGTGTCGATCACCGTGCCGGCCGGCTACACCCGGGCGCTGATCCTCAACCTCGTGACTGCCGTGGTGGCCTACAACAACACCGCGAACGTGGAGTTCCTGTACGTGCAGGGCTCCACGAGCGCCGGCAACGTCGGCGGTTGGCCGTTGGGGTCGGGCGCGGTCGGTGCGAACGGCGGCACGGCGGTCGGTTCGGACTTCCGTACCGGGCTGCTGACCGGGCTGGTGCCGGGGTCGACGCTCACGTTCACCGGGGCTGTGGCGTCCTCGTTCGGGACGTGGGTCAGCTCGGGCGCGAACCTGGCCAACCTCGATGTGGCGCTGCTATGGCTGCGCTGACTCCCCCGCGGCCGGTGCGCGGCGAGCCGGTCGGGTTGCAGGTCAACACCGCCTACCCTGACGAGCGCACCCTGCCGCCTGATGGGCCGACAGCGGTCCCGGACGAGCCCACGAGTCCGAACCCCGAGAATCAGCCGCCAGAGGCTGCCTGAGACGGCGAGAGGCCCCCACGCCGAGCGATGGTGTGGGGGCCTCTCCTATGGGTCACCGGGCGTCCATGACGCAGTGGGTCGCGGGCTACACGCCCACCCCGGCCACCGCGTCAGTGAGCGCACGGTCAGGGACCGCCGCGTACCTCGCCGTCGTCTCCGGCGCCGCGTGGCCGAGGAGCTCTTGGACGGCCCGCAGGTCCCGGCCGACCCGGTAGGCGCGGGTCGCGAACCGATGCCGGAGCGTGTGGGTCGTGAACCCTGGCGGGAGTGCTGCCGCGACGAGCTTGGCGATATGCCCCGCGGTGATGGGCTCGCCGGGGCGGTCGGACGGGAATAGCCACCCGTCTGGCCTCGGGTCGGTCGATCCCCACCCAACGCCGGGCAGCCCGACGCGACGACGAGCCAGCTCGGCCCGCAGCGCCGCCCGCAACTCGGGGTGCAGCGGCACCAGTCGCTCGTGACCTCCCTTACCGACGACGTGCAGGCAGTCGTCCTCGATGTCCCGCGTGTGGATGCGGGCAATCTCCGCCCGCCTGAGGCCCGCGAACGCCGCCAGCTGCACCGCGAGCCGCACTCGGTCGTCGTCGACGCTCAGAGCCACCCTGACAGCCTCCTCAGGGGCCGGTCGGGGCAGGGCGCGGGGGGATGATGACCGGCTGTAGCTCGCGGGCCGGCGAGACGGTCACATGGCCGTTGATCTCGGCCCAACGGTAGAACTGCTGCACGCTCGAACGGCCCAGACGTTTGGTCTCCGGCGCCCAGTCGCCCCGGGAGAGCCACAGAGCAAGGTCCATGCCCGTCACGGCCCACGGGTCGGCGAACGTCTCCGACAGGCGGATCAGCCACCACCGCCGCTGGTCGATCGTGGAGCGCTTCCGCGCACCGGCCTCCATCCACGTCACGAAGCCGGCGATGGGCTCAACCCACTGCACGCCCGGCTCGATCCGTGTCGGCCCGCGATGGCGCGCCGGGACTGCGGCCAGGCCTGCGAGCGGAGAGCGGGCGCATTCTCCCTCGTTGAGGCCGTAGGCGTAGAACGCCCGCAGCGACACCAGCACCTTGCGCCGCGTGTGAGTCGACCAGCCCTGCCCGTCGACCCACGACTGCAACTGTTCGGCGTCGACGTCCCACGGGCCGACCCGCACAGCGTCACGCAGCCACTCAACATGCTTGGCGTATCCGTCGGCGGTCGACACCGCTTTGCCGCGCTCGAGGAGGTCACGGTGGAACGCTGCCAGCGGTCCGGTCCAGGCGTTCACGACTGCTCTTCGAGTGTGATCGCGTCCAGACGCTCGGCCGCGGCCAGCAGCAGCCGTGCGACCTCGACGGCCTGGCTCGACGTGAGACGACTGTCCGTCGCGTCGAGCACGATGCAGGCCGCGGTCACGCTGACGGCTGTGCCGTTCTCATCGAGCGTCAGCGACTCGGAGGCGATGATGCCGACGTGCACGCACAGCCGCCCGCCGTCGCGGATGGGTTCGTTGATGTCGCCGAGCGAGCGCTCGTGGAAGCGGTACTCGGCCTCGTGGTCGTTGCTGTCGTATCCGTGGCCGGCGCCCAGCTCGCACCAGGTGGGGCAGGGGTTGGCCGTGGTGCCGAAGATGTCGGCGTGGATGGTGCTCATGTTGGTTGGCCTTTCGCGATGGGTTCTCTTTGGGGGTTCTCAGTCCGCGGACAGTCCGCAGGACGTTAAGTAACGATGGGGAACGTTGATGGATGACGGGTGCCCGAACCGCCTGTGTCACAGGTCGATTGGCACGTTTCCGCAGGTCAGGGGCTCATGGCGCAGAGACCTCATAATCCGTCGGTCCAGGGTTCAAGCCCCTGCTGCCCCACCACGACGTACCGGTTCCCTGGCAGACGGCAGCCAAGCGCTGTGCGCCGATAGCCATTTGATGGGTATTGAGCGATTTCAGCAGGCAATGTCGCTTATGTTCGTGTATGTCTAGCCCATGCATGCGAACAAGCGCCGTTCGGCGCCTCAGGGGTTCACCAAGATGCGTTCCGTCCGCGGTGCCATGACCTTCGTCGTGGTAGCCGCCATGTCAGCACCACTCACCGCCGCCGCTCTTTCGCCACCTGACCGACCCGTCGCCAGGCCGGTCGTCCAGCCGGGCCAGCTGCCGGCCAACAGCGCGGCGCAGGTTGCCGCCCTCCAGACGGTCAAGTCCTCGCTCACCGTCGCTGAGCGCAAGCTCGACAGCCGGCTCGCGCTGTCGCTGCGGGCTCGCAGCAACGGGGCCCTACGGTCGGCCTTGCCCGCTCTCGACGCCCTGTCGGCGACCAGGAGCGCGACCGTCGCGGTCGACATCGACGTCAGCGACGTGACCGATTCTCTTCTCACCCGCCTGCGGGCCACCGGCGCGAGCATCGTCTACTCGTCCCCGACCGTGAGGTCGGTGCGGGCGAACGTGCCGCCGAACGCCCTCATCGCCGTGGCGGGCTGGAAGGACGTGCGATCGGTGCGCGAGGCCGGCGGCGCGAAGACCAGCGACGACAACCTTGGCGACCCTGGCGCACCGGGCGCCCTCGGGCGCACCGTCGACCCGAACCGGACGACGGCGGAGAAGCACGACCGCGCCACCCGCGTCGAGGCCGCCCTGAAGAAGGCCCTCAAGCCCTCGACCAACACGCTGGCCGCCGGCACGGTCACCTCTGAGGGCGACCAGGCGCATGCTGCCGACACTGCCCGCCAGCGGTTCAAGGTGACCGGCACCGGCGTGAAGGTGTGCGCCCTCTCCGACGGCGTCGACTCGATCGCCGCCTCGATCGCCTCCGGCGACCTGCCTCCGGTCGACGTGCTACCCGGTCAGGCGGGCAGCGGCGACGAGGGCACCGCGATGCTGGAGATCATCCACGACCTCGCCCCGAACGCCGAGCTGGGCTTCGCGACCGCGTTCACCAGCGCGGCCTCCTTCGCCGACAACATCCGGGCCCTGCGCTCGCAGGCCGACTGCGACATCATCGTCGACGACGTGCTCTACTACGCCGAGTCACCGTTCCAGGACGGCCCGATCGCCCAGGCCGTCAACACCGTCACCGATGCCGGCGCGCTGTACTTCAGCTCGGCAGGCAACGAGGGCAACGTCATCGACGCCACTTCCGGCAACTACGAGGGTGACTTCGTCTCCTCCGGCCGAGGTGTCGGCAAGTTCGCAGGTGAGGCGCACGACTTCGACCCCGGCCCTGGGGTGCAGGTGTTCGAGCCGCTCTCGGACGAGAGTTACGGCGTCGTGGTGCCGCTGTTCTGGGCCAACCCGCTCGGCGGCGCCACCGACGACTACGACCTCTATCTGTTCGACTCGGCCGGCAACGTCACCGGCTTCTCGCAGCAGGTGCAGAACGGCACCCAGGACCCCCTCGAGATCCTCCAGACCGGGTTCGGTGCCGGTCAGCGCCTGGCCGTGGTCAAGTTCTCGGGCGCTGACCGCTACTTCCAGCTGTCCGCCCTCGGCGGTCGCTACTCCGACTCCGCCGACGGCCTCAAGGCCTATGTGACGCCGGGCATGACCCGAGGCCACTCGGCCACGGTCAACGCCTTCAGCACGGCGGCAGCACCCGCCGCCGACCCGCTGCCCTTCGCTCTCGAGACCGGCGACCCGCCGAACCCGTCAGGACCGTTCCCGGGCGCGTTCACGCGGAAGCAGCTGCCGGAGCGGTTCACCTCCGACGGTCCCCGCCGGGTCTTCTTCCAGGCTGACGGAACGCCCTACACCCCGGGCAACACCACCGCGACCGGCGGCTCCGTGCGCCAGAAGCCTGACCTCACCGCGGCCGACGGGGTGTCGACGACCGTGCCCGGTTTCACCACGTTCTTCGGCACCTCGGCCGCCGCTCCGCACGCGGCCGCCCTGGCCGCCCTGGTGCTGTCGGGCAACCCCAGCATCTCGTCGGAAGCCGTGCGCAGCGCGCTGACCTCGACTGCAATCGATCTCGCCCCGGCAGGAGTCGACAACCGCACCGGGCACGGTGTGGTGCTGGCCACCAGGCTCCTGCGGCAGACCGGGGCCACCCCCCAGCCGCTCGTTCGGGCGGGCGTTGCCACGGTGGCACCGGCCGGCGACGGCGACCCGTATCTCGAACCGGGTGAGAGTGGAGTGCTGACGTTGCCGGTCACCAACGTCGGCGACGGCCGGGCCACCTCGGTCAGCGCCCGTCTCACCTCGACCAACCCGATGGTCACAATCAGCCCGGCGTCGCGCAGCTACGGCGCCGTACCCCCCGGGGCCACGAAGTCGCGCACATTCACGATCGCGCTGGCCGCCGACTACCCGGTCGGCAAGCCGGTCTCGATCGGGGTGAAGGTCGCCTTCGTCGGCATCCTCTCGCCGACGAACCAGACCGTCTCGCTGCCCACGGGCCAGCCGGCATCCGCTCCGACGGCCTACACGTACACCGGCGCGCCCGTTCCCATCCCCGACAGCGACGAGGCCGGGGCCTCCGTGACCATTCCGGTGGCCGGCTCCGAGTACGCATCCGCGATCACGTTCTCGGTCGACGGAACGACGTGTTCGACCGACATCGGGTCGACGACGGTGGGCATCGACCACACCTGGGTCGGTGACCTCACCGGCACGCTCACCTCACCGTCGGGCGCGACGGCTACCGTGTTCAGTCGCAACGGAGGCTCGGGCAACAACCTGTGCCAGGTCGTCTTCGACGACACCGCCGCCTCGAGCATCAACACCGTCTCGTCGAGCACGGCCCCGTTCACCGGCACGTGGAAGCCGATCAGCCCGCTCTCGTCGTTGCTGTCGGCTCCGGCGAACGGTGACTGGACCTTCACGGTCGTCGACGGGGCGGGCGGCGACACTGGCACCTTGCGCGCCGTGACCTTGAACCTCACCGGTTACGTGCAGTAGTCACAGGCACCAGCGCTGGCCCCGGTCACGAACGCGACCGGGGCCGGCGACATCCCTTGCACACCGGTGGACATCGTGGGCGGCGTGGGAGCGGCGACGGGTCAGTGGTCACGGTCGTCGTCATCCAAGGCCCGTTCGGCCGCCATGATGTGCAGCACGGCGTTGATCAGTCCGAGGTGGGTGAAGGCCTGGGGGAAGTTGCCGAGGTGCCGGCCGCTCTCGGCGTCGAGCTCCTCGGCGTAGAGCCCCAGCGGGCTGGCCATGCGCAGCAGCTTCTCGCAGAGGTGGCGAGCCTTGTCGACCTCGCCGATGAGCGCCCACGAACTCACGAGCCAGAACGAGCAGATCGTGAAGGTGCCCTCCTCGCCCGACAGGCCGTCGTCGGTCGACGCCACACGGTAGCGCAGCACCAACCCGTCATGGGTCAGCTCGCTGGCGATGGCGTGGACCGTCGCAACCAGGCGCGGGTCGTCGTAGGGCAGGAAGCCCACCAGTGGGATGAGCAGGGCCGAGGCATCGAGCGCCGTGGTGGCGTAGTGCTGCACGAACACCCCACGGTCGTCGACCCCGTGCTGGAGCACGTCGTGCTTGATCTCGTCGGCTTCGCGCTGCCAGTTGGCCGCCCGTTCCTCCTGGCCCCGCGCGCGGGCGAGCTTGGCTCCGCGGTCGACCGCCACCCAGCACATGACCTTGGATGCCGTGAAGTGCTGGGGTGCGCCGCGCACCTCCCAGATGCCGCGGTCGGGTTCGCGCCAGTTCTTGATGGCGTCGTCGACGAAGCGGCAGAGGATGGTCCACATCCGTTCGTCGAGCCGGTCACGGGCCCGGGTGTGCAGGTAGACCGTGTCGAGCAGCGCGCCCCACACATCGTGCTGCTTCTGGTCGTAGGCCCCGTTGCCGATGCGCACCGGCCGCGACCGCTCGTAGCCCTCGAGGTGGTCGAGGGTGCCCTCGGTGAGCTGTCGCTCACCATCGATGCCGTACATGATCTGCAGGTCTTCGCCGGTGCCCGTGACGTCGGCGATGAACGAGAAGAAGTCATCGGCCTCCCAGTCGAAGCCGAGCCGGTCCATGGCCCAGAGCGTGAGGGTCGAGTCACGGATCCACGTGTAGCGGTAGTCCCAGTTCCGCTCTCCCCCAGGGTCTTCGGGCAGCGAGGTCGTGGACGCGGCGACCAGCGCTCCCGACGGCGCGTAGGTCAGACCTTTGAGCGTGAGGGCGCTGCGTTCGAGGTACTCGCGCCAGGGGTGGTCGGGGAAGCGTCCGCGGGCCAGCCAGTGCTGCCAGTGGTGGGCCGTCCACACCTGCCGGTTGTAGGCGCCCTCGTAGGTGGTCGGTGGCTCGTGCTCGCTCCACGACAGTGCGACGAACCGGGTGTCACCCTCCTTCACGAGCGTGCGTGCCGTGGCGCGACCGCCTTCGAACCCGACGCGCAGGTCGGTCGTGAGCCGCAGCACCGGGTCGCCCTCGCCGCCCTGGGCAGATGCGTCGAAGTACCCCTCGCCGTTGTAGCTCCAGCTGGCGGGCGTGCGCCCGTAGTCGAACACCGGGCTGCAGTCGAGCGAGATCTGCACCTCCCCGTCGACGCACCGCACCGTGCGGAGCAGCACGTGGTCGCAGTCGTAGTCGGTGGGGGCCCGCCGATGGCTGTCGGATCGCTCGGTCTCGTGGTGCCACGGCCCGATCAGCAGGGCGTCGCGAACGATGATCCAGCCGGTCGGCGTTCCCCACGACGTCTCCAGGACCATCGTGCCCGGAAGATAACGACGGGCCGCCGGCACCCGCACGTCGGCCGGGCCCAGACGGAAGCCGCCGGCATCCCGGTCGAGGATCGAGCCGAATACGCTCGGACCGTCCATGCGGGGCAGGCACATCCACTCGACGTTGCCACTCGGAGCCACCAGGGCCGTGACCTCACAGTCGGAGAGGAAGCCGTAGTCGGCGATGGGGGGATAGGTGGAGCTCCTCCGGGTGTGCCCGGTGCCAGCAGCCATGCGGACCTCCGTCAACGATGTCGGGTGGTTGTCAGGTGGATGTGAAGCGGAGCCGGACGATGCCTGGATGTGGGACTCGGTCGTCGAAGTCTGTCCCGAAACAGGTTCTGCGTCGAGGGGTGCGATCGGGCAGAGTTCCATCCCAACCGCCACTCTGGCCACTCTGGTCCCATAATTCGACAAACTTTCGCAACCACCGCGCGCCCGTACCCATAGCGTCTTATGGTGGGCAAACCGGAAGTCGACGTGACGCCGGGGGTCGGGTCACGTCAGCCTGCGGGCCGGGGGCGGCGATGCTCCCGGAAGCACTCGACGAGCCTCACCGGGAGTGACCTGCAGATGCAGGAAGCGAAGCAGTCCGAGCGAGACCTCGTCGTGCTGAACATCAGGCTGCGGATGCGGGCGGCGCCCCTCGGAGCCCTGCTGCTGCTGTTCGCCCTACTCCCGTTCCTGGGCGGCAGCGCCAGCCCGGCCGCCGGCCAGCAGAACGTCGTGCTCGCGGCCGGCACCCCCGAGACGGTGGAGTCGGCGGCCGCCGCCATCGTGGCCGCCCACGACGAGATCGCCGAGCAGCAGGACAGCGTCGTGAGTGACGCGGCTGCCCGGGGCGGCGGCCAGATCGTCTTCCCCGAACTCGGCCTGCCGGGAACGCCCGGTGCAGCCAATGCGGGCGGCGCCTTCGGGCCCGCCGGCGTCGTCGTGGCCGGCAGTGCAGGGCCGGAGTTCGGCTCCACCCTCCTTGCCGGGTCGATGGCCGGGTCTGCGGGCTTCATCCGCCCGGTCGACGCCCCCGAGACCTCTGGGTTCGGGCCCCGGATCCACCCGCTCCTGGGCCGCGCGATGTTCCACACCGGCATCGACCTCGGAGCGGCCTGCCGCACCCCGATCAGAGCGGCCGCCGACGGCACTGTCGTGTACGCCTCGACCACCCCCTCGTGGGGCAACCGCATCATCATCGCCCACTCTGCGACGTTGAAGACCGCCTACGGTCACCAGTCGAAGATGATCGCCAAGGTCGGCGACGTGGTGAAGCAGGGTCAGGTGATCGGGCTGGTCGGCACCACCGGTTGGTCGACGGGCTGCCACCTGCACTTCGACGTCATCGTCAACAACCACTACGTCGACCCGGCCCCATACCTCGGCTTCGCCGGCACGCACGCCATCGAGATCCCGTTCTACGCCCCGGCACCGGGCCGCTCCGACAGCTCGACCACCACCCCGATCGTGAAGAGCACCCCCCGACCGGTCATCGACGGCGACGTGCCGATCCCACCCGCCCCGACCAAGACGGGCGCTACCAAGCCACCCGTGAAGCCGGCGTCGGCCACACCATCGAAGACTCCTGAGCCACCCGTGGAACCGACGTCGACCACGCCGTCGAAGACCGCCAAACCACCGGTGACCACGACCACGCCCGCCACGACCACCACGACGACAACCGCACCGCCCACCACCACCACCACGGTCCCGCCCACCACCACGACCACGGT
>JAKDLG010000027.1 GCA_030452985.1 Humibacillus sp.
AGAACTCCATCTCCATCTGCTCGAACTCGCGGGTGCGGAAGATGAAGTTGCCGGGCGTGATCTCGTTGCGGAAGCTCTTGCCTGTCTGGGCGATACCGAACGGGGGCTTCTTCCGTGACGCCTGCATGACGTTGAGGAAGTTGATGAAGATGCCCTGGGCCGTCTCGGGACGCAGGTAGTGCAGGCCCGCCTCGTCGTCGATGACGCCGAGGTAGGTCTTCAGCATCATGTTGAACGCCCGCGGCGCGGTCCACTGGCCCTTGGTGCCGCAGTCGGGACACACGACGTCCGACATCTCGATGCTGTCGGGGTCGTCGATGCCCTTCTTGGTCGCCAGCGCCTCCTGCAGGTGGTCCTGACGACGCCGCTTGTGGCAGTTCAGGCACTCGACGAGGGGGTCGGTGAAGGTGCCGACGTGGCCCGAGGCGACCCAGGTCTCTCGGGGCAGGATGATCGATGAGTCGAGGCCCACGACGTCGTCGCGGCCGGTGACCATCGACTTCCACCACTGTCGGCGGATGTTCTCCTTGAGCTCGACTCCCAAGGGGCCGTAGTCCCACGCCGACCGGGTGCCACCGTAGATCTCGCCGCTCGCAAAGACGAAGCCCCTGCGCTTGCAGAGGCTGACGACGGTGTCCACGATGGAAGTCTGTTTGGCCATGAGCCCTAGGCTATCGGGCGTGCGGGCGGTGACTTCGCCGCGTCCGACCTCACCTACGCTGGGCGCGTGGCCCTTGGTTTCCGATCCCGCGTCGAGCACGCCTCCTACCCGTTGATGGAGCGTCTGAACTCCCTTCCTCGAGCCGTGTCGCTCGTCGCGTTGCTGGCCGTGCTGGCGGTGGGACTCATCGCGCCTCGCCCTTTCGGAGGGCTCGCCTTCCTGCTCGTGACCATCTTTGTCGGCTGGCTGCTGTTTCTCACCTGGCCCCGTCTCTCGATGCCGGAGCGGATGATGCGGATCGCGGTTCTCGTGCTGACGCTCGCCGTCGCGGTCGTGCGGATGGTGCCGGGAACGGGAAGCTGACCGCAGAACTTGACAACCGTTCTCATATTGAGAATCATTGTCAACATGAATCGCTCCTGGACCGCTCTGCCGACCTTGGCCGGCACGGCTGCGCTGCTGCTGGCGGTGGGCGCCTGTAGCAGCGCCTCCAGCACTGCTGCGGGCGGCGGCGACGGGAAGCCCGTCGTGGTGACGTCGTTCTACCCCCTGGCGTTCGCCACCTCCCAGATCGCCGGTGGAGCGGTCGACGTCTCCGTGCTGACCAAGCCCGGCGCTGAGCCGCACGACCTCGAGCTGGGCGCACAGGACATCGTGGCCATGACCAAGGCCAGGCTCGTGATCTACGCCGACGGCTTCCAGCCGGCCGTCGACGACGCCACCGCGCAGGTCGAGCCGAGTCACCTGCTCGACGTGGCGGCGGCCGCCGACCTCACCCTCGAGGCGACGGAGGACGGCCACGAGCACGCTGATACGGGCGCAGCCCAGCAGGGTGCCCAGCACGACCACGCGGGCGATGACCCCCACTTCTGGCTCGACCCTCACCGCTACGCCGCCGTGGCCAAGGCCATCGGGCTGCGCCTGGCCGCAGACGACCCCGCCAACGCCACCACCTACGCGAAGAACACCGACGCGTTCGTGGCGAAACTGACCACCCTCGACCGCGAGTACCGCGTCGGGCTCAAGACGTGCACGAACAAGGTGATCGTCACGAGCCACTCGGCCTTCGGCTACCTGGCCCAACGCTACGGACTCCAGCAGCACGGCATCGCGGGCCTCTCGCCCGAGGTCGAGCCGAGCGCAGCCGGCCTGAAGGAGATCAACGACCTCGTACGCACGAAGGGGATCACCACGGTGTACCAGGAGACGCTGGTGGAGGGTCGCTTCGCCGAGACCGTGGCGACGAGCACCGGCGCGAAGCTGGCCACACTAGACCCCATCGAGGGGATCAACGACAAGTCTGCGGGCAGCGACTACTTTGAGGTCATGCGCAGCAACCTGTCGGCCCTGCGCCAGGGCCAGGGGTGCCGATGAGACTGGCGCCCACCGTGGCGACCGAGACGGTGCTCAGCCTGCGCGCCGCCTCGTTCGGCTACGGTGACCGGCCGGTGCTCGCCGACGCCGACCTGGTGGTGCACCCCGGCGAGGTGGTGGCCGTGCTGGGCCCCAACGGCGCCGGCAAGTCGACCTTGATGAAAGGCATCCTGGGGCTCAACGAGCTGGTGTCGGGGTCGGTCACGCTCTTCGGCATCCCGAGCACCGAGTTTCACGACCGGGCCCGGATGGGCTACGTGCCCCAGCGCCACACCCTCTCGGCGACAGTGCGGGCCACGGCGGAGGAGATCGTCGCGTCAGGGCGTCTCCCGAGACTCGGCTGGCTGGGCCGCATGCGAGCCACCGACCGTCAGATCGTGGCGCGCGCCCTCGACGTCGTCGGCCTCGCCGACCGGGCGGCGACCGAGGTCAGCACCCTCTCCGGGGGCCAGCAGCGCCGCGTGCTCATCGCGCGAGCGCTCGCCTCGCAGCCTGATGTGCTCATCATGGACGAACCCACCGCGGGGGTCGACGCCGCGAGCCAGCACGTGCTGGCGGCTGTCCTCGAGCGACTTGCCAGCCGCGCCGTCACCATGGTGATCGTCACGCACGAGATCGGGGCCCTCAAACGGCTGTTCACCCGCGTCGTCGTCGTCGATTCCGGACGCATCCAGTTCGATGGGACACCGCAGCAGTACTCCACCGCGCAGGGCGGCGCCCACCGTGACCATGACGACCATGACATGCACCACCACGATGACGACGAGCTCGACTCCGAAGGTGGGGTGGTCCCCCGCGGTCCCCTCGACCAGCTGCGTGGCCACCACGGGTGGTCGGCATGAGTGACCTGCTCACGATCGACTTCATGCAGCGGGCGCTCATCGCCGCGCTGCTGGTCGGAACCGTCGCCCCGATGGTCGGCATCTTCCTCGTGCAGCGGCGGCTCTCGCTCATCGGCGACGGGATGGGCCACGTGGCGTTGGCCGGCGTCGCCATCGGTCTCGTGACCGGGCAGGGGCCGGTGCTCACCGCCCTTGTCGCCGCAGTGATCGCGGCCGTCGTCATCGAGCTGCTGCGAGACCGGGGCCGCACCAACGGCGATGTCGCCCTCGCCGTCATCTTCTACGGCGGGATCGCGGCGGGGGTCGTCATCATCAGCAAGGCACCCGACGGCACTCCGGCCAACCTCACGAAGTACCTCTTCGGCTCCATCCTGACGACCCAGCGGGACGACCTCTACGTCTTTGCCGCCCTCGCGGCGGTGATCTCGGTGACGACCTGGGCCTTACGACCACGACTGTTCGCCGTGGCCAACGACGAGGAGTACGCCCGGGCCGTCGGGTTGCCGGTGCTCGCCCTCAATATCGTACTGGCGGTACTGACCGCGGCGACGGTCGTGATCGCAATGCGGGTGGTGGGCCTGCTGCTGATCAGCGCCCTGATGATCGTGCCCAACGCAGCGGCCCAGCTGATTGCCCGTAGCTTCAGCAGTGGGGTGCGCTGGGCCGTCGCCTTCGGCCTGGTGTCGGCCGTCGGTGGCGTCGCCGTGTCGTACCCGCTCAACACCCCGTCGGGTGGAACGATCGTGCTCGTGGCCGTGGCGATCTTCATCGTCACCGCCGCCGTGGCAGCGATCATCACTCGGGTGGGTCAGCTTCGCCACGCGGTGGCCGAAAGCCATGACCACGAACACGGGCTCGAGTGCGGCCACCTTGCCGTTCCGCACGGCGACCACGTCGACTATGTGCACGACGGCCACCGGCACGCACCCCACGAGGGTCACTACGACGAGCACGGCCACGACGAGCGAGCCGGGTCGAGCAATGGGCCGGTCGACGGGGCGGCCGAGACGACAGGAACCAGGCGATCATGAGCAACTCCACGACCAGACGTCCGACCCGCCAGCAGGCCGCCGTCGCCGAGCTGCTCGGCCGCAGTGACGACTTCACCTCCGCCCAGACGGTCCACGCCCGGCTGCGTGAGGCCGGCGAGGGCGTGGGCCTCGCCACCGTCTACCGCACCCTGCAGGCGATGGTCGAGGCCGGCACCGTCGACGTGCTGCGCACCGACGACGGCGAGGCCGTGTACCGGGCCTGCTCCACCCACCACCACCATCATCTGGTGTGCCGCTCGTGCGGCAAGACGCTGGAGGTCGAGGGCCCTGCGGTCGAGACCTGGTCGGACCGGGTGGCCCAGGAGCATGGCTTCACCGAGGTGACCCACACCCTGGAGATCTTCGGCACCTGCGCCGACTGCGCCGGCTCCCGCCGGTAGCTCCCCGGTCAGGTCGTCGGCACGTCGATGGCACCGCCGTAGCGTCGGTCGCGGGCCGCATACTCCTCGACGGCCGCCCACAGGTCGCGACGGTCGTAGTCGGGCCAGAGCTGGTTCTGGAAGACCATCTCGGCGTACGCCGACTGCCACAGCAGGAAGTTGCTCGTGCGCTGCTCGCCCGAGCTGCGCACGAAGAGGTCGACGTCGGGCATGGTCGGCTCGTCGAGGTAGCGCTTGATCGTCTTCTCGTCGATGGAACCCGGCCGCAGTCGCCCGCCCTTGACGTCATGGGCGATGCGCTGCACGGCATCCGCGATCTCGGCCCGACCGCCGTAGTTGACGCAGAAGTAGAGGGTCAGGCCGGTGTTGTGCGCGGTGAGGTCTTGAGCGATCTCGAGCTCCTTGATGACCGAGCGCCACAGCCGCGGAGCGCGCCCGACCCAGCGCATCCGCACCCCCCACTCGTGCAGCTGGTCGCGGCGACGCCGAATGACATCACGGTTGAAGCCCATCAAGAACCGCACCTCCTCGGGCGAGCGTCGCCAGTTCTCGGTCGAGAACGCGTAGGCCGACAGGTGTGTGATGCCGATCTCGATGCCACCGGCCACGACATCGAGCAGCGACGCCTCCCCTGCCTCATGGCCCTTCGTGCGGGGCAGCCCGCGCGCGTTCGCCCACCGACCGTTGCCATCCATGACGATGGCCACGTGCCGCGGCAGGACCTCGGCGGGAATGGTCGGGGCGGTGGCGCCGCTCGGGTGCGCAAAGGGCTTGGTCGTCATCGACGCTCCGGTTCTGGGAAGGTCATGCCGGTCGGATCAGATGGGGAGTCAAGCACGATCGACCAGGCGAAGCGACCTCAACCCACGCTCGATGTGCCACTGCAGAAAGGCCGCCACGAGGCCGTTGCCCTGGCGACGGTGGTGCGGGTCACTCGCATCCGCGACCTCCCAGTCGCCGCTCAGCAGGGCCGCGAGCAGCAGGAAGGTCTCGGGAGCGGGCGCGCTCGAGCCGGGTGGGCGGCATCCGGAACAGACTGCGCCTCCGGCCTGCACGTTGAAGGCCCGGTGCGGGCCCGGCGCGCCGCACTTGGCGCAGTCGTAGAAGCTCGGCGCCCACCCGGCGACGGCGAGCGAGCGCAACAGGAACGCGTCGAGCACAAGCTCGGGGTCGTGGGCGTGCTCGGCAATCGACCGCAGCGCCCCCGCGAGCAGAAGGTACTGCTGGGTCTGCGGCTCGTGCTCCTCGGTCAGCTGCAGGGTGGTCTCGAGCATGACGGTCGCGGTGGTGTAGGCCGTATAGTCTCGGGCAATCGAGTCACCATAGGGGGCAAGGGTTTCCACCTGCGTCACCGTGTCGAGGTTGCGCCCCTCGTAGCACTGCACGTCGATGACCATGCCCGGCTCGAGGCGAGCACCGAACCGTGACTTCGTGCGCCGAACTCCTTTGGCGACGGCCCGCACGCGACCACGGCTGCGGGTGAGCATGGTGATGATGCGGTCAGCCTCACCCAGCTTGTGGGTGCGCAGGACGATGGCCTCGTCGCGGTAGAGCGGCATACCTGCCATTGTCTACCGAGGCGGCCCCGCCGGGTGACCGCACGCGCCGCCGACGAGGAAGTGGGGCCGGCACGACGACTCCTCGGCCTTCTCGAACAGACGTTCGACCATGGGTTATCGTGGGCAGATGGACCTCGCCCTCCAAGGATCCCTGCTCGACCTCACCGAAGAGATGACGTTGCGCGACGTCGGCACCGGCCTGCGTCGAACCGATCTCGGCAACGGCGCATGGGTCGATGTACGACCGGGCTGGCTGGCCGCGGGTGATGATCTCTTCGCCAGCCTGCTGCACGACGTACCGTGGCACGCCGAACGCCGCCAGATGTACGACTCCGTGGTCGCCGTGCCTCGCCTGACCAGGTTCTACGCCGCCGACGAAGTACTTCCCCACCCGATGCTGGCTGCCGCTCGTGATGCGCTCAGTGCCCACTACGCGTCCGAGCTTCGTGAGCCGTTCGTCACCGCCGGTCTGTGCCTCTACCGCGACGGTCGCGACAGCGTCGCCTGGCACGGCGACCGAGTGGGACGGTCGAGCAGCCACGACACGATGGTCGCCATCCTCTCGCTCGGGTCGCCGCGGGTGCTCGCCCTACGGCCTCGCGACGGCGCCGGCGCCCAACGCGCCGGGGTAAGGAGCTTGCGCTTCCCGCTCGCCCATGGTGACCTCGTCGTCATGGGTGGCTCGTGCCAGCGCAGCTGCGACCACGCCATCCCCAAGACCGCAGACCCCGTCGGGCCTCGCATCTCGGTGCAGTTCCGGGTCGCGGGCGTCCGCTGACAGAGAGACCACCGGATGCCGCCGAGCACGACCTGAACCGGGGATGTGCCCGGTGACCGGGACTGTCGTTCGGGACACCGATGGGCGTGCGCCGGGACGCTCCGGACCCGAAAGGCAGTCCGGGCGTTCGTCACCCTCTGCGGCGCAGAGCTGCTACACGTCGCGGATGGCTCGGTTCACGGCCGACACGACTGCCTTGAGCGAAGCCGTGACGATCGACGGGTCGACCCCCACCCCCCAGAGCACCCGCTCGCCCACGGCACACTCCACGTAGGCGGCCGCCCGGGCGTCGCCACCTTGGCTCAGCGCATGCTCGGCGTAGTCGAGCACTCTGACGTCGGGAGTGTCGGCCACACGCGACAGCGCGTCGACGAATGCGGCGATCGGCCCATTCCCAGAGCCGGTGACCGTGAACGGCGTGCCGCCGTCGTGGATGGTGGCCTCGATGGTGCTGAGCCCTTCGACGGTCGAGTCGGTGACGATGTTCACCAGGTCGAAACGGCCCCAAGGGGATTCGGCGTTCGGCAGGTACTCGTCCTGGAACTTGGCCCACAGCGCCGCGGGCGCCACCTCGCCACCGTCCTGGTCGGCACCACGCTGCACGACACCCGAGAACTCGATCTGCAGTCGACGGGGCAGGTCGAGCTGGTGCTCGCTCTTCATGATGTAGGCGACGCCGCCCTTGCCCGACTGGCTGTTGACCCGCACGACGGCCTCGTAGGAACGGCCCAGGTCGTGCGGGTCGATGGGCAGGTAGGGCACACCCCAGACCAGGTCGTTGATGCCCTTGCTCTTCTCGGAAGCTTCGGCGTCCATCGCGTCGAAGCCCTTCTTGATGGCGTCCTGGTGCGAGCCGGAGAAGGCCGTGAACACCAGGTCACCGCCGTAGGGGTGGCGTTCACCCACGGGAAGCTGGTTGCAGTACTCGACGGTGCGGCGCACCTCGTCGATGTTGCTGAAGTCGATCTGCGGGTCGATGCCCTGACCGAAGAGGTTCATTCCCAAGGTGACGAGGCAGACGTTGCCGGTGCGCTCGCCGTTGCCGAACAGGCAGCCTTCGATGCGGTCGGCACCGGCAAGGTAGCCGAGCTCGGCCGCAGCGACGCCGGTGCCGCGGTCGTTGTGCGGGTGCAACGAGACCACGACCGACTCCCGGCGGTCGAGGTGGCGCACCATCCACTCGATCGAGTCGGCGTACACGTTGGGCGTCGCCATCTCGACCGTCGCCGGCAGGTTGATGATCATCTGGTGGTCGGGGCTCGGATCGACCACGTCGATCACGGCGTTGCAGATGCGGACCGCGAAGTCGAGCTCGGTGCCGGTGTAGCTCTCGGGCGAGTACTCGTAGTACACCTGCGTGTCGGGGATGGTCTCCTCGAGTTTGCGGCACAGCCGGGCCGCCTGCACGGCGATGTCGACGATGCCGTCCTGGTCGAGCCCGAAGACGACGCGGCGCTGCAGGGCCGAGGTCGAGTTGTAGAAGTGGACGATGGCCTGCTTCGACCCGGCGATCGCGTCGTAGGTGCGCTCGATGAGGTGGTCACGACACTGGGTCAGCACCTGGATCGTGACGTCGTCGGGGATGTGACCGCCCTCGATGAGCTCACGGCAGAAGTCGTAGTCGGTCTGGCTCGCGGACGGGAAGCCGACCTCGATCTCCTTGTAGCCCATCTTCACGAGCAGCTGGAACATACGCAGCTTGCGCTCGGAGTTCATCGGGTCGATGAGGGCCTGGTTGCCGTCGCGCAGGTCGACCGCGCACCACCGCGGCGCCGCTTCGATGCGCTTGGTGGGCCAGGTGCGGTCGGGCAGGTCGAACGGGATCTGCTCGTGGAACGGCTGGTACTTCGTGAACGGCATCCCGGAGGTCTGCTGAGGGTGGATCATCGCTGCACTCTCTTCGCCAAGTCTCGATCGGTGTCCGGCCGGACACGAGAAACTCCGCGACGAGGAGGGCCGGGTGTCAGGCCTCGTCGCGGCAGCGAAGAAGGAGGCTCACCGCACGCACATCAGCACCGTATGCCGCTGAGCCGGTTCGCGTCCACCCCTTGGGACCGCCGCCCGTATCCTGAGACCGCCGTTCGCAGCGCCTCGACGGCCGGTCGTGCGGGTGAGGTGGGGCCTGCGGGCTGCCGCGGCTAGGGTCTGGCTCATGTCGACCTCTGTGCTGGACCTCGCAGCTCCCCTCGGACCCGACCTGGCCCTGCTTCGCCGCACCCTGCACCGCATACCGGAGCTGGGGCTGCACCTGCCCCAGACCCAAAGGGCGGTGCTCGAGGCCCTGGACGGCCTCGGGCTCGACATCACGCTCGGAGAAGGCCTGTCATCGGTCGTCGCCGTCGTTCGCGGTCACCGGCCCGTCGACGGACCGCGCCCGGCCGTACTGCTCCGCGGCGACATGGATGCTCTCCCCGTCACCGAAGAGGGGCCGGCCGATGTGGTCTCACGACACGTCGGCGCCATGCACGCCTGCGGTCACGACCTGCACATGGCCGCGCTGGTGGGTGCGGCCCGCATCCTGCACGACCTGCGCGACCAGCTGGCCGGAGACGTCGTGCTGATGTTCCAGCCGGGTGAGGAAGGCCCGGGCGGGGCGGCTCCGATGATCGCCGAAGGGCTCCTGACCGCGAGCGGCAACCGGGTCTGCGCGGCCTACGCGCTGCACGTCTTCTCGGCCGAGCACCCCGTGGGCACGTGGTTCGGCCGGCCCGGACCCCAGATGGCCGCCGCCGACGAGGTGGTCGTGCGGGTCGTGGGGCGCGGGGGCCACGGCTCGGCCCCCCACCGCACGCGGGACCCGATCCCGGTCGCCTGCGAGATGGTCGTGGCGCTCAACACGATCGTGACCCGCTCCTTCGACGTCTTCGACCCGGTCGTCGTCACCGTGGGTCGCATCGCGGGGGGCAGCAAGGAGAACATCATTCCCGACGACGTGGTGTTCGAGGCGACGGTGCGGACCCTGTCTGCCGGGTCCAGACGCGAGATCCAGCACCGGATCACCCGGCTGTGTCATGGCATCGCGGAGGCGCACGGCCTGACCGTCGAGGTCGGCTACCGCCTCGGCTACCCCGTCACCCGCAACGACCCCGCGGAGTTCGACCTGGCGCGACAGGTCGTCACCGACCTCTTCGGCGTCGACCGGTGGGCACCGATGCCCAACCCCGAGCTCGGCTCGGAAGACATGTCGTTCGTGCTCGACGAGGTGCCCGGCGCCTACCTCAACCTCAGCGCCTGCGTCGGCGACCCGGCCGAGGCCGACGACAACCACTCCGCGAGGGCACGGTTCGACGACGCGGTGCTCGCCGATGCGGCCGCCTTCCTCGCCGAGGTGGCGATGCGTCGTCTGTCGCTCGCCTCAGGTCGAGCAACCACTCCGCACGGCGAGTCGACCTGACGGGCCTGGCGGGTTACTCGCCGGCGTCGCCGAGGCCGATGGGCTGGTCGGAGTCTCCCACCGCGTCGGCGATCTCCTCCTCGGGTCGCGGCGGCACCGTCTGGTCCTCTTCGAGAACCTCGAGCTCGTGGTCGGGCTGCTTGACCATCACGTCTCCCTTGTCTGAGCCGTCGCGCTGCTCTCGCAGTCTAGCCAGGGGCGCCACGCGGGCCTGCCGAGGTGTCAGAAGCCGAGGCGCTGCATCTGCTTCGGGTCGCGCTGCCAGTCCTTGGCCACCTTGACGTGCAGGTCGAGATAGACCCGCTGGCCGAGCAGGGCCTCGATCGCCGTGCGCGAGTTCGTGCCGACCTCGCGCAGACGGGAGCCACCCCGGCCGATGATGATGGCCTTCTGGCTCGGCCGTTCGACGAACACGTTGACCCGCACGTCGAGCAGGGGGCTGTCGGCGGGGCGTCCCTCACGGGGCACCATCTCCTCGACCACGACCGCCAGCGAGTGCGGCAGCTCGTCGCGCACTCCCTCGAGCGCGGCCTCCCGCACCAGCTCGGCGATCATGACGACGTCCGGCTCATCGGTGAGCACCCCGTCGGGGTAGAGCTGGGGTGAGCGCGGCAGGAACGAGCTGAGCAGGTCGCGCACCTGGCTCACCTGCTCCCCCGAGACCGCCGAGCAGGGGATGATGGCGTCCCACTCCCCCAGCCGGTCGATGGCGATCAGGTGTTCGGCGACCTTCTCGCGGCTGACCCGGTCGGTCTTGGTGGCGATGGCCACGACCGGCCGCTTGCGCACCGACCGCAGCTCACGAAGCTCGTTCGCGATGTAGGCGTCACCCGGCCCGGGCCGCTCGTCGGCCGGCAGGCAGAACCCGATCACGTCGACCTCGAGCAGGGTCGCGCGGACCAGATCGTTGAGCCGCTCCCCCAGCAGGGTGCGCGGCTTGTGCAGACCGGGCGTGTCGACGAGAACCAGCTGAGCGGCATCGGTGGTGGAGATGCCGCGGATCGTGTGTCGGGTCGTCTGCGGCTTCGAGCTGGTGATCGCGACCTTCTGCCCGACCAGCGCGTTGGTCAGGGTCGACTTGCCGGCGTTGGGCCGACCGATGAGGCAGGCGAAACCGGCCCGGTAGGACGCCGGGCGACCCCCCGGGCGGAACCCGGCGAGGGGCTCGAGATCAGAGCCGGCATCGGAGCCCGTCCGAGCAGCTGCGGCGGGCGGATCGTCAGTGCTGGCCATGAGCTGCCTCGGTGTCGGTGTCCACGTCGTCAGTCTCCTCGGTTTCGACCCGGCCGACGATGACCGACGCCACGCGGTGCCGGCGACCGGCCATCCGCTCGGCGGTCAGCGTCAGGCCGGCGACGGTGGCGGCCGAGCCCACGATCGGCACCCGGCCGATCATCTTGGTCAGCAGTCCGCCGACCGTGTCGACGTCCTCCTCCTCGATCTCGACGTCGAACAGCTCGGCCAGGTCGTCGATGTCCATCGACGCCGGCACGCGTAGGGTGCCGTCGGGCAGATGCTCGACGACGGGAGCGTCGCGGTCGTGCTCGTCGGAGATCTCACCGACGATCTCCTCGATGATGTCCTCGATCGTGACCAGCCCTGCCGTGCCGCCATACTCGTCGACGACGATGGCGAAGTGGGTCTGGTCGAGCTGCATCTCGCGCAGCAGGTCATCGACCGGCTTGCTCTCGGGCACGAAGTGCATCGGCCGCATCACCTCGGTCGCCAGGTGCTTCGCGTCGTCGGGGGCAGCGTTGAGGCGACGGGCGACGTCCTTGAAGTAGAGCAGTCCGCGCACGTCGTCGCTGTCGTCGCCGACGACGGGAATACGCGAGAAACCCGACCGCAGGAAGAGCGACATGGCGCTGCGCAGCGTCTTGTCGGCGTCGAGCACGACCATGTCGGTGCGGGGCACCATGACCTCACGGGCCACGGTGTCGCCGAGCTCGAACACCGAGTTGAGCATCTCGCGCTCGTCGGCCTCGATGACCGAGGAGTCGCCGGCCAGGTCGAGCAGGTCACGCAGCTCTGACTCGGTCTGGAAGGGGCCGTCGGTGTAGCCCGCGCCCGGGGTGACGGCATTGCCGAGCACCACGAGCAGCTTGGCGATCGGGCCCAGGACGCGGCGCAGGCCGACTGCGAACGGGGCACTCCACAGCGCCACGGTGTCGTAGTTCTGTCGACCGAGGGTGCGGGGCGAGACCCCGACGATGACGAACGAGACCACCGCCATGATCGCGATGCTGATCAGAGCACGCCACCAGGTCGACTCGACCTGGCCCGCGACGGCGAGCGTGACCAGCACGGCCGCCGTGGCCTCCGCGACCACGCGGAGGAAGGCGATGACAGCGAGGTAGGCCGGCGAGTCACCGACGACGGTCATGAGCGACTTGGCGCCAGACCGTCCCTCGTCGAACAGCTCGTGGGCTCGCACCCGCGACATGCGGAAGATCGCTGCCTCGGAGGCGGACAGGACAAAGGCGATGACAACGCTGATGAGCGCCGGGAGAACCAGTTGGGGAAGCATCTCGAAAGGGGCGCTCAGTCGCTCGGTCGGTTGCGGGTGGCGAGAAAGGTGAGCAACAGCTGACGTTGCAGCTCGAACATCTCCCGTTCCTCGTCGGCCTCGGCATGGTCGTAGCCGAGCAGGTGCAGGATGCCGTGAGTGGTCAGCAGCAGCAGCTCCTCGATCGTGGCGTGCCCCGCCTCGCGTGCCTGCTGGGCGGCCACCGACGGGCACAGCACGATGTCGCCGAGGGTGCCTTCCTCGGGCTCCTGCCCCTCCCGGCCCGGCCGCAGCTCGTCCATCGGGAAACTCATGACGTCGGTCGGGCCAGGGAGGTCCATCCACTGCACGTGGAGCACCTCCATCGCCGGCTCGTCGATGAGCTTGATGCACAGGTCGGCCTGGGGGTGGACCTTCATCTGCGCAAGAACGTAGCGGGCGCAGGCGAGCAGCTCGAGCTCGTCGACCTGGGCGTCGGTCTCGTTCAGCACGTCGATGCTCATGCGCGCGCCCCCCTCGCCGGGCGCGCAGCTGCGGCACTCTTCGCTGCTCGGGCGGCCTTCTCCGCGCCGCGACGCTGCTTCTCGGTGCGCAGGTCGTCTCGCTCGTAGGCGTCGACGATGGCGCTGACCAGCCGGTGGCGCACGACGTCGTGCGAGGTCAGCTCGGCGAAGTGGATGTCGTCGACGTCGCCGAGGATGTCGCGCACGATACGCAGCCCCGACTTCGTGCCGCCGGGCAGGTCGACCTGGGTGATGTCGCCGGTGACGA
This sequence comes from Humibacillus sp., assembly GCA_030452985.1. Taxonomy (GTDB): domain Bacteria; phylum Actinomycetota; class Actinomycetes; order Actinomycetales; family Dermatophilaceae; genus DSM-29435. The sequence continues at coordinate 13,318 of JAKDLG010000027.1, forward strand.
CCATCTTCGAGCCGAAGCCGAGCCGGGTCAGGAACATCTTCATCTGCTCGCTGGAGGTGTTCTGCGCCTCGTCGAGGATGATGAACGCATCGTTGAGCGACCGCCCCCGCATGTAGGCCAGCGGGGCCACCTCGATCGTGCCCGCGGCCATCAGCCGAGGGATCGTCTCGGGGCTGACCATGTCGTGCAGGGCGTCGTAGAGCGGTCGCAGGTACGGGTCGATCTTGTCGTTGAGGGTTCCAGGGAGAAAGCCGAGACGCTCCCCCGCCTCGACCGCCGGCCGGGTCAGGATGATGCGGTTCACCTGCTTGGCCTGCAATGCCGCCACCGCCTTGGCCATGGCGAGGTAGGTTTTGCCCGTGCCGGCCGGACCGATGCCGAACACGACGGTGTGCTGGTCGATGGCATCGACGTACCGCTTCTGGTTCAGGGTCTTGGGCCGGATCGTGCGGCCCCGGTTGCTCACGATGTTCATCGTGAGCACGTCGGCCGGCCGCTCGACGGTCTGGCTGCGCAGCATCGAGATCGAGCGCTCGACGGCGTCACGGTTGAGCAGCTGCCCGGTGGAGACGATCGTCAGCAGCTCGTCGACGAGGCCGTCAATGATCTCGAGCTCGGGGGCCGGGCCGGTGAAGGTCATCTCGTTGCCGCGAACGTGGGTGTCGACCAGCGGGAACTGGCGCTCCATGGTGCGCAGCAGCTCATCGCGTGGGCCGAGCAGGGCCACCATCTCGATCGGCGGCGGCACCTCGCGGACGAGCAGCGGTCCCGCGGTGGCGGCGTCCGAACGCTGCGAGCGCTCGCTGGCGGGTGTGACGGGGGTGAGGTCGGGGTTCACGGCTTCGGCATCAGTCATGTTGCCCCTGATTCTACGGTCCCTGTGTCGCGGCCCTCACCAGGAAGTCGGCGAGGTCGGCGCTCTGCTGCACCCGGGAGGGTTCGTGGAGGTACATCATGTGGCCGGCCGGGTAGTACCGGTGCTCGATGTTGGGACGCAGCTGTGGCGGCAGCTGCAGGTGCGCGATGACGTCCTGCGCCGCGAAGTAGGGGGTGGCCCCGTCGTACCAGCCGTAGGCGACATGCACCCGAAGGTGGGGGTTCTGGCGCATCGCCCGTTCCAGCAGCGGTGACACGTCGATCGGGCGGCCCTCGAAGTCCTTGAACGACCATGGGTGCACCCGCGAGGTGATCTGCTCGTAGTGCAGGTCGCTCTCGTAGCCGAGGTCGTCGCGGACGTAGTGGTTCCAGGCGGCCGCGTACGGACCCGCGATCGCGTCCATCGACGGGTCGGCATCCATCTCTTCGGCGATGGCCCGCGCCGCCGGGCCCGTGAAACGACCGTCGAGCCGCCCGACACTGAGGCGCTCGTCGCGGAGCAGCTCGGTGAAGTAGCGCCAGTGTTCGATGCGCAGGTCGGCCCGGTCGACGTAGCCCTCCGTGAGCCCGCTGAGCCGGGCGAGGGTCGCCACCGCGTCACTGCGTTCGGATGCCGTGAGCCGCGAACCGCGGCTGAGCACCCACGGGTAGTCACGGGCCGCATAAGCCTCCGCCTCGGCCAGCAGCTCCTCGAGAGTGCGGCCTGGGTGTCGACCGTGCACGTGCGCGATGGCGGCGTAGGTCGGCAGGTAGAGGGCGTGCGCCCGGTCGTTGCGCTGTTTGTCGAAGTCGACCGAGCTCAGGTCGAGCACGCTGGAGATGAGGATGAGCCCGTTGAGGAACATGCCGTAGCGCTCCTGCAGGTGAGCCGTGAGGGCGGCCCCGCGCAGCGTGCCGTACGACTCACCGGCGACGAACTTCGGTGACATCCAGCGCCGGTTTCGCGAGGTCCAGAGCCGGATCAGCTCACCGACCGACTCGATGTCCTTCTGGTAGGCGTGATAGTCGCCGGGCTTGCCCCCCTCGACCGACCTCGAGTAGCCGGTCGAGACGGGGTCGATGAAGACGAGGTCGCTGACGGTCAGCAGCGAGTCGGGGTTCGGCACCAGGTCGTAAGGCGGGGCCGCGAGGGCGCCGGCGTCTCCACCGACGACCCGCCGAGGGCCGAGCAGGCCCAGATGCAGCCAGACGCTCGAGCTGCCGGGGCCACCGTTGAAGGCGAAGGTCACCGGTCGCGTGCGCGGGTCGGTGCCGTCCAGCACATAGCTGGTGATCGAGAGCTCGGCCCTGGCCCGGTTGCCGCCGAACGTGCCGTCGGTGTGCTCCTCCTCGCGCAGCACGATGCGGCCCGTGGTTGCCGTGTACTCCAGTCTCGCGCCGTCCACCTCGAGAACGTGGTGCGTGGTGACCGTGTCGTCGACCGGGTCGGGCTTGTCGGCGGACGGGCGGGTGCTCGGACCGGTCGGTTCGGCCGGGGCCACCGTCGTGGCGGCGGCATCCTCGGCCACCGTCAGAGCCCCAGCCCGTGCTCGCTGAAGTCGGCCCCGCCCAGCACGTGAGCGTGCGCGTGGAAGATGGTCTGGCCCGCCCCCGCACCGGTGTTGAAGACGACACGGTGGTTCTCGGCCACCCCCTCCGAACGCGCCACCTGCGACACCAGCGCGAACACGTCGGCGAGGTCGTCGCTCGAGGCCGCGGCCAGTGCGCCCACGTTCGGCACGTGGCGCCTCGGCACCACGAGCACGTGCACCGGGGCCTGCGGGTTGATGTCGCGGAACGCGATCGATCGTTCGCTCTCGGCCAGCAGGTCCGTGGGTAGCTCGCCGGACACGATGCGGCAGAACAGGCAGTCTTCGCTCATCCCAGCACTGTAGAGGTCAACCAGAAGCCGCACCTGGGCGTCTCCTGGTCGTGAGAGCGTTGGGCATGGCTGAGAGCGAGCTCGGTGGCGCCCATCCCGAAGAACGGCGGTCTGTCCGCACCGGTCCGACTGCGGCATCCGGGTCCCGCGGGGCCACGCCTGCGACGGTGTTCAACGGGTCCAGCGTGTCCGCCGACCGCGGCATCGCCGACCTCTATGCCGCCCACTGGAACCGGCTGGTAAGGCTGGCCTGGTTGCTGCTGCGCGACCAGCTCGCCGCCGAGGACGTCGTGCAGGACGCCTTCGTGGCCACTCACCGACACTGGAGCTCGATCCGCGAGGGCGGGCGAGTCGTGGGCTACCTGCAGACAGCGGTCGTCAACGGCTGCCGGTCGGTGCAGCGCCACCGCGTGGTCGTCGACCGGCAGAACGTCAAGGAGGCCGCCGCCGCCGACGCGCCCGGACGGGCCAGCCTCGACAGCGCCGAGGCCAAGGCGATGGATGCCGTCGAGCGCGAGGCCATGGTCGATGCCCTGGGCACACTTCCGACCCGCCAGCGCGAGGTTCTCGTGCTGCGCTACTACGCCGACCTCAGCGAGGCCCAGATCGCCGCAGCCCTCGAGATCTCGGCCGGCACCGTCAAGGCGCACGCCCACCGTGGGCTGAGCACGCTCCGACGATCCATGAGCGTCCACCACCCCGACCACACGGACCACCCTGATCAACCTGAACTGTCGAACGACCCCACGGAGCAGACATGACCCCCGACGAGCACCTTCCCGCCGATCGTCACGGGCGCGAGTCACCGCCTCGACCGCCCGCGTCCGACGAGCCGGTCATGATCGGCTCGGAGCTGCGCGACGTCGAGGTCGGCCTGCGCGCTGCCCTGCACGATGAGGCCGACCGGATCACCCCGGGCAACCGCCTTGACGCCATTCTGGCGGCCGGCCAGGCCGAGTCGGTCTCGGCGGCCCGACACCGACGCTGGCTCCTGCCCGTGGCGGCGGCCGCTGCCGCCGCGGTCGTGGTGGGGGGCGCCCTCGTGGTCGGCAACCGGCAGGGCAACGCCCCACCGGTGGTCGGGGGGCCGACGACGAGAGCCGCCGTCGACTCCGCGTCATCGGGAAGCACCTCGCCCTCGACCCTGCCGACCTCCACCGGGCCCTCGAGCGTGCCCACCCAGACCGCCTCGTCGCCGGTGGTGGTGTCGCGGCCGACCACTGCGGCGACCACGACCAGCGCAGCCCCGACGACCACCACGAACACGACCCCACCCCCGGCCGTGACCTCGGCCTCGGTGCCGGTCTACTACGTCGGCGACCGACAGGGCAACGACGTGCTGTTCCGCGAGTTCGTCCGCGCCGACGTGACGAACCCGGTGTCACCGACCACCAAGGTCGTGGCCGCCGTACGCACGGCGATGAGCAGCGCCCCCGACGGTTCGGGGTACCGGTCCCGGTGGGCGGGCATCGACCTGGTGGGCGGCGAGGTGACGGCTGACGGCATCCGGCTCGAGCTGTCGCGCGGGCTCACCGGCCTGTCGACCGCGAACTCGGCCGTGGCCGTTCAGCAGCTGGTCTGGACCGCCACGGCGGCCGCCGCCCCGGGCCCGCTCCAGGTCACGTTCACCCTCGCCGACGGAGGCGATGCGGTGGCGCCGGGGCAGCCGACGTCGGGCACGTACACACGACCGACCGACGCGGGCGAGGTGTACTCACTGCTGTCGCCCCTGTGGATCGACAGCCCGGCTCGCGGCCAGGTCATCGCGTCGGGCACCGCGGTGACCGCGACGGGCCTCGCGAGCACGAACGAGGCCAACGTCGTCTGGCAGCTGCTCCAGAGTGGGAGGGTCGTCTCCAAGGGCGCCGTCACGGCCGCCACGTCGGCCCCCGCACGGGCAAAGTTCACCGTGCCCCTCGGCAAGCTCTCCCCCGGCGGCTACGTCATCCGGGTCTACGAGGAGAGCGCCAAGGACGGGTCGGTCAGCGCCGAACAGAAGAGGCCCTTCACGGTGAAGTGAGGCGCTTGCGCTCCTGGGGCCGTCACTGCCAGCGGGCGCGGGCGCTGAGCACGGCCAAGGCGGCCGGGCCGGCCGACGACGCCCGCAGGATGGTCCGGCCCAGTCGTACCGGCCGGGCGCCGGCTGCAACCAGAGCGTCGAGCTCACGGTCGCTGATGCCCCCCTCAGGGCCCACCACGACGAGCACCTCGCCCGACTCGGGCAGCGCGACGTTCGACAGCGGGCGCTCGGCATCCTCGTGCAGCACCACCGTGAGAGTGCTGCGGTTGATCCGCTCGAGAAGTCCGGGCAGGTCGACCGGGCCGGAGGTGAACGGCATCCGGGATCGCCGCGACTGCTTGGTAGCTCGCGTCACCACCGCCTCCCAGCGCGAGAGCGCCCGGGCCACCCGGTCGGGTCGCCACACGACGACACTGCGCTCGGCCTGCCAAGGCACCACCTCGTCGACGCCGAGCTCGGTGGCCGCCTCGATGGCCTGTTCGTCACGGTCACCCTTGGCCAGGGCCTGTACCAGCACGAAGACGGGCGACGGCGCCGGTTCGTCCTCCACGGCCAGCACGGTGCCCCGTACGACAGAACGGTCGACGGATGCCGCCTCGACCAGCACCCGCCGACCGCACCCGTCAGAGACGTAGAAGCACTGACCCGGACGCACCCTGACGACAGTCGCCGCGTGTCGGCCCTCGGCCCCGTCGAGGGTGGTCGACGCCCCGACGACGGCGTCGGCCACCGCCAGTGGGTCACCGAGGAAGAGCAGGTGGGTCACGTAGACGCCATCCGGCCCGGCGTGGCGCGACGGGTCAGCTGCCTCACTTGTCCTTGAGCGCGTCGCGGATCTTGCCGAACAGGCCCTTGTTGGGCTGGAGACGACCCTCTGGCCGTTCCTCGCCGCGCAGCGCGGCGAACTGTCGCAGCAGCTCGGCCTGCTCGTCGGTGACCTTGGTGGGCGTGAGCACGTTGGCGTGCACGTGCAGGTCACCACGACCCCCGTGTCGCAGGTGGGTGACGCCCAGCCCGCGCATCGTCATGATGTCGCCGGTCTGGGTTCCGGCCACGATGTCGAGGTCCTGCATGCCGTCGAAGGTCGACAGCTTCATCGACGTACCGAGGGCGGCCGCGGCCATCGGCAGCGGAACCGTCGCGTGGAGGTCGTCGCCTCGCCGCGTGTAGGTGTCGTGGTTCGCCACCTTGATCTCGACGTAGACGTCACCGGCCGGGCCGTTTCCAGGCCCCACCTCGCCCTCGCCGGAGAGCTGGATGCGCGTGCCGGTGTCGACGCCGGCCGGCACCTTGAGCTTCAGCGTTCGTCGCAGCCGAACGCGTCCGTCGCCCGAGCACTCGTGGCAGGGGTCGGTGAGAGTCGAGCCGAACCCCTGGCAGTTGACGCACGGCCGCGACGTCATGACCTGGCCGAGGAAGCTGCGCTGCACCTGCTGCACCTCACCGCGTCCCTGACAGATCGGGCACGTCTGGCGGCCGGTGCCGGGCTGGGCGCCGTCGCCGCCACACGTCGAGCACCCGGTCGCCGTGTCGATGACCAGCTCCTCCTCGGAACCGAACACCGCCTTCGAGAGGTCGAGGTCGAGCCGAACGAGGGCGTCCTGCCCACGCTGGACACGCGGGCGCGGTCCGCGGCCACCGGCCGTGGCGCCGGCACCGAAGAAGGCGTCCATGACATCGCTGAACGAGAAGCCCTGACCGGCGCCGCCGGCACCGGCGCCGGTGGCGAACGGGTCGGCGCCCATGTCGAACGACTGGCGCTTCTCGGGGTCGGAGAGCACCTCGTAGGCCTGCGAGACGCGCTTGAACTCCTCTTCCGCGTCAGCGCCGGGATTGACGTCGGGGTGCAGCTTTCTGGCCTGGCGTCGGTAGGCCTTCTTGATCTCCTCCTGACTGGCGTTGGTGGAGACACCGAGCACGGCGTAGTAGTCGTTCAAGCGGGTGATCCTGTCAGTGCGGTTGCTGCGGTTGGTTCTGGCGGTTCATTCTGGCTGGGAGCGGTTCGGACCCAGGTCGAGCGCGGTGGCCAGGCCCTGCGGGCGCCAGGCCGGAAAAGACGTGGTCACGTCGAGGAGTTCTCGTCGAGGATCTCGGAGACGTAGCGTGCCACCGCTCGCACGGAGGCCATGGTCGTGGGGTAGTCCATGCGGGTCGGCCCCAGCACCCCGAGGCTGGCCACCCGCTCGACGCCCGAGCCGTAGCCCATCGAGACCAGCGAGGTCGACTGCAGCCCCGTCACCGGGTTCTCGGCACCGATGCGCACCGAGACGAGGTCGGGCTCATCGGTGAGCTGCCCGAGCAGTCGCAGCAGCACGACGTGCTCCTCGAGCGCCTCGAGGATCGGGCCGATCGACCGGGGGAAGTCGGCGCCGGCGCGCGCGAGGTTGGACTGCCCGGCCAGCACGACCCGCTCCTCGCGTTCCTCCACGAGGGCGTCGGCCAGAGCAGACACCACGGTGCGCAGGGCGGGCCGGTCGACCTCGTCGGCCGCGTCGACGAGCGATCGCAGTCGCGTGGCCGCCGCGGTGAAGGGAACTCCGGAGGCCACCTCGTTGATGGAAGAACGCAACCGGGAGACGACCGCTTCGCCTTCGGCACCCGACAGCACCGGGTCGAGCTCGATGACACGCTGTTCGACGCGCCCGGTATTGACGATGAGCACCACCATGAGGTGACGGGCTCCGAGCGGCACCAGCTCGATGTGGCGAACGGTCGAGCGCGTCAGCGACGGGTACTGGACCACGGCGACCTGCCGGGTGAGGCTGGCCAGCAGTCGCACCGTGCGGTCGACGACGTCGTCGAGATCGACGGCGCCCTCGAGGAACTGGCTGATCGCCCGCTTCTCACCATGACTCAGCGGCTTGATGGCACTGAGCCGGTCGACGAACACGCGGTACCCGGCGTCGGTGGGCACCCGGCCGGCCGACGTGTGCGGCGCGTGGATGAGGCCCTCCTCCTCGAGCAGGGCCATGTCGTTGCGCACGGTCGCGGCACTCACGCCGAGGTGGTGGCGTTCGACCAGGGCCTTGCTACCCACGGGTTCGGAGGTGTGGACGTAGTCCTGGACGATCGCACGCAGCACCATCAGCCTGCGGTCCTCGCTCATCTCGCCCTCCCTCCTCGTCCGGCCGTGATCTGGCACTCTCTCGATTCGAGTGCCAAGTCTACGACGATCCGCCGTCAGTTCCGACTTCACTACGGTAAGCCGCTCAGCGGCCGTGCGCTCCCTGCCTGCTACTCCCCGCGCCCGGCCCATCCTGTCGTCGATCGAAGGCCGCCTTCAGATGCCTGGTCGGAGTGCGTGCGTGGCGAGGGGGCAGCAGAGCGGCGACGGCCTACGATCACTGATCGTGTCGCAGCTACCGCCCCGCCCCTCCGACCGTTACGGCGCCGACGTGTTGTCCGGTGACTGGAAGGCGCCGAAGCGTGGTCGGTCGACCCCGGTGGCCGCCGAGCGGGGCCTCGTCGTGGAGGAGGTCGAGACCGGTTGGGTCGGCGCGGTGGTTCGCGTCGAGAAAGCCGGTCGGATGCACGTCGTACACCTCGAGGATCGGCGGGGGCGCACCAAGGGGTTCCCACTGGGGCCCGGATTCCAGGTCGACGGGCGACCCGTCACGCTCACCGCCCCCCGCGTGGCCTCCGAGGCCGCCCTGGCCACCGCGCGACAGGCGCAGGCCCGCACGGCGAGCGGGTCGGTCGCCGTGCACGGCGCCCGGGCCCGGGTCGCCAGCGGCTCGCGCCTCTACGTCGAAGGGCGGCACGACGCCGAGCTCGTCGAGAAGGTCTGGGGCGATGACCTGCGTGTCGAGGGAGTCGTCGTCGAGCTGATGGACGGCGTCGACGACCTGGCCGGCATCATCACCGACTTCGGCCCGGGGCCCGGCCGGCGGATCGGGGTCCTGGTCGACCATCTCGTGCCCGGCACCAAGGAGGCGCGCATCGTCGATCAGGCGCGCGCCCTCCCCGGGCTGAAGAACGACGTGCTGGTCCTCGGCCATCCGTATGTCGACGTGTGGCAGTCGGTGCGACCTGAGCGGCTGGGCTGGGAGCGGTGGCCGGTCATTCCCCGGGGAACCTCGTGGAAGCACGGCATCTGCGCAGCGCTCGGCTGGCCGCACGACACCCAGGCTGATATCGCGCGAGCCTGGAAGCGCATCCTCGGCACCGTGCGCAGCTACGCCGACCTTGAGCCCACCCTGCTGGCCAGTGTGGAGGAGCTCATCGACTTCGTCACCGCGCCGACCACCGACTGAGCAGATCGGTGGCTACCGCACGTACCCCTGCACGTCGACGACGAGATGCGAGCTCGCGGTCGTGAACACCCGAACGTAGCCGTCGGCGCCCACCTTTGCCATGACGGAGTTCGCGATCGTGTGACCGGCCCGGAAGTTGACGTTGGAGGTGCCGGGGCGACTGACACCGGAGGGGTAGACCACGGCCACTCCCGAGGTGCTCGGAGACACCATGACCACGTTGAGCAGCACCGCCTTCACCGTCGATGGGACCCCCGACCGACCCGTGACCTTGATGGCGGTGCTCGTGCCGCCGGCCGGCCGGCCGGATGAGGTACGGGTGTCGAGCAGACGCACCGGGGTCAGCCCCACGACGTTCGAGCCCGACGGGGCCCACCCGACGACATCGACGATGAGGTGTGAGTCGGTGTTGGGCCGCAGGCTCACCCGGCCATCGGAGCCGATTTTCGACAGCACCAGGCCGGCCACGGTGTCACCGGCGTCGTAGTTGATGTTCGACGTGGGTGGCCGGGAACCTCCCGAGGGCCAGGCCGTGACATAACCTCGCGCTGTGGGCTCCGTCACCGTCACGTTGAGCAGGGCCGCACCGGCGCTGGAGGGCAAGCCACCCGACCCGGTCACGGTGAGACCTACGGTCTCACCGCCCCCGACCTTCGCCCGATGACCGCCGGTGGCGGTACGCGTGTCGAGCAGGCGCTTGGGCGTGACGGTGGTCAGACCGGTGCTCGACTGAGCAAAGCCGGCCACGTCCACCACCACGTCGGTGGTGCCCGAGGCGTAGACCTTGACCTTGCCGTCGGTTCCCACCTTGGTCACCACTTGGTTGGCGACGGTCCAACCGGTGCGGTAGTTGACGTTCGACGTCGGGGGTCGCGTCGAACCCGACGGGTAGACGCGCAGGTAACCCGACGACTTCGCCTTGACGGCCGTGACGTTCAGCACTGCCGACGTCACCCCTGCGCTCGGCAGGCCGCCACGACCGGCCACCTGCACGCTGATCTCGCTGCGGCCGCCCACCTGGCTCCTGCTCGCGCCCAACCCCGAGCGGGTGTCGACCAGTCTGGCCGGGGTGATCGCCTGGTACGACGCGGCAGTGGAGGCCGCGACGTCCTTGAGGTGGATGAACCCCTTCGGCCACCGGCCGCCGGTGCGGGTGATCTTGCGCCACCGGAAGTCACCGCCCCAGTTGTCTTCGGAGACGTAGATCTCCGACGACGACACGACCCGTTCGACGTAGGCCACGTGCCCCGACGCCGAGAACGAGCTGTCCCACCAGGCCACGGCGCCGACCGCGGGCGAGTCGTTGGTCTGACGGGCCAGTGCCACCCCCCAGTTGAGGGCGTTCCCACTGATGGCAGCGGGCCTGGTGCTCGACATGCCGTTGCGGATCATCCGGTAGGCGACATAGTTGGTGCAGTTGTGACCGCCGTACTGCGACCAGAAGCTCGACCGGTAGACGCCGTCGTACCCGTCGTTGCCGTAGCCGGCCGCCTTGCACGGCGAGAAGCTGGTGCAGAGCACGATCCATTCGGACGAGGTGGCGTTCTGCACCGGGTCGACCATGGGCGCCGGCTCGGGACCTTGGACCGACTGCGGGCTCTCCGGCCCGCTCGTGGCGGACGGGTCACCTCCTCCGACGCTGTCGTCGGCGACGGCGATCGTGGTCGGGCCGACGCCGGCCACGAGCGCCAGAACGGTGCCGATGGCGAGCAGTCCGACGCGGGTGCGCCACCTTCTCGGTCGGCGCAGGGCAGGACGTACGTCAGAATCAGCCACGATATCTCCAGAAGTTGGGTGCTCCCGGGAAAAGATAGTCAAGTCACCACGCCGTGTGGGTCTTGAGTCGTAACAATCTTTATGTGAACCCTGAGTTCTAGCGTGACAGGTGTGATATGAGCCGGGGCTAGGTAGCCAGGGCGCCACGCTGCCCCAAGGCCAGGGCTGTCGTCAGCGTCGTCAGTGTCGTCAGCGTCGTCGGCGGGGCGACAGCAGCAGCTGCACGAGCCGCTGCTTCACGCCCGCGAACGGTGGGTAGACCAGGGCTGTGGAGTCGGGCCGCGTGGGCTGTCGCAGCACGCCCTTGGCGTGCGTGAACGTCTCGATCGAGGCTCGGCCGTGGTAGGCACCCATGCCGCTGGGTCCCACCCCGCCGAACGGCAGGTCGGGCACCGACAGGTGGGCGAGCGGGATGTTCACCCCCAGACCACCGGAGGAGGTCTCCCGCTCGAAACGTCGTCGCGTGGCGGCATCATCGGTGAAGAGGTAGAGCGCCAGGGGCTGGTCACGTTCGTTGATGAAGTCGATGGCCGCATCGATGCCCGCGACCTCCACCAGCGGCAGAACGGGCCCGAAGATCTCGTCCTGCATGACGAGGTCGTCGCCGGTGATGCCATCGAGCACGGTCGGCTCGATGTAGCGGTTCCGGGCGTCGCAGCCTCCCCCGGACGCCACCCGCGCCGGGTCGATCAGGTTCGACAGCCGGTCGAAGTGACGGTCGTTGATGATTCGGCCGTAGTCGGGCGAGGATGCCGGGTCGTCACCGAAGAAGTCGCCGATCGCCTGCGTCAACAACGGCAACAGGCCGTCGATGACCTCGCGGGTGGCGAGCACGTAGTCGGGCGCGACGCAGGTCTGGCCGGCGTTGGTGAACTTGCCCCAGACGATCCGGCGGGCCGCCGCCTCGAGATCGGCAGTGTCGTCGACGTAGGTGGGCGACTTGCCGCCGAGCTCGAGGGTGACCGGCGTCAGGTGCTTCGCCGCGGCCTCGAGCACGACCCGCCCGACCGCGCCGTTGCCGGTGTAGAAGATGTGGTCGAAGCGCTGGGCGAGCAGGGCCGTGGTCTCGGGCACCCCGCCCTCGACCACGTGAACGGCATCCTGGTCGAGATAGGCAGGGAGCAGCTGGCTCAGCGCGTGGGCCGAGGCACGAGAGACCTCACTGGGCTTGACCACGACCGCGTTGCCGCCGGCCAGGGCTCCGGCCAGTGGGGTGAGGGCCAGCTGCACCGGGTAGTTCCACGGGGCGATGACCAGCACGACACCGAGCGGCTCACGAATGACGCGCGCCTTGGCGAAGGGCAGCGTGACCGGCACCGGGACGCGCTCGGGACGTAACCACGACCGCAGGTGCCTCAGGGTGTGGTCGATCTCGTTCACGGTGAAGCCGATCTCGGTGATCATCGACTCGGTCGCACTCTTGCCGAGGTCGACCGCCAGGGCTTCGCAGAGCAGGTCGCCGTTGTCGACCAGCATCCGGCGCAGGGCACGCAGCTGACGCTCTCGCCACGCCAGCGGTTTGGTGACCCCTCGGGCGTAGGTGCCGCGGGCACCGGCCACCAGCACGGCGGCCTGTGCCGGTCCGAATCGCGTTGGGGTGCGATCAGTCTCGAACGTCGTGTCGGTCATCGGGTCCTTCTTGTCAGGGGGCCAGGAGTCGGTGGACGACGGTGTCGGCGAGCAGACGCCCCCGCCGGGTGAGTACAACCCGTCCTGCGGAGAGCGCTGACGGTCCGTCGACGAGCCCGTCGGCGATGAGCCCGGCCACGGCCCTACGGCCCCAGCTCTGCACCTGATCAAGGGGCAGTCCGTCGACGAGCCTCGATCCGAGCAGCACCCGCTCGTCGTGACGCTGCCCGGCCGTCAGCGTCTCCCGGGCGTGGGCCGGCGACGCGCCGTCGGCCAACCGGGCGGCATAGGCGCTGGGATGCTTGACGTTCCACCACCGCACCCCGCCCACGTGGCTGTGTGCGCCCGGGCCGATGCCCCACCAGTTGGTGCCCGACCAGTAGGCGATGTTGTGACGGCACCGGGTGTTCGGCGACGTGGCCCAGTTGCTCACCTCGTACCAGCCCAACCCGGCGGCAGCCAGCACCTCGTCGGCCAGCTCGTACTTGTCGGCCTCGTCGTCGTCGTCGGGCATCGCGACCTCGCCCCGACGCACCTGGGCCGCCAGCTTGGTGCCCGCCTCGACGACGAGGGCGTAGGCCGAGACGTGGTCGGGTGCCAGCGCCACGACGGCGTCGAGGCTGCGCTGCCAGTCGGCCAGTGACTCTCCCGGCGTGCCGTAGATGAGGTCGAGGCTCACCTGCAGCCCGACGTTGCGGGCAGCGGACACGGCTCGCGCCACGTTGTCGGGGTCGTGGGTGCGCTCGAGCGTGGCCAGCACGTCTGGCACGGCCGACTGCATCCCGATCGAGACCCGGGTGAACCCACCGGCGGCGAGCTCGTGGAGCGATTCGGGTGTGACCGAGTCGGGGTTGGCCTCGGTCGTCACCTCAGCATCGGCCACGAGACCGAAGCGCTGCCGGATGCCGTCGAGAACCTTGACGAGGTCGGCCGAGCGCAACATCGTCGGGGTTCCGCCGCCGATGAACACCGTTGACACGACGGGAGACCGGTCACCGAGCACCTCCCGGGCGAGGTCGATCTCGCGCAGCGCGACCCCGGCGTACGTCTCGACCCCCACGGACGCGCCGTGGGCCCCACGGCCACCCAGCTCGGTCAGGGTGTAGGTGTTGAAGTCGCAGTAGCCGCAGCGCACCGTGCAGAACGGCACGTGCACGTAGACGCCCAGGTCGACGTCGGCCAGCCCCTCAAGGGCGGAGGCCGGGAGGCGGCCCGATGCGGGAGCAGGGTCGCCGTCGGGCAGCGCGGAAGGCGACATGGACACCATTGTCTCAGGATCCGACCCCCCGTCAGTCCCGGTCGGCCAACCCGAGACCAGGAGCCTGCTGAACAACCGCACTGACCGCTGCTGCGCAACCGGCGAGTGCAGGATCCACACCACGTCAGGGACGTGGCGCCTGGCACACGGCATGCCCACCCGGGCAGAGGTAGTAGGAGACTCCCGGCGCCAGCACCGTGCGCGAGGCGATCCGGTAGGCGGCCGGGGCGCTGCCCTGCTCGAGCGTGATGACGTACGGGGTGGACAGGTACCAACCGCCGTCGTACTGGCCGAAGACGTCGTTCGCCCCCGCTGCGTACCCCGCGGTGAAGGCGTCCTGCACCGGCTGTCGGGAGTCGGGGGGCAACGCCGCGCCTTCTTGCAGGGCCCGGCCCTCCTGCCGCCCCTGCGCCTGGCCGGCTCTGAGTCCCTTGAGATACCCAGCGCTGTTCCCCGCCTGGTAGCCGGCTTCCTGAGCGACCGTCGTGTCGGTACTCGCCCGGCCCGCAACGAACAAGCCCGCCGCCAGAACCGGTGCGAGTACCGAGACCGCCACCCGTCTCCACCCTCGTGCCGTCAATCGGGCCACCTCCATGGAACACCCACCCGCAACCGTTCATCGTGACCGAATCGGCCGACGAGTGAACGACCGGCGCTGAACACCCGTTCTGTGAAACTACGCCGCCGGCAGCGCTGCGGGGGGCGTGTCTCGTGCCGGCCCCAGCTCGGAGCACGAGAGGGTGCGGGCCGTGACCGGTCGGTGGTCACCCGGGCGGCCCCGCTCGCCTATCGTCGAAGGATGAGGTCACCGAACTGGATCGAGCTCGCCGGGGTCGTCAACATGCGCGACCTCGGCGGATTGCCCACTGCTACCGGAGATGTCGTCCAACCCCACCGGATGCTGCGTTCTGACAACCTGCAGGACCTGCCGGTCGAGTCCGTGCGCTCGCTCATCGAGAGGTACGACCTGACCGACGTCGTCGACCTGCGCACCGACGTGGAGGTGGTCAGGGAGGGTGAGGGGCCGCTGCGCGCCGTGGCCAGGGTGCGCCACCACCACTTCACGCTCTACCGAGACTCCTCGTCGGAGAGCGGCATCCCGGCGGCCGAGCGTCGTCTGCCGTGGGAGGTCGACGAGCAGGCCGAGCGCTCCGCACGCGCTGCGACCACTGCCGGTGATCAGGCCGCTGGCCCCGGCCACGACGAGTTCTGGTCGAAGCACTACCTGTCCTACCTCGAACAGAGACCCGACTCGGTCATTGCCGCCCTGCACGCCATCGCCGACAGCCGAGGTGCCGCGGTCGTGCACTGCGCGGCCGGAAAGGACCGCACCGGAACCGTGGTCGGCCTGGCCCTGAAGACGGTGGGGGTGCTCGACGAGGAGATCATCGCCGACTTCGCCGCCTCGGCCGAGCGGGTGCCGCTCATCCTCGAACGGCTACGCAGCCGGCCCGCCTACGCGGCGAACCTCCGGGACAAGACGGTCGCCCAGCAGTCACCCACGACCGACACGATGCGGCTGCTGCTCGGCACGCTCGAGCGGCAGTACGGCGGCGCCGACCAGTGGCTCGCCGACCACGACTGGACCAGGCGCGACACCGATCGCCTCCGCCGCAAGCTGCTCGCCCCCTGACACCTCGGCGCGCTTGGGCGGACGGGCCAGCCTCAGCCGGCGTAGGTGCCGAAGCTCCACGAGTTGCCTTCGGCGTCGTCGATGGAGAAGCCGCGGGAGCCGTAGTCGGTGTCCTCCATCGGCCGCACCACCGTGGCCCCCAAAGCCTCCGCGCGCGCCCACACCGCGGACGGGTCGTCACACACCACGTAGACGGTGGCACGCCCGGCGCCCGCCACGAAGGTGTCGTCGGCCTTCCCGCGGCTGCTGACCATCACCCGGCCTCCTTCGGGCCACAGCATCTCGCTGTGCTGCACGTGTCCGTCCGGGTCCTCGACGAGAATGCCGTCGACGAAGCCGAGTCGGCGCAGCCAGGTTCGCGCTGCCCGGGGGTCGTCGTAGCTGAGGCCGACCCAGATGTTGTGGTCGGTGCGGGTCGCCTGGGTCGGTGTCGTCGTGTCCATGCCCCCAGTCTGGGCGACGTCGAACCGGCCGTCTTGGACGAATGCGCATCACCTTCCACTGCCTCCCCCCGTTACAGGTTTTAGGCGCCCCCACGTGGGCCCCGAAAAACACGCACCCGGGGCAGGTAACAACGCCCCCAGGGCGAAGTCGGCGCGCCAGCGGGTCGGCGACGTACCGGCGAGGGCCCGCCAGTCGCGGTTCATGTGCGCGTGGTCGGACCAGCCACAGCGCAGCGCGACGTCGGTCAGCGGCATCCGGCCCGACGACACCAGCGCCACCGACCGCTCGAACCGGCGCACCCGCGCGGCCGCCTTGGGCGTCACCCCGAGCTCGGCCCGGAACTGCTGCTGAAGCCGGCGCATCGACCAGCCGACGACCTGCGCCACGTCTCGGATCGGCGCAGCCCCCTGGGAGGCTCCGATCAGGCGCCACGCCTCAGCCAGCTCGGGCGCCGGGGCCCGAGGCTCCCTCAGCCGGGCCAGCAACGACCGCTCGACGAGGTCGAACCGCCGTGACCACGAGTCGGTCTCGTGCAGCTGGTCACGCAGGTCGGCGACCCCGGCGCCCATGACGTCCTGCAGCTCGAACGACCCCTCGGCTAGCTCTGCTGCCCGCACCCCGAAGAGAGCTCGTACGGCGCCGGGGCGCAGCGCCAGCTGGATGCCGTGCTGGTTGCCGTCGTGGTGGATGCGGGTCGGGCCGGTGGCGAGGCCAGCCAGCACGGAGTCGAATCGGTGGGGCACCGGGCGGCCCGGATCGGAGAGGGTCAGCCCGTCGTCGAACGGGATGACCAGCGTGACGGTGCTCGACGGCATCCCGATGTGCACTCCAGCAGGAAAGCCGGTGAGCCGGTAGCCCACCACCGCGTCGACGAGCGACGCCAGCCGTGGGCTCGGCCGCTGCTCGTGGTGCTCGGCGTGCTCCTGCTGGGACGTCACACCTCACGGTACGACGCACCGCTCGGATCGCGCCCTACTTCTTGCCCTTGTCGCCGTCGCTCGACAGCGCGGCGACGAACGCCTCCTGGGGGACCTCGACGCGGCCGACCATCTTCATTCGCTTCTTGCCCTCCTTCTGCTTCTCGAGCAGCTTGCGCTTACGGCTGATGTCGCCGCCGTAGCACTTGGCGAGGACGTCCTTGCGGATCGCCCGGATGTTCTCGCGGGCGATGATGCGCGAGCCGATGGCGGCCTGGATCGGCACCTCGAACTGTTGGCGCGGGATCAGGTTCTTGAGCTTGCCGGCCATCATGACGCCGTAGCCGTAGGCCTTGTCCTTGTGCACGATGGCAGAGAAGGCGTCGACGGTCTCGCCCTGCAGCAGGATCTCGACCTTGACGAGGTCAGCCACCTGGTCGCCGTCGGGTTCGTAGTCGAGCGAGGCGTACCCACGGGTCCGCGACTTCAGCTGGTCGAAGAAGTCGAAGACGATCTCGGCGAGCGGCAGCGTGTAGCGCATCTCGACGCGGTCCTCGGAGAGATAGTCCATCCCGCGCAGGTTGCCGCGCTTCTGCTGGCAGAGCTCCATGATCGCACCGACGAACTCGCTCGGGGCCAGGATCGTGGCGCGCACGACCGGCTCGCTCACCTCCCGGATCTTGCCGTCGGGATACTCGCTCGGGTTCGTGACGTGAACGGACTTGCCGTCGTCGAGCACGACGTCGTAGACGACGTTCGGCTGGGTCGAGATCAGGTCGAGGCCGAACTCACGCTCGAGGCGTTCGCGAACGATCTCGAGGTGCAGCAGGCCGAGGAACCCGCAGCGGAACCCGAACCCCAGCGCGGCTGACGTCTCCGGCTCGTAGACGAGGGCGGCGTCGTTGAGCTTGAGCTTGTCGAGCGCCTCGCGCAGGGCGGGGTAGTCGGAGCCGTCGATCGGGAAGAGCCCCGAGAAGACCATCGGCTTCGGGTCACGGTAGCCACCCAGGTCGTGAGCAGCCGGCTTGCTCGCGTTGGTGACGGTGTCGCCGACCCGTGACTGGCGCACGTCCTTCACGCCGGTGATGAGGTAGCCCACCTCGCCGACCCCGAGGCCGTTTCCCGGAACGGGCTCGGGGCTGATGACGCCGATCTCGAGCAGCTCGTGGGTCGCCCGGGTCGACATCATGACGATCTTCTCGCGCGGGCTGAGGTTGCCGTCAACGACGCGAACGTAGGTGACGACGCCGCGGTAGGTGTCGTAGACCGAGTCGAAGATCATCGCCCGGGCCGGCGCGTCGGCGTCACCCGTGGGAGCCGGCAGCTGCTTGACGATCTGGTCGAGCAGCGGCTCGACCCCCTCCCCCGTCTTGCCCGAGACTCGAAGGCAGTCGTCGGGATCGCCGCCGATCAGCTTGGCCAGCTCTTCGGCGTACTTCTCCGGCTGCGCGGCGGGCAGGTCGATCTTGTTCAGCACCGGGATGATGGTGAGGTCGTTCTCCATCGCCAGGTAGAGGTTGGCCAGCGTCTGCGCCTCGATGCCCTGAGCCGCGTCGACGAGCAGCACGGCGCCCTCACAGGCGGCCAGCGAGCGCGACACCTCGTAGGTGAAGTCGACGTGGCCCGGTGTGTCGATCATGTTGAGGCAGTACACCAACTGCTCGGGGGCTTCGCCGCGACCCGTCTCGCCGTGAACAGGCTCCTTCGTCGCGTCCACGGCCCACGGCATCCGCACGGCCTGGCTCTTGATCGTGATGCCGCGCTCGCGCTCGATGTCCATCCGGTCGAGGTACTGCGCGCGCATGGCGCGCGCGTCGACGACACCGGTGAGCTGCAGCATCCGGTCGGCCAGGGTCGACTTGCCGTGGTCGATGTGCGCGATGATGCAGAAGTTGCGGATCAGGTCCGGCGGCGTGGCGTTGGGGGCCAACGCGGATCGGGCCATGGGCGACACGGTGGGGCGAACCTCGCAGGAGTTGGTGGGTAGTCGAGAGCAGTGGGCGGGCGGCTCGGGCGCCACGCGACCGATCCAGTCTCCCACGCTTTTCCTGGATGCCGTTCACCCCTCGCTGCCGCTGCCGGCCGGGTTTGCGCGGCTCCGCCGGACCCGAAATCACCCACTTCGGTTGGGACGGCGCCCCCGATGACGCAGAATGTGGTCTCATGCGCCCCCCACCGATGGAACTCCTGCCCGTGCCCGCGGGCACCCAGCTCCCGATGCGACGCGCCGTGCGCCACCCCCGAGAGATCGTGACCCTGGTGTTCACGATCCTGGGCTCGCTGCTGCTGCTCGTACTGGCCCTGGCCGAGATGGGGGTCGCTGCCGACGAGGGCCGGACGCCCGACGTCTACGCCCTCGTGCTGCTCTTCGCCCCGGTACTGCTGTGGTTCGCCCGTGGCCAGCTCTGGGCG
The DNA here is from genome assembly GCA_030452985.1 of Humibacillus sp. Taxonomy (GTDB): domain Bacteria; phylum Actinomycetota; class Actinomycetes; order Actinomycetales; family Dermatophilaceae; genus DSM-29435. The sequence goes on from JAKDLG010000027.1 coordinate 32,397, forward strand.
CAGCAGCGACTGAACGGCATCAAACTGACGCGTCAGCAGTTCCCCGAGGCGCACGCGATGCTCGTCGATGCCGCCGCCCGCTCCGGGCTGCCCTACGTTCCCGACGCCTGGGTGGTCGGCGGCAACGGTCTGATCAACGCGGCCGCGTCCGGCCACGGCTTCCGCCGGTTCGTCATCGTCTACAGCGACCTGCTCGAGGTCGGCGGCGCGGCCCGCGACCCCGACGCTCTGCGGTTCGTCATCGCCCACGAGGTGGGGCACATCGCGGCCGGTCACACGAGCTACTGGCGAATGCTGGGCACCTTTGCCTCGCAGTGGATTCCACTGCTCGGCTCGACCCTGAGCCGGGCCCAGGAGTACACCGCCGACAACTACGGCCACGCGCTGGTGCCACAGGGCGCGCGGGGTGCCATGGCGACCCTGGCCGGGGGGAAGTACCTCAACCGGTCGGTCGACGTCGACGCGATGGCAGACCGGGCGCTCGTCGAGCCAGGCTTCTTCGTGTGGGTCGCCAACGCCACCGCCTCGCACCCGGTGCTGGTGTGGCGCATGCACGCGTTGCGTGACCGGCGCACCCCCGGCCGGCTGCTGTGGCGCCCGAAAGCCCCGTGGCTGTGGTCCCAGCCGATCGACCCGACGGCGTGGTCCCTGCCGGCGATGATCGGCTTCGTTCCGACTCCGGCGGCGCGTCCCGAGCTGCCCCAGAGTGCCGGCCCGAGCGACGGACGGGCCCAAGAAAGGCAGCCGCAGCCGTACTGGCCGAACCTGCAGTTCTCGGCACAGCAGCCGTACTGGCCCAACCAGATGTCCGCGCAGGAGGCACCACCCGCGCCACCTCACGCTCCCGCCCCGGAGGCCGGCCGCTTCGCCCCGCCCTCGGCCTGAGCCGGGCAGAGCACAGCGGCGCCATCCGCGGTGCTGTGTTCTGCTCTGCCAGGTCACCGCCTGGCGTGAGACCCGCTCCGGGGTCGTGGGAGCGCCCCGGCGACGTGCACCGGCACGTGGAGCGGCCCACGGATCGTGACCGAGGGGCGCATGACGACCGGCCCGTCGAGGCGAAGTGACGGCATCCGCTCGGCCAGCCGTCGCAATGCCACCGTGGCCTCGAGCCGGGCCAGGGGCGCCCCGAGGCAGTAGTGGATGCCGCCCGAGAAGGCGAGGTGGTCAGCGGCCGATGCCCGGGTGATGTCGAGACGTTCCGGGTCGCGGAAGACGTCGGGGTCGCGGTTGGCGCCGGCGATGAGCACCATCACGTACTGGCCCTTGCGCACCGGCACACCGCCCACCTCGACCTGCGCGTGGGCGACCCGAGCCGTCTCCTGCACGGGCGGGTCATGCCGCAGCACCTCCTCCACGGCTGACCCGGCCAGGGTCGGGTCGTCGACGAGCCGCTGCCACTGGTCAGGATGGCGCTGCAGGGCGAGCACGGCGTTGCCCACGAGGTTCACGGTGGTCTCGAAGCCGGCGATGAGCAGCAGCTGGCACATCGGCAGCAGCTCGTGGGGTGCGATCGTGTCGCCCCGTTCGGCGACGACCGCGCTCACGAGATCGTCGCGCGGTTCGCGGGCGCGCAGCTCGAACAGCGACTCGAAGAGGCGCTCCAGCTCGACGTTGGCTCGCAGCAGCTCGCGGGCGTGCCGGACCGACCGCACGCCGTCGATGGCTCCACCGATGGCGGCCCCGTAGCGCTGGAAGGTGGCGGCGTGGGCGTCGGGGATGCCGAGCATCGAGGTGATCACCGTGATGGGCAGGGGCGCCGCCAGGGCGTCGACGAGGTCGAACGATCCGCGTCGGCCAGCTCGGTCGATGAGGTCGTCGACACAGCCGGTCACGAGGGTCTCGTACGTCGACATCATGCGGGGGCTGAACGCGGGAGCGGCCAGTCGGCGCAGCCGCGTGTGGTCGGGCTCGTTGAGCTCGAGGAACGACAGGTCGATGGGGGTGTTCCCGGGTGCGCTCTCGAGCGGGCGGGTGCCGAACTGACGGCTGCGCAGCACCTGGCTGCAGAGGGCGTGGCTGGTGGTCGACCAGTTGCCGAGGCGCGTCGGCAGAATCGGCCCACGAGCCCGCATCTGCTCGTAGAGCGGGTAGGGGTCGCGGCGCCCCTCGCGCAGCCGGACCCGGCTCAGCAGGTCGCCACGCACCCGCCCGGCCCACCAGAGGTCGGCCCGCTGCCGGTAGAGGGACGAGGCGAACCGGCCGGCCGTACCGATGTCGTGCAGGGTGCTCACGAGAGCCCCACCGGCTCGGGCGCGGGGCGTCTACCCAGTCCGCCCACCAGCGTGTCGAGCACCAGGTCGGGCGCGTCCCGGCGAGCCAACGTGCCGTCGCGCACCGACTCCCACGCGACGTACACCAGGGCGTAGAGAGTCTGGGACAGCCACCAACCGGGGCGGTCGTCGCGCAGCGCGCCGGCGCCACGGGCGCGTTCGAGGGCGGCATAGAGGGCGGCATCCATGGCTCGGTACTGCCGCACCACCTCCGCGTCGACGTCGAGAGCAGGCGTGCGCCAGATGAAGTTCAGCTGCGGCCCGATGGGCACCAGAGCCGCGACGAGAGAGCGCAACCCACCGTCGGATGCCGTGTCGTCTCGAGCGCCCGTGATGGCGGCGTGACAGACCGTCAGGGCTCTGACGGCGACGGCGTGCTCGAGCGCGTCCCGCGTCGGGAACCGCTTGAAGAGGCTGGTTCGGCCCATTCCGGCGGCCGCCGCGATCTGGCCGAGGGAGGCTCGTGGATGGGCCACGAGATAGCTCACGGCGGCGTCGAGCAGATCGGTGTGGCGGTGCGCGTCGACCGAACCGCAGTCGGCCGCGCTGTCCGGCTCGCCGGGGTCTGCCATGTCTGCAGCCATACGCCGACGGTACTCGCGCGTTCGCAAGCGAACAAGGCTGTTCACTTCGCGAACCCCCACCCCACAACACCAACCGCGCGACGCGCATCGCGACGCGCCACAAGTGCTGGATCCACGACACCAACCGCGCGACGCGCAGCGCGACGCGCCACAAGTGCTGGATTGACCACACCGTTTGCGCGACGCGCAGCGCGACGCGCAGAGGGCGGGACCGTCAGGCGCGTAGGACCGACACGGCATCCACCGGAGTCGATGGTGAGCCGGCGTCACGCCGTTCGAGGCGGAACGACAGCACCGCTATCGCGACACCGAGCACGGCCAGACCGGCCCCGACGAGGCTCGGCGCACCGTATCCCCAGCCCGCAGCGAGCACGACAGAGCCGAGCCAGGCCCCGAGCGCGTTGGCCGTGTTCAGGGTCGAGTGGTTCAGCGTGGCCGCCAGCGATTGGCCCTCGTGGGCGACGTCCATCAGCCGGGTCTGCAGCAGCGGCACCACGATGGAGGGCAGCAGACCGAGCAGGAACACCATCACGACCGCGAGCCAGAGGGTGTGGGCGGCCGGACCGAAGAGCGCCAGCAACACTGCGATCGCCCCCAGGGAGACGATGATGCCGGCCATCACGCCTCGCCGCGCCACCCGTCCGGCGAGGAACATGCCGGTGACCATCCCGATGCCGTAGGCCATCAGCACCCACGGGATGAGCGCCACGTCGAGCCCCGCGAGCTCGGTCATGGTCGGGGTGATGTAGCTGTACATCGCGAACATGCCTCCGAAACCGACCGTCCCGATGAGCAGGGCGAGCCACACCTGCGGTCGGCGCAGCGCCCCGAGCTCACTGCGCATGGTGGCCTGTCGGGGGGCGGGCAGCTTGGGCAACCAGGCGCCGATCGCGCCGATCGTCACCAGCCCGATGATCCCCACCGCCACGTAGGGAGCGTGCCAGCCGTAGCGTTGACCGATCAGCGTCGCGAGGGGCACGCCGACGACGTTGGCCACCCCGAGACCTCCGAGGATCGTGGCGATGGCGGCCGTGCGCCGCTCGTGCGACACGAGCGATGCCGCGACCAGCGCACCGATGCCGAAGAAGGCTCCGTGCGGGATGCCGCCGAGGAAGCGCACCAGCATGACCTGGCCGTAGCTGTCGGCGAGCACGACGAGCAGGTGGGCAGCAGCAAAGAACGCCATCAGGGTCATCAGCAGCCCCTTGCGGGCCACCTTGGTCGCCAGCACGGCGATCAGGGGCGCCCCGACGACCACACCGATGGCGTAGGCGGAGACATAGTGTCCCCCTGTTGCGATGTCGACTCCGGTACCGGCCGCAATCTGTGGCAGTAGCCCCATGGTCACGAACTCGGTGGTGCCGATGGCGAACCCACCCAGGGCGAGGGCAAGGATCGCTAGAGCAGTTCGGCGCTGGTTGAGGCTCACGAGCTGGGCTCTCCATGGTCGGGGACGTCGGTGGATGGTTCGCACAGGTCCCCGTCGACCCGGTCGACGAAGATGCTAGTCGGGCACGCGCTACCGTGACCCGCATGTCCAGCACCCTTGGCCGACTGACCCGATTCGTTCGTGATCTGGTGGCACCGCAGAGCCGGTCCCGGCCGGCGGACTCGAAGCGACCGGCATCCTTGAAAGGCACCACCGGAACCCCCGCTCGGGCCGGTGCGGCATCCGCCTCTGATGTGGTTGCTTACCCGGGCGACGCGAATCAGCTGCCTGACACCCGCTACGCACCGAAGCCCGACGGTCGGCCCGACCCGGGCGAGATCGTGTGGACCTGGGTTCCCTACGAGGAGGACCACACCCAGGGAAAGGACCGACCGGTGCTGGTGATCGGCCGCGACGACGAAGGACTGGTTGCGCTGGCGCTGACGAGCAAGGACCACGACCGTGACGAGCAGCAGGAGCGCCGGGCCGGCCGCGAGTGGGTCGACATCGGCACCGGAGCCTGGGATCGCAAAGGTCGCCCGAGCGAGGTTCGGGTCAACCGGCTGATCCGGGTCGACCCCGAGGCGGTGCGCCGCGAAGGCTCAGTCCTCCCCCGCGATCGCTACGACCTCGTCATTGCCGGTGCCCGCGCCAGCGTGCGGCGCTGACCCGACCCAGCTGAATGGATGCCTTGACCTGCACGTGCGCGGGTGGCCAACAACAAAACGGGCCCGCCACCCTGAGGTGAGGGGCCCGTTCAGAAGTGCGGAACTCAGAGTGACGCGGCCTTCTTGGCCATCGCCGACTTCTTGTTGGCCGCCTGGTTCTGGTGGATGACACCCTTGGACACGGCCTTGTCGAGCTTCTTCGAGGCGGTCTTGAGGGCGTCGGCGGCAGCGTCCTTGTCGCCGGTCGCCGCCGCTTCGCGGAACTTGCGGTTCCACGTGCGAAGCTCACTCTTGACCGCACGGTTGCGTTCGGTGCGCTTCGCGTTGGTCTTGATGCGCTTGATCTGCGACTTGATGTTTGCCACGTAAGGATCTTTCGTTTGGTCTGGTGGTTGCCGTTAGAGGGCGGCTGTCTGCTCGGGACCGGGCGATGGGGCGCCCTTGCGTGAGCAGTTGACACGTGTTGATGCAATGCGCGCACGACCCAGCGCGCTCGCGGAGGCCAAATCTAGCAGCGCCGGGTGGACCATTCCAAACCGAAGGATGCCGCTCGCACGGCGTTGACCTGCGCGTCGCGCGGCGCGTCGCGCAGTCGGTGTCGTCGGGGCCACACCCTTCGCGCGTCGCGCGGCGCGTCGCGCAGTCGGTGTCGTCGAGGCCACACCCTTCGCGCGTCGCGCGGCGCGTCGCGCAGTCGGTGTCGTCGAGACCACACCCTTCGCGCGTCGCGCGGCGCGTCGCGCAGAAAGGGCGCGTGGACGCAGCTAGCGGATGCCGCGAGCGCGGGTCACGGTCAGAATCGCGCGCTCGACGGCGTAGACCGGGTCACGGCCACCGCCCTTGACCTCGAAGTCGGCGGCGGCCACCGCCTGCAGCGCCACGCCGAGACCGTCACCGCTCCAATGGCCGACCGTCCGGCGGGCCTTGTCGATCTGCCACGGGGCCATCCCGAGGCTCTTGGCCAGCTGGGCCGAGCTACCCCGTCCGGCCGAGCCGACCTTGATGAGCTGACGCAGCTGCGAGGCGAGCACGGCCACGATCGGCACCGGGTCGACACCCGAGGCGATGGCGTGGCGCAGCAGCCGGAGCGCCTCGCCGGTCTGGCCCGCGACGGTGGCGTCGGCGACCCGGAAGCCGGTCGCCTCGACCTTGCCGCCGTGGTAGGTGTCGACCACAGCGTCGTCGATCGTCCCCTCAGTGTCGGCAACCAGCTGGGCGCAGGCCGAGGCGAGCTCACGCAGGTCTTTGCCGACCGCCTCGATGAGGGCGCGCACTCCTTCCCCGGTGATCTTGCGTCGAGCGGCAGCGAACTCGCGCTGCACGAAGTCGGTCTTGTCGCGGTCGGACTTGATGGCCGGACACTCGACGACAGTGGCCCCCGCCTTCTTCATGGCATCGATGATCCTGCGCCCCCTCGGCCCGCCGCCGTGCACGACGACGAGCGAGACGTCGGGCGCAGGGGCGGCCACCAGACCGAGCACATCGAGCTGCAGCTCGTCAGTGGCCTCGTGGACGTCGCGCACCACGATGCAGGTATCACCACCGAAGAGCGACGGGCTGGCGTGCACCTGGATCGAGCCCGGCTCGTAGGTCGCTGCCTCGAGCGTGATGACCTCGACGTCGGCTACCTTGGCCCCGGAGAGCACCGTCGCGAGGGCCCGTTCGGCCAAGACCTCCTCCGGCCCACTGATGAGCACCAGCGGTGGAACGGCAGCGGTCGACATGACGTCAACCTTGCCACGGGCGACCGACATCGTGAGTCACCCTGACACACCTCGTGCGTGTTCACTCGCCAGCAGAGCCCGTCAGCCTCTCCCCTCGCCCGCTTCACCCCCGTCATCTCGAAAGTGCAGGTCAGCTCTCACCATGGTCTCGATCGTCTTCGCCCTGTTGCTCGTCGCCGTCGGTGTCGTGCTGCTGCGCCTGAGGAACCACAAGTGGAACCTGCACCGCTACGCCGCGATCCCCTTCGCACTGGCCGTGATCCTGTTCGGCAGCGCCTGCTTCTACCGCCTGGATGCCGGTGAGGCCGCAGTGACCAAGACCTTCGGAACGGTGGGCGACGACGCGATCAGTGCCACCGGCATCCACCTCAAGGCCCCGTGGCAGGACCTCATCGTCTTCGACATCCGCAACCAGACGATCTCGCTCGCAGAGGGCGAGTCCTCCGGGCGCGTGTCGACGGTCACGAGCGACAACGCCACCGTGGTCTACGACGTGACGATCCGCTACTCGCTCAACCCGACGATGCTGCCCGAGATCATCCGGCAGTACCCCGACCAGGAGACCTTCATCAGCCGCGCCGTGCTGCCCGGCGTCTCCTCCGTCACCCGTGACGCGCCCACCACCCTCACCGCAGCCACCGTGCGACAGTCGCGCACCGACCTCGCCAAGCGCATCACCACCGGCCTCGAGACCCGCCTCGGAGACGTCGGTGTCACCGTCGAGCAGGTCGACCCGAAGGCGATCACGCTCGACCAGACCGTGCAGGCCAACTACGACAAGGTGCAGAGCTCGCTCGCGAACGCGGAGGCGGCCAAGGCCGACCTGCAGACGGCCCTCGCCGACGCCGAGATCACCAAGACGGAGGCTCAGGCCACCTCTGACGCCGACCAGATCATCCGCTGCGGCGCCACCTCGACGTCGAAGGAGGAACTGATCAACGGCAAGAAGGTGACGGCCGTCAAGGTGGTACCGGTGCCGTCGGAGAAGTGCCAGAACCGCCTCAACGAGCAGGTGCTGATGAGCAAGTACATCGACATGCTCAAGGAGCACACCGGCTCGCTCATCGTGGTGCCGCAGGGCACCCAGAACCTGCTGCAGCTGCCCTCGCCCGCGGGTGCGGCCGGCGCCACGCCGACGCCCTCCCCCAGCCCCAAGCCGTAGTCTCACCGGCCGCCGGTCGTCAGCAACGCCCCGCGCCGGCCAACACACCGAGCAGTCGTCAACTCACCGGGTGGT
>JAKDLG010000153.1 GCA_030452985.1 Humibacillus sp.
GTCAGACGACGCCGTAGAGGCGGTCGCCGGCGTCGCCGAGACCCGGCACGATATAGCCCTTCTCGTTGAGCCGCTCGTCGACCGTGCCGATCACGACCTTGACCGGGATGTCGGTCGACGCGAGCTCGCTCTCGAGGTGAGCGAGCCCCTCGGGTGCCGCGAGCAGGCACACGATCGTGATGTCACGCGCGCCCTTCGCGGTCAGGTACTCGACCGCCATGACCAGGGTGCCGCCGGTCGCGAGCATCGGGTCGAGGATGAACACCTGGCGACCGGTGAGGTCGTCGGGCAGCCGGTTGGCGTAGGTCGAGACCTCGAGCGTCTCCTCGTTGCGGATCATCCCGAGAAAGCCGACCTCGGCGCTCGGCAGCAGCTTGACCATGCCGTCGAGCATGCCCAGCCCGGCCCGCAGGATCGGCACGATGATCGGCTTGGGGTTGGCCAGCTTGATGCCGGTCGTCGGCGCCACCGGGGTCTCGATGTCGAACGGCTCGGTGCGCACCTCTCGGGTGGCCTCGTAGGCGAGCAGAGTCACGAGCTCTTCGGCCAGCCGGCGGAACGTCGGGCTGTCGGTCCGCTTGTCGCGCAGATAGGTCAGCTTGTGGGCGATGAGCGGGTGGTCGGCGACGTGAACGTCCATAGGGGAAACTTAGCGTGTGAGAGCAGAACGCAAAGCCCGCGCCGAGACCGCATCCGACGAAGCGGATGCCGCTGGGCTCGACGAGGCCTTCACGCTCGCTCGCGCGGCGCTCGGCTCTCAGGACGTGCCGGTCGGCGCGGTCGTGATCGACGCGGACGGCGCCGTGGTCGGCCGCGGGCAGAACGTGCGCGAGAAGCTCGGCGACCCCACGGGCCACGCCGAGGTGCTGGCCCTGCGCGCCGCGGCGGAGGCCCTCGGCACCTGGCGGCTCAGCGGCTGCACGCTCATCGCCACCCTCGAGCCGTGCGTGATGTGCGCGGGCGCGGCGATGGCATCCCGGGTCGAGCGCATCGTCTTCGCCGCGTGGGACCCCAAAGCGGGAGCCTGTGGCTCGGTGTGGGACCTGACCCGCGACCCGCTCGCCACGCACCCGGTGCCGGTGGTCGGCGGCGTGCGGGCGCAGGAGTCAGCGGCCCTGCTGGTGGATTTCTTCGAGGGCCGCCGGCTCGGGTAAGGTCTCGTCTCGGTGGCGTGTCCGAGCGGCCTAAGGAGCACGCCTCGAAAGCGTGTGTGGGGGTAACTCCACCGTGGGTTCAAATCCCACCGCCACCGCCAGTCACCTGCGGAGACGCCGGCCAGCCCCTTCGCGGAGCTGGCCGGCGTTTCTCGTCTCGGCCCGGCTTTGTCCTACGGTTCTGGCTCCTCTGAGCGGATGGGCCCTCGTTGAATCAGGTCCCTTAAGTGGGCCTGGAAACCGTCCGGATCCGTCCGCGTGCTCTCGCGACGAGGGGTGGTTCGAGAAACCTTCGGAGGTGGATCGTCCCATTTGTGGCTCAGACGCTATCTGACAGGGCTACCTTTGACGGTGGAGGCATTGTTCGCCGACGGGGTTTCGATGGGGTGTCGCATGAGGCCGCAACAGGGAGCTACGGGTGTGAGAGTGCGCTCGTCGATGCGTGTCGGGTCCGTCCGTGCCCTCATCATGATCCTGGCGGCGCTGGCCACCGCAGGGTGCCCTCACACCGAACCCACCGGGGAGACAACGACGCCGCTGTCGCAGACGAGCACCACCCCCACGACCAGCACCCCCACGACCAACAGCCCTACGACAATGGTCACGTCCCCGACGGGCACGACGTCCTTCACCCCACCCACACCGACCGACCAATCCGGGCCGTGAGACCGCCGCACGCGGGTGCCGTGGCCGCGGGCGCGGCCATCCTGGTCACCCTCGTGCTCGGTAGCACGTGGCTGTTCGGTCCGCCATCGACGGAGGACGTGGCGGTCGCGCTGGCGTTGGCCGCAGTCGAGCGAAACGATGTCAACGCCCGGGACCTGGACCTGCCGACGGGGTCCGATCCCGAGATCTACCTCGTCGTCGGTAGCGACCAACGTCGGGTGCGGGTGGGTTCGGCCAGAGACATCCGAGGCGAGCGAGCGGATGCGATCATGGTCTGGGCCTTTGACGGTACCGCCCCCGTTCGCGTCCTGAGCATTCCCCGTGACGTGCGCGTCCACGTCGTGGGTCACGGCGACGGCAAACTGGGTGGTGCCCTGGAGTACGGCGGGCCGGCGATGATCGAAGCGGTGAGATCGCTCACCGGCTTGCCGATCCACCACTACGTCGAGCTCGAGTTCGCAGCGCTGACCCGAGCGGTGGAGCGCGTCGGTGGGGTGGAGGTGGACGTGCCCCATCCCGTGCGCGACCGGCACAGTGGACTCCGACTGCGTGGCGGGGCGCAGAAGCTCGACGGGGCACAGGCGCTCTCCTACATCCGGTCGAGAGAGTACGAGGAACTCATCGACGGGCGCTGGGTCATGGACCCCTCAGGCGACCTCGGCAGGATGCGGCGTCAGCATTTGGTGCTCGCCCAGCTCCCCGGTGCCCTGAAGCGGTGCGGAGGGCTGGGCTGCGTGAGTCTCCTGCCTCAGCTCGGTGCGGCGGTCACCGTGGACGAGGCGTTCACCACCCGCGACCTGTCGCTCGTGGGCACTGCCGTGGCCGGTACCCGGACCGCACTCTGGATGCGCGTACTCCCGAGCGCACCGGCGCGCGCCGCAGATGACTCGCTCTCGCCCTTCCCGCCGGTCCATCTTGGGAACGTCGGCTACCGGTTGCTGGACCAGCCTGCCGCCAGTCGGCTGGTGCGATCGCTGAGGTCGTCCGGTGGACGGTGAGACGCCCGTGAGCACACCACCGGAAGAGCCACGGCCGGCAACCCCTGACGGCCGGTTCGACGTGTTCGTCTTCTGCGCCCTCGAAGATCTGGACTGGACCGAAGGTTTTCTGCTCTCTGGCCTGCGCCTCGCGGGGGTGCGCTGCCTCGAAGAGTCCCAGTTCCGGTTGGGGCAGCCGACGGTCAGCCAGTTCGTCGATGCCGTGGAGCGGTCTGACCGAGTCGTGCTCGTCATCACCCCGGCGTTCCTTACCGACCCACGCGTCGAGTTCGTGAAGCTGCTGGCCAGCCACTACGGGGCCGAGCATTCGACGTGGCCGGTCGTGCCGGTGCTGCTCAAGCCCGTCGCCAAGCTTCCACTGGACCTCAGCCTGCTGACCAGTCTTGACATGACCGAGCAGCAACATTGGGAGACACGCCTAGCTCACCTCGTGTCCGACTTGAACCGTGAGCTGCCGGCCGACGGCGAGCCACCCGACTGCCCCTACCCCGGCATGGCGCCGTTCGCGAGTTCCGGTTTTGCTTTCCACGGTAGGGACGCCGAGATCGAGGAGGCGATCGGCCAGATCCGGTCTCACCCCGTACTCGCGGTGATCGGGCCCTCGGGGAGCGGCAAGTCGTCGTTGCTCGCGGCCGGGGTGCAACCCCAGCTCGAGAGACTCGGCTTCGACGTCGTCAGCTTCCGCCCGGGTCACGCCGCTGCCGCGGCGCTGGGGCGAGCCCTTCAGGACGTGACGACCAACCCGCCTCGCCCCACCGTGTTGATCGTCGACCAGTTCGAAGAGCTCTTCACGCTCTCGGGAGGCAGCGAACTGGTGAGTCGGGTCGATTCCTTCGTCACCGGTCTGCGAGACGCGTGGACGTCCGGTCTCGCCGGGTGCGTCATCGCACTGAGAGCTGACTACTACCCGCAGCTGATGACCTGCCCGTTGTGGCCCGACGTCCGCGACCATCGCTTCGAGCTTCTGCCGCTCGCGGGGGACCAGCTCAGAGAGGCTATCCGCAGCCCGGCGAGCGCGGTCGGTGTCTACGTGGAGTCCGCTCTGGTCGAAGCCGTCGTGCGTGACGCGACCGGTGCTCCGGGCAGCCTCCCGCTCATCCAGGAGACCTTGGTGCTGCTCTGGGGCCGCCTGACCCGTCGGTTCCTGCCCATGAGCGCGTACGACGCCCTCGTGCTGCCCGGCCGGGCCTACGGTGAGCCGCCCAGAACAGGCCTTCAGGTTGCCCTGGCGCGCCACGCGAACGCCACGATGGCGAAGCTCTCGGACGCCGACCAGGCCACAGCCCGCAGGATCTTCGTGCGGCTCGTCCAGCTCATGGACGGGCGCGAGGACGTTCGTCGCCAACAGTCTCGTCGCGACCTCGAGAGCGCCGACAGTACGGAATCTGTCGGGCCGGTGCTCGAGCACCTGATTGCATCGCGTCTCCTCACCAGTTCGGCCGACGTGGGCACCGTCGGTTCGGGCGAGACACTCATCGACCTGTCGCACGAGGCGATCATCACGGGATGGCCCGAGCTTCGTGCCTGGATCGCAGCTCGTCGCACCGCGGAGCGCTTCCGGCGGCGGCTCGAGGCGGATGCCGACAAGTGGGTGGAGTTCGGGCGCAGTAGCGGCGGCCTCATGGACGAGTTCGAGCTGGCGCAGGCGCGCGCGTGGCTCGACGGGCCGGATGCCGGCGCGCTCGGCGTCAGCGCCAGCCTCGACGACTTCGTCAAGAAGAGCGAGACCGCCCTCAGCACAGCGCGTCACCGCAGCGCCCGTCTCAACCGTCTCTTCCGTGTGCTCACCGGTGCCTTGGCCGCCCTCCTGGTCGCGGTCCTCGTCGTCGCCGTCATCGCCGTTCAACAGCGCAACGAGGCGGAGAACGGGCGGGTGACGGCCAAGGCGGGCGAGCTGGGTCTGATCGCCGAGACCCTCCCTCCGGAGCAGCTGGATCGGGCGCTGCTCATCGCTCAAGCCGGGTTGTCCATGCGCAGAACGACCCAGACGGTCGGTGGCGCACTGGCGGCGCTCTCCACGAACCCGCGTGTCGAACGGGTGCTCCATGCCCCGGCAGCGCAGATCGCCGTCGCCGTCGCCGCCGACGGCCGCACGGCCGTGACCGGTGGCACGGACGGCGTGATCCACGCCTGGGACCTCGTCGCCGGCAGAGATCGCGCCTTGGCGACGGTCGGGGGCGAGGTTCGCAGCGTCGCCTTGAGCCCCGACGGCTCGACGGTCCTGGCGACGTCGAGTGCCGGTGACGTCGGCCAGTGGGAGATCGCCACCGGTCGACGGGTCGCGGAAGCTGCACTGGCCCAAGCGACTTCGACCGCTCACCAGGGCTCCGTCCGGGCCTCGGCCTACAACCGCGACGGCACTCTCATGGCGACAGCAGGCCAGGACGGGAAGGTCATCGTCCGTGCGGCACGAAGCGGGCGGGTTGTGCACGTGTTCACCGGGTATCGCGACTGGCTCAACGCCGTCGTCTTCACGCCGGATGGAAAGACGCTCGTAGCGGCAGGTGGGCGAACCGAGGGTCGCAGTGTCGATCGCCGGATTCTGCTGTGGGACCTACCGACCGGTCGTCTGCGTGCGCAGCTGCCGGGCCATGACGACGCCGTTCGAGCCCTGGCGGTCAGCGCAGACGGGGCGGTGCTGGCCTCGGCGGGTGCCGAGGGAACCATCAAGACGTGGTCGCTCCCCCAGGGCCGGCTGGCCAGGCAGATCGGGGCGGGCAAGGAGCGCGTGCTGAGTATCGCCTTCTCGCCCGACGGTAGATTGCTGGCATCGGCGGGCCGGGATCACACGGTCAGGGTCTGGGATCCGTCTACCGGGGTCGCCGCCTTGGCACCATTGCTCGGACACGAGGCCGCGACCCGGGGAGTGGCCTTCACCGACGAACGAACTCTGCTCTCGGTCGGTAACGACCACCGCCTGTGCCTCTGGAACGTCGGCACGCAGCTCACCGCACGGCTGGCGCGGCCCCTGGACGGCCACTCCGAGCGCACTCGAGCGCTCGCGGTGGACCCAACCGGCGCGCTCGTGGCGACCGGCGATGACAGTGGCCGGGTGGTCCTGCGTCGCGCCGCTGACGGTTCGCCGACCGGGGTGAGCGTCAATGCGGGGGCGCCGGTGAGTGACCTTGCGCTGGGCCAGGGGTCGAGCCTGGTCACGGTGACGTACGCCGGTGAGATGCGCGTCTGGGACTCGGCGACCGGCGCGCCGAGAACGGCGGCGGTTGACCTCGGAGAAGGCTCCCCCGTCGTGGCGATCTCGCCTGACGGCCGGAGGATTGCGACCGGCGGCGACCGGAACCTCGTCCGGCTCTGGGACGCTCAGCTGCACGAGACCGCCACTCTCGAGGGACATCGCAACTGGATTCGCGATCTCGCCTTCCGTACCCAGGACGGGGCCCTCGTCTCCGTCGGCGCAGACGGCCTCGTCTTCCTCTGGACCGATCTCGCGACGACACCAGTGCGGACTGCGGTCAACAAGGCGACCAGCAGATTCGAGTCCGTGGCCATCAGTCCGGACGGCCAGACCATCGCCACCGGTAACACCGAGGGTCAGGTTGTGCTCTGGGACGCCTCCGAGTCGGAGGCCGAGCAACCCAATCGGCCAACCTTGGCGGGTCACGACGGTGTCGTCACCGGCATTGCCTATGACCCCTGGGGACCCTGGATGCTCACCACAGATGCCGGCGGGACGGTGCGCTTGTGGGCAGCCGGTTCTGGCTTCGAACCGGTGGGGGTGCTGGGCCGCCTGGGCGAGTTCTCAGGCATCGTGACTGTTGCGGGTAACGGAGCCGTCACCGTCGGCGCCGGCGGGCCGGCGCGGTGGATGCTGGACGAGGCGGACTGGCGCCGAGTCTCGTGCGTGACCGCCGGCCGGGAGCTCACCGTCGATGAGGCCAGGCGCTACGGGCTCGCGGAGCCTCCCCCCGTCTGTGATGGCGGCGGCGATGGCCACTGAGTATCGCCGCTCAGGACGGACTGCGACGCTGGTGTGGGTGGCCATCGCCATCTGCGGCTCCCTGCTCCTCTCCGGGTCAGCGCCGTCTGGTGGCACAGGCGGGCCGGCCTTGTCCCCCGTGAAGGCGGAGGCCATCGGCCTTCTGCTCCACCAGGGTGTCCGCTATTCCGACGAGGCCCTCCTCGACGTGTACACCGCACCCGCAACCCCTTCGCAGCCAGCAGGATCAGCCATCGTCGTGTTGCTGCACGGGTGTTGTGGGGACCGATCCGACCTCGGCAAGCTCGCCGAGGCCATCTCTGCGACCGGGTTGGTCGTCGTGAACGTGGACTGGGAGGGCATGGATGCAGACGCTCGCTTTCCAGCGTCATACGAGGGAGTGGCATGCGCTCTCGGTTACACCCAGGCGCTCGCAGGCGATCTCGGGGCCGATCCCCGGCGGGTGATCCTGGTCGGCTG
Organism: Humibacillus sp.; assembly: GCA_030452985.1. Taxonomy (GTDB): domain Bacteria; phylum Actinomycetota; class Actinomycetes; order Actinomycetales; family Dermatophilaceae; genus DSM-29435. The sequence goes on from JAKDLG010000153.1 coordinate 7,233, forward strand.
GTCGGATGGAGCCATGGCAGCAGCAGCGGTGGCTGCTGCCGGCCGGCAGTTTTCCCTTCACGGCTGCCACGCTCCTCCGGCGTTGGCCGCTCCGGTGGCGGTGGTCGGTATCGCAGGGTTCTACGGGTGGCCCGTGCCGGTTCCGAACCAGTACGTGCTCGCGCGTTCAGAGCGGTTCTTCGGAGGTGATCCGCATCGGGCACGACAGTCGTGGGCCGCAGCGACGCCTTACAGCTGGCTCGCGTCGGCCCCGCCCACCCATCTGTTCGTCGGGACCACTGATCCGCTCGTGGACGATGCACGCCGCTACGCGGCCGGGCTGAGGGCCGCCGGCCGGTCCGCGTGCGTCATCGAGATCCCTCCGGGGGGAGACCAGACCCTGATCTCGCCGCGTTCAACGGAGGGTCGTCGAGTCGTCTCCGAGATCGCGTCCATTGCCGACAACCTGCCGACATCGAGTGAGGGACAGTCATGCTTGAGATGATCAACGCCCATGCGCTACTCATCGGGATCGCCGAGTATCGCAACATTCCCAGCCTGCCATCGACCGTCAGTGGTGACGCGATCGCCATCCGAGACCTGCTGGTCGACCCGCAGCACTGTGGCTATCCCTCGGAGAACGTCACGGTTCTGCTCGACGGCGACGCCACCCGCGAGGCCGTGCTCGGCGCACTGAGCGACCTCGCCGCTCGCGCCGATGCGGGGTCCAGCGTTCTGGTCTACGTGTCCAGCCATGGCGCCCGGCTGGTCGCTGGTCGTGAAGCGGCCGAGTACCTGGTGGTCTTCGACACCGAGGTGACAGGAAACCTCGAGCTCGCCCGATCGGCCATCTCCGGAACGGAGTTCACCGAGGCGCTCAGGGCGATCCCCGCTAGCAAAGCGTTGGTGGTCTTCGACTGTTGCCACTCAGGAGGCATCGGGCAGCCCAAGGATCTGAGCCCCGGCGCCCGCCTGTCCGGGCTGCCCGACACCTACTTCGAAGCGTTGGCCCGGGGCCGGGGGCGCGCCATCCTGTCGTCGTCACGGGACACCGAGTCCTCCTACGTGATGCCGAACGCCACCAACAGTCTCTTCACCGAGCATCTGTTGGCAGGGCTCCGCGGCGGGATCTCGAGTGAGGACGGCCTGATTCGCGTCTTCGACCTGTTCGAGTATCTGCAGCCTCGCGTGACCCGGGACCAGCCCCGGCAGCATCCGGTCTTCAAGGCGGAGCTCGAGGAGAACTTCCCTGTCGCGCTGTACGCCGGTGGCCAGAAGGGGGTGGTATCCAAGGGCGACGACGGGTTCCGTTACGACGCCTACATCAGCTATGTCGACCAGGGCCCCGACTCCGACTGGGTCTGGAGTAAGCTCCTGCCCCGCCTGGAGGGGGCCGGGCTGAAGGTGTCCGTGTCGGGCAGCTCGGGAGACCCCGGCGTACCGATCGTCGTCAACGCCGAGCGCGGCATCCAGCAGGCCAGGCGAACGGTGCTCGTGTTGTCCGAGGCCTATATGGCTGACCACGTGGCTGACTTCGAGAACGTGCTGGCCCAGTCGATCGGCGTGCAAGAAGGGCAGTACCGGGTCATCCCGGTTCTGTTCGCTCCGATGGAATCCGCGCAGCTACCGGGCCGCCTGTCGATGCTCACCAGCCTCGACCTCACCCGTCCGGCCCGAGTCGAGCGGGAGTTCGACCGGCTGGTCGAGACCGTGCGTAGTCCGTTACCGGGTGCTCAGACGTCGGCAGGAGGGTTCTGACGTGGCGAGCATCGCCCCCGGCGGTGGGGTGGACCTCGATACCGTCATCCGCCAGGTCAAGGAGGCGTTGCTGCTGGTTCAGCTCGAGCAAGCCGAACGTGCCGCGCGCACCGGGGTTGCGGTCGACGTCGTGCGGATCGAGCTCACGCTAAGGACGATGGTCGAGCGCACCGCGGGCGGCGAGGTCAGACTGACAGTTCCTATCGTGGGCCAGGAGCTCGGCGGAGGGGTCGACACCAGCTGGCAGCAGGTCCAGACGGTCGAGCTTACGTTGGTACCCCCGGACGGCCTGCCCAAGCGTGTCCCCGGGTGGGGGCTTTCCGAGGAGCTCGCCCGTGCCGTTCTGGGAGTCGAGGATGCCGTGCGCACGGCGGCGGAGACCGAACCGAGGTTTGAGATGGAGAGGGCATCCGTCGAGCTCAATGTGGTCGTCGGTAGAGGCGGGAGCATTTCTCTGGTCGCGAAGGGGTCCTCTGGTCGGGAGGTTGCGCACACAGTGAAGGTCCATCTCGAACCGAGACTGATCATCGGGCCCTAGCCTTTGCCGTTTGTGCCTTCGCTCGCGTGCTTGTGAGGAGTTCCGGCTTCTCGAGTCTGCGATGGGGTCGAGCCGCTCAGGTGGCCAGAGCTCCGGCGCAGGTTGACCCTGCCCGATACCGGGCAGCTCCCCATCGACGGAAGACCGAGTCTGTCACCCGCAATCATCCGCCTGCGCCCAATCCGTAACAAGGATGGGCCGGCTCGGCTGCTGGACATCCTCGAAGACCGAACCAGGTAGGCGTGCAGGGCTTGGCTCACCGCCCCCCCGCACGGTTGGCGCGCGGGTGAAGGTACGTCGCGATTCTTCTCCCGGACGGTGAGGGTTGACCCCTGCACACCGTGGGGCGGACCCTGATGCGGCCGGGTCGCCCGGTGGGAGAGTCTGGAGGCGCTCGATCCTGCGACATCAAAGAGGTGGCAAGCATGTTCGTCCTCAAGTTCCCCGTCTCGAAGTCGCCGACCACTGTGCGATCGGCGCGCTCGGCCGGCACGGCAAGCCACACCAGAGGCTCCCCGCGACGGGGGGTTCTTCTGGAGGGCGTACTGCTCATCGCGCTGCTGGGGCTGCTCCTCGTCGTCCTCGTGCTCACCGTCATCGTGGGTCTGCCGCACCCCGGTTCCGTACAGGCACCCGGCCGGCTCCCGTCGCCCGCTCCCGGACCTCTGATATCGGCGCTTGCCCTCGGGCATGGTGCCCCTCACAGCCAGCCTTCATGACAAATCCTGGGCCGGGCCACGACGGGACAACCCGCCTCACGGCCACGGGGTAGTGATGGTGCGGCGTCACGCTCGGTCTGCTCGCCGTCCCGGAACGGCCCGCGTGCTGTTCGCGACCGCTCTCGACTCGATTCACGGTCGAGCCGATGTGGCTCGACCGCGCTCGGGGCCGCCTTCCGGTTGCGTAGTGTCGATCAAGGCTCGCAGGGCGCGGTGATCATCATCTTTCAGTCAGGCGTCAGGCGTGTGGTCCGTCTGCAGCGCGACCAGCGTGGCAACCTCACGATACGTCTCACGTAGCACCGCGTCCGCACTTGGGGAGTACTCCAGCGAGTAGTTCCCGCTGCCAGCGTGGTCATGTTGGCCACCGGCTGAGCACGGCCCCAGCTCCTCGACCCCAGCGAAGGTCATCGCCTGGCACTTGTTGCACCACCGCCAATTGGACTGACTGACCGACGACGTACCTCCGGCCTTGGCGAGAACGTAGTCGCCGCTGCCCGAATGGTCGTGCTGCCCACCAGCGGGACACTGACCGGGTGATGAGCTGCCGCCGAACGCGAGCTCTTGGCACTTGCGGCACCAGCGCCAGTTCTGCTGGCCCGCGACGTCGCTCGCGATCGTGGGCACCAGGTAGTTGGTCCCGCCCAGTCGGTGCTGGCCACCGGCCGCGCAAACCCCGGGACTGGTGCTTCCAGCGAAGACCAGCGCTTGGCACTGCCTGCAGTAGTGCCAGTCACTCTGGTGATGCGGGGGACAGAAATCCGAGTCCATGAAGAGCGCACCGAAGAGCCCTGGTCCGAAGAGCGCGACCGACGTACTGATGGTGGTGCCGGCCGCCGACCAGCCACCGTTCTTTTCCACCCAGGGTTCTGCAGTGACAGTGTCCCAGCCCAGCGAACAGGACTCCATCTCACTGAGCTGCGATGGAGTCAGGATCCGTCCGTCTCCGTCGTTCAAGCTGCGCAGGACCTTCGCGATGTCTTCTATCGACAAGTACCACCCGACGGCCCCGGCCTCGAGGGTGTGGTCTCCCCAGTCGTGCCCGGGAGTGTTGCCCGGGAAGCGGTAGCTAAAGGCGTAACCGTAAGCTTGCGGTCCGGAGGTGGGCGGCCGCGGCTTGACATCGTGCGCTCCGACCGGCTCGAAAACGTGCTGCTGAGTGAGCTCGACGTAACGCGCCGCCAGCCTCGCAGGGCGATCCAGCGGGTCATCGTCGAACCCGGCCACGAACGGCAGCAGGATCCGGAAGATCGCAAAGTTGTAGTTGCTATAGCACGACTTCGCGTTGTCGGTGGCGTTGGGGTTGATCGGGTCCACCACGGCGTTGACCGCCGACCCCTGGCACGACGTGTTCTTTGTCGGGTCGACATGCTGGGTGAAGAAGGTCTTCAAGGTGGAGTACGACTGCTCCACGTTGCCGTAGTCCTTGATGCCGCTGTGGTGGGAGAGAAGTTGCCGGAACGTGATCGACGCGACGTGCGAGTCCAGATCCCAGTCCTTGGGCAGGTACTGCCCAATGCCGGAATCGAGACTCACCTGGTGTTCAGCGAGGACGCGGATCGCCGCGAGGGCGGTCACCATCTTGCTCACACTCGCCACCCCGATCTTGGTCGAGGGCAGGAAGGGTCGAGCTGGCTCATCCGCGTGGGAGCGGGCTAGGCCGTGGGAATAGGTGCTCATGACGGGGCCGCCGACAGCGCAGGCATACCCGACAACCTTGTCATCGAGCCACGTTGTCAGGTGCTCGTAGAAGCGTCGCACCGAGACGCACTGCGTGGAGCCGCACACCGGCTGGTCGGGGGTGACCGTCGAGAGCACTGTCCAACCGTCACCATCAGCGTCGAAGGCGATCAGGCGTACCCGACCGTAGACGGCAGAGAAGTACCCGAAATACATGTGTGCCTCTTCGGGGATGTTGCGGTTGAGGTAGGCGCCGTGGTCGTTGACGATGCTCCAG
>JAKDLG010000154.1 GCA_030452985.1 Humibacillus sp.
CCCGCCTCCCGCATCGCATCGCTGCGACCGAGGTCCTCGACCGCGGGCATGAGCAGCGTGCGGCCGGGCCGCAGCCGCATCGGGTCATCGATCCCGTTGAGGTCGGCCACCGCCCGCCACCGTGCCGGGTCGCCGTACTCGCGGTACGCCAACATCGCCAGGGTGTCACCCTCGACCAGAACATGCACTCGACGCGGCACCAGCCCGCCGGAGGTCGGGTTCTGCCGCGGGGCCTCGCCGGCGATCTCCTCGAGCTGAGCCGTGCAGATCGCACGGATGGGCAGACCGCTTGGGGCGAACAGGGTGTACTTCGCCGTCACGCTGCTGACGTAGGCGAGGAAGCCCGTGAGCCCACCCCAGCGGAACAGCACCCACGGGGGCGACCCCTTGTCCTTCTGGTGCGATGCCACCGTCGGCACGCAGCACGACAGGAGCTGCTCGACACTCTTGACGACGCTGTTGTCCTGGGTGTCGGAGGCGTCGAAGAACATCTCCAAGGAGAGCTTCGACGGAAGCGGTCCCCGGTACTGCGGGGGGCCGGACTTCTTGTTGCCCGTGCCGGTCTCGCGTACCCAGCTGGACTCCTTGCTGACGCTCAGCTCCCTGGGGTTGAACTGGAAGACGATCTTGCCGATCTGCGCGCCCGGCTTGGACAGCGTCCCGTCCGGCGACGGTTCGTGCAGCAGGAGGTAGGCGTGCTCGAGCTTCGGGCGACCGTTGGTTCCGAGGGTCGTCTTCCCTGCGGTGGTCGCCTCCATGGCGACAGGAGGGTTGGCCATCACACGCCTCCGCTGCTCGCGATGAAGCCGTGGTGGGCGATCTCCACCGACTCGGTCAGTACCCTGGAATCGTCTGCAGCCAAAGCGGGCCCGCTCCACCGGACCGGCACCACATCAAGCAGCCCCCACGTGGCGATGACCTTGCCGTCGGCCCGCATCGCGACGATGGTGCCGGTGCGTCGGGTGTAGCCCGTCTGCATGCTGGTGAGCCACTTGACGATCTTCTCCGAGTCGCGGGTGAGCGGCCGGGTCAGCTTGATGTTGGGGTAGCGCAGCTTGGTCGGCAGCTGCCACGCGTAACCGTTGTTGCCGCCCTCCTCGTGGGTCTCGATGACGACCTCACAGCCGAGCCCTTCGCAGCCGCTGAACGACCCGAGGTCCTGGTCGTCGAGCTTGACCTGGAAGGTCACCGATACCGCCAGGTTGTCAAGATCTGGGCTCGTCATCGCTCCTCCTCACCAGGCATCCGTGCGCCGGCCGCGACGTTCACGGTCGACCAACAGCTCGGCGCGAAGCCGACTCGCGAGCGGGTCGTAGAGCCGCCGCGCGAGCTCGTCGAGCTCGGCCGCCGTCGGGGCCACCCGTTCCGCTGCCTCATTCCCCTTCCGGATGCCGCTGGCCTCGGTCACGCTGGACCCCTCGACCGCGACCGCCGGGCTCGCAGACGCTTCCTGATCATCGGACTGCGACGCAGTGTTCGGTGGTTCGGAACTCGTTGCCGCGCCTGGCCGCCCCTCGGTGGGGGGCGCACTGATGACCGGCATGTTCACCGGTGCAGCCAGGTCAGGCTCGTCACGCCGGTCCGGCTGCCGGGCGCTGACGACCGGCCCGTCTCCGGTGCGCCCTCTCTGGTCTGCGTTCGATCGTGGTCGGCGGGTCACCGACCCGGGCGTCCACCGTTGCAGCGCAATGCCGTTCGACTCGTCCACTGGGCTCTCGCCTGGACGGCTCGTCGTCGACGGATCGGGGGACCACGAACTCGGGTACCGCGACATCGGGGACCATGAAGCCGAACCCGAACCGGGGGACGATAGGCCGGCCGGCGATGGCCCGTCGAATGTGGTGGCGACTGCACTCGTGAGCGACGCAGGCGCAGCCGGCCGCTCCGGCCGTACGAGCGTGAGGGGCCCTGCCGGTGGCGGGGCCGGGGGCTTGACCCTCGTCGCGCCGCCTCGCACAGTCGCGTTCCGCTGCAGCATCGGGGCGGCCTGCGCCGCGCCCCCCCCCGCCGAAGTAGCGCTCGGCGTCGACGAGCCGAACGATGAGGGTGACCTCACGACGACCGACGTCGCGACCGGCATGGCAGCGGCGAGCGGTTCGGCAGCCGGGCTCACGGAGTGACGAGACGCCGCTCCGCCGGGCGCCGCACTCCCAAGGGCCGACTCGGGAGATGCCGACAACGACAGGGTCGGCAGGTCTGCCGGGTTCGGAGCGTCGGGCTGCACCAGGGGCAGCGAGGCGATTGACTGCTGTTCTAGCAGAATGGAATCCATCTCGTCGAACGACCCCGACGCACGGGCGAGGCAGCTCGCCTCAGCACGGCTGTCCCCGTGAACCCGGCGGTCGTCGCTTCCATCACCGACTGCACGCTGCACCACCGTCAGTTCGGGCGGGCCCTGAGCGGTGGGCGACTCAGCGGTGACGTTGGTCAGCCCGTCGGGCGCAGCCGAGCTACCGGTGCCCGGTGCCACCTCGGTGGCCCGGTGCACCGACCGAACCTCCGAGGCAGCGGCAGCCACCGAGGCGGCGGTCGGGTCAACGGTGGCCGTGGACGGTGAGGCTTCGTTGGTCGAGCCTGCGCGCGGCAGCTCCCGCTGATGGCGAGCGGGCACGCTGCCGAATGAGGCAGTCACGTCAACGGCTGATCTGGCCACCCTCAGATCGACCGGCCCCGGCTTGGTCGGCGGCTCAACGGTGACCCTCACCAGGTCAGCAGGATCAGCCGCGCTCTTCACCTCCCCGCGCTGGCCCGGGCTGCGCTGCCGACTCGCTGCGCCCGGCCCAACCGGCGTCCTGGTACCGGCTGCCGAGTCGGTGACCCGTTGCACCGACCGTGCTCTCGAGCAATCTTCGATCGCGCCGGGGGTCGTGGAGCCGCCGATCATCGGGTCGGTCAAGGGGCGGTGGTCGGGAACGGGGCTCTGGTCGGTTGACGAGGCCTGGTCAGATGTCGAGCTCTGCACCGTCAGGGGCAGGGGCCCCGGCGCCGTCGGCGGCTCAGGGGTGACACTCGTCAGATCAGCGGGCGGCGCCGATCCCTCCGGGCCCGCAGCGACGTCGGCGGTCCGCTGTACCGCCGGGAGTTCAGGAGAAGCGCTTATCCTCGTCGCCGTCGTGGCGTCGAGGTTGGCCCCGGGGACCGCGTCGGCAAAAGGCGATCCGGCAGAGGCCGGATCGGGAACATCGACGGCGGAGACGGGGCTCGCCAAGGCGGTGTCGACCGACGCAGGCCTCTGCGACGACGGCCCTTCATCGGCCCGGCTCGATGGCCGGATACCAGGTGATGACGACGTGCCGGTCGGGGTTGCCCGCTCGGGTGAGAAGGTCTCGTCAGATGTCGACACCGACACCGACAGCTGCATCGGCCTTGGCACGGTCGGTGGCTCAGCGGTGACGCTCGTCAGGTCTGTGAGGTCGACCGGGCCGGGGCCGGCGAGGTCGATCTGCCCGTGGCCGCTTTGCCCAGCCGTCCCACTGTCGGCGACGATTCGACCTTCAGCTGGTACGGCTGACACGGGTACGGCAGGTGCGGCTTCTTTCGCAGCTACCGTCGGCGCGACGTCTTCGGCGTGTCGAGTCACCAAGGGAGCTGCGGAGTGCGGGGGCGACGACGGCGCAGTGGACTCCTCGGTAGGCGGCGTCGCGGCGTGCGGCGTCGCGGCATTCGGCGTCGCGGCGTGCGGTGTCGCGGCATTCGGCGTCGCGGCGTGCGGTGTCGCGGCGTGCGGTGTCGCGGCCGACCAGGCCTGCACGGTCGGCTCCCCGCTCGCGCGCTCGGGCTCGGGCGTTCGCCGGGCCACCGGCATATGCGGATGCGGCAGCGGCGCCCCCAGACCGAGACGCACCGTCCTTGGGCCGTCTGACCGTGTGCCGTCAGGCCGTGGGCCGTCAGGCCGTGGGCCGTCTGGCCGCGGGCCGCCGGGAAGCATGCCGTCTGGCCCTCCGCCATGGCGTCCCGGCGACGTGGACCGCTGCACGCTGGGCTGGCCCTCCGGTGTCACCGCTGCTGATCTGGAGGACTCCTGACCCGTCGCGGCCGGCGTGAGCGGCAGGTGGCTCGGGTCCGACGCGGGCCGCGGCAGCTCAACGACAGTCGATCCCCCGGCGCCGCTGTCGTAGGACCCGTCGGGGGCGAAGATCGGCGTCGCTGGGCCGGCGACCCGGCCAGGCATCCCATCGTGGTCAGCAAGACCGACATGGTCGGTCACGGCCTCGTCCGGGACCGATCCTGCGCTCCCTGGGGGCAAGGTGAGATCCATCGAGGGCAACGAGGCGGGTGGGGTCAGGAACGCAGCTGACGGCGCGTCTCCCCCGGCACGAGTGACCGGATCGGATCGACGAGCCGCCTCCGCGGCCGGCCCTTTGGCCGAACGTTGCACAGGGACGCTTCGGTGTCCGACGACGGGGAGCTGCGGCAACCGCGCCAGGCTCACGTCCTCCGCAGCCGTGAAGGCCCCGCGGTCCGGGGCTGCCGGTTCGGCCGAGGCTGAGTCCGGTGCACCCGGGTCAGCGCCAGCGGCCAGCGCCGGGCCGGCGGTGGGCACCGTCGGTTCTGCGCCGGGATGGTCCTCCGGGGCCAGCACCCTCACCGGAAATCCGAGTGGTGGCGTGGCGATGAACCGTCGCGAGGGGGGCTCTGCGGCAGCGAAGTCCAGCGAGTAGGTGGGCTCGGCGGCATCCGCGCCCCGTGTCCTTGCTGGCCGCTGGGGGGCGCGCTGCAGCAGCGGCATCGTGCTGCTCGGCACCTCGGACCGGCGCGGGGGGCCGTGATCGCCCCGGCTCGCCGAGAGCATCGGTCGGTCGCTGATCTCGCGTTGTATGACACCCATCGACGCCGGAGACCCCCACGAAGCCAGACTCGGGCCGAACGAGCCGACCCCGATCGTCGTTGGCATCCCGGCGAGCTGGCCCGGTAACGCAGGCAGGCTTGCCCAGCCCTCCGGGGAGACCCTGGCCGAGCTGCGCGTTACCGCAGCCACCGCCGAGGCCTGCGCCTCAGCGGGGGCCTTCTCGGGCTCGCGACCCCAGCTCCTCGGCCATCGCACCGTTCACTCCTCCTTCGCCATCCGTGTGTTGATGTCTGCGATCTCCTTGACGTAGCGGCGGCGTTGACCGTGCTCGAGGTCGAGGATGTCGTCGAGGCTCCAGTGGAAGTGGTAGGCGACGTACGCGACCTCCTCGTGGATCCGGTCGGGCGCGTACGTCACGATTCCCCCAGGCGCCCACCCGACAGGTCGACCGCGAACCGGTGGGAGCACTCGGGACAGGTCACGGCAGCGCGGGTGTGGCCCTCCGTGTTGACCCGGCGGTAGAAGTCCTGCAGGAACGCCACGTCACTGGCGAACATGTTCTCGATGACGTTGGACGTGATCGAGGGCAGCGTGCCCAGGGAGGTGATGACCCGCGCGAGCAGGACGACGGTGGTGAAAGCCGGGTTCTCCATGACACGAGCATCATAGAGCGGCAGCAGCTCATCACGGGCCGTCGCGAGACGCATCGTCCCGGCCCGGTGCACCTCCCCGTCGCCGTCCACGTAGCCGCGGGGCAGCTCGAACTCGAACTCGGTGCGCAGCACGGGGCGCTCGGGGGTGAACGGCGCTGGACGATCCAGGTCGAGCGTGTCGACCGGGGCAGCCAGCCCGTTCGCCCGCGAGCGCTGCATCACGCCACCGTCGACGTGTCGAACGACATGGTGAACTTCTCGGTGGCTGTCTCCGAGGCACCGGCCTTGAGGGTGCTGACCTCGATGCTGCTGACCCAGACATCCGTGAAGTTGTAGGTCTTGAGCGTCGTGCCCTTGTAGTCGGTGATCTCGACCGACGCGGTCTTGCGCGAGCCCGCGACATCACCCTCCATCACCTTCTTGAGCCAGTCGCTGATCGTTTTGCTGTCGGTGAGTCCGCGGGTGACGGACAACTCGCCGGCCTTCGGCCGTCCGACGAGGTTGCGAATCAAGTATTTGCCATCCTTCGTCTGCTGCTTCATCTCGATCTTCTCAACCTCTTGCTTGAGGCCGCTGACCTCGATGATCTTGGGCACCTCGATCCCGTCGAGGATGAACTTGAAGCCATGGGCCGCCGCTGAGTCGAGCGGGTCTGCGAGTGGCATGAGATGACGCTCCTATCTGTGTGTGGGTCGGGTCACTCGTTGACGAGACTGACGCCGCCGGAGAACTGCGACAACTGGAAGATGACGAACTCAGCCGGCTTGACCGGAGCAATACCGACCTGGCAGACCACCTGTCCGGCATCGATGCCCTCGGCCGGGTTGGTCTCCGAGTCGCACTTGACGAAGTAGGCCTCGTCCGCGGTCATTCCAAACAGAGCACCCTTGCGCCACTCGTTGACGAGAAAGGCGCTGATGGTGCGGCGGATCCGAGCCCAGAGGGCCGGGTCGTTCGGCTCGAAGACGGTCCACTGGGTACCGATGAGGATCGACTCCTCGAGATAGTTGAAGAGGCGTCGCACGTTGAGGTAGCGCCACGCCGGGTCACTCGAGAGGGTGCGCGCCCCCCAGACCCGCACGCCGCGACCGGGGAAGGTCCGGATGCAGTTGATCCCCACGGGATTCAGCAGGTCGTGCTCGGCGCCCGTGATCCTGGTCTGCAGGCTGATCGCGCCACGGACGATTTCGTTCGCAGGCGCTTTGTGCACGCCGCGCTCGTCGTCGCTGCGGGCCCAGATGCCGGCCACGGCCCCACTCGGCGGGACGAACTTCGCCGCCCCCGTTGCCGGGTCGAACACCTTGGGGTAGGGCCAGTAGAGCGTCGCGAACTTCGAGTCGTAGCCGGCCTCATCGACCCGCCAGTTCTTGACCTGCTGCGCGTTGAGCCCGGGCGGGGGGTCGAGAATCGCGACCCGGTCTCCCATGAGCTCACAGTGCGCGATGACGGCGACCTGCACGGCCTTGAAGCCCTCAGCATCGATGGCGCCCTGCTCCAACGCTGACACGAGGTCCGGCACGGCGACCATGGTCACCTCGTCGACCGCCTCGAGGGCACTGAACCCGGTGCGTTGGGCGACATCCCCGACGTAGTCGCTCGGCGACACCGGTACGCCACCGGTGACCACGACCTCATCGCTGGCGGTCGTGGGTGCGGTCAGGTCGGTGGTGCCCTTGTCGGGCTTGATCACGGTTGTCGACTTCGCCTCCTCGACCGTGATGATCTTGGACTTCTGGTTGACCTTGGTCACGACGTAGTCGGCGCCCTTGGTGGCGCTGACGTTGTCGTAGGTCTCGGTCGGCTTCCCGTCCACCGAGACGACGATCTTGAAGTGATCGGCCAGTGGTGAGTCCCCACCCGCGTCCGCGACCTCGATGGTCACCTTCTTTCCGGCGGCCGCACCGATGGCTTTCACCGTCAACCCGCCGACGTCGGCCTGTGGCGCGCCGTCGGGCTGCTTCGCGGCGGCCGTGCTGCTGCCGTTCGTCGGATGACTGCCGTTCGTGGCGCCCGCGACACCACTGCCGATCCGCACGATGAAGCAGTTCCTGCCGCCGTTCTGCATGTAGCCGTACACCGCGTGGGCCAGATAGGTGTCTGGCTGAAAGTCGCCGAAGGTCTCAGAGAACTGGGTCCAGTTCGAGACGAGGGTCGGCTCGTTCAGTGGCCCTCTCTCAGAGAATCCGACAAAGGCCGCGACCGCGGTGCCCACGCCTTCGATCGGCCGCGTGCCGGCCTCGACCTCTTCGACGTAGACGCCGGGTGACAGATAGTTCGGCATGCCCCCTCCTCGACTGATTCTTGCGCTGCTCGGCCGGATCCGAGAGCGCTGTGAACCAGCCTCGCCACCCACGCGCTCCCGGGCACGTCCGTCAGCGCGTCCGCTCGGGTAACAGCGGCTGCCCAATCGGGCGACGGGGCCGACGCGGCCGGCGCATCGCCTTCGCGCGCCAATGTCGACGTAACGCAGCGGCATCCAGAACCCCTTGACCGGATGCCGCTCACGCCCTCCCCGTCCAGGGGTGCTACGGCGTCGTGTCGTCCTCGTCCTGCTCCCGCTGGACGCCCACCGTGGTCGGCTTTGACATGACGTGCTCCGCGTTGGCGGAGGCTTCGCGCTCGAAGCGGTCGGAGGGGTCGCTCACCTTGAAACCGCCCTCCGTGGGGGTCCCGTCGACGGGGCCGGAGCGCTGCTGGATCACGTGGGTCAGCTCGTGCGCGAGCATCGTCTTGCCCGCCTGCGAGTCGGTGTCGTAGTTGCCCCGCTGGAAGACGATGTCGGACCCAACGGTGTAGGCGTGCGCGTTGACCGCGCGGGCAGACTGGTGCGCCTCGTCGCCGGTGTGGACCCGCACGTCGGAGAAGTCCGCACCCAGTCGAGACTCCATGTCCTCTCGGACCGGCTCCGCGAGCGGGTGGCCAGAACCGTTCGCCAGAACCCCCAGAACCGGGCTCCGCATGATCGTCCGGGAGGCCGCGTTACCGACCGTCCGCTGCAACCGGAGCAGCCCGGCCGGACCGATCACGTCGGCGCGCCCTGCCGCGGCCGCCCGGAAGAGAGAGGCATCGGATCGCTCGTCTAGCCTCGCCGGCCGGCGTGGCAGCGACTCGTTAGCGTTGTGGTCGTGCTCATGTGCGTGCACCGTCGCTCGCCTCCACCCGAACCGTTCGGTCACCGACCCCTTCGACGATCCCCCGCTACCGCGCGCTTGTCGGCGGGCGAGCACGCGACGTTGGGGGCATCGATGGTTGCCCTTTCGGGCGGTCCCCCGGGCGCCGACTCAGGCGAGCAGCGAGTGGTACCTGCCGAACTCCTGCTCGAGGCAGAGTCGGCCCAGCTTTCGGTACTCGCGCTGAACAGCCTTGACGACCTCAGTCATGGAGACCGCACCGTCGCGGTCCGCGGCCAGGTAGGCGGCGGTGACAGCCGCCGAGCGGATGCCGCCACCGGAGAGGTCGAACGCCGTCGAGCAGAACTCGAGGTCGAGAGGGCCCACGGTCGGGAGCGGGGCGAGGCAGGAGCGCCACAGCGCGAGGCGATGCGGCGCGTCCGGCAGCGGAAAGTCCACGAGAACGTCGAGGCGGCGGGTGAAGGCGTCGTCGATATTGGAGCGTAGATTCGTCGCGAGGATCGCGAGGCCGTCGAAGCTCTCCATCCGTTGCAGCAGGTAGGCGCTCTCAACATTGGCGTAGCGGTCGTGGGCGTCCTTGACCTCCGACCGTTTTCCGAAGACGGCGTCGGCCTCGTCGAAGAGCAGTACCCCGTTGACACCGGCCGCTGCGGTGAAGATCCGGTCGAGGTTCTTCTCCGTCTCACCGATGTACTTGTCGACCAGGGTCGACAGGTCGACAACGTAGAGGTCGAGCCCGAGGTCGCCGGCCACCACTTCGGCCGCCATCGTCTTGCCGGTGCCGGAGTCACCGGCGAACAGCGCGGCCACCCCCAGGCCACGACCACCGCCGGGGCGCATGGACCACTCGCCCAGGACCCGCTCGCGATGGCGTCCGCGAGCCGCGACCTCCATGAGCGCGGTTCGGGTCGGCAAGGGCAGCACGAGGTCGTCCCAGCCCACTCGTGGCTCGATCCGGCGGGCCAGCCGTTGCAACGCGCTCCCGTTCTCAGACCGGGCACCCGCGCGGACGTGCTCGACCGTGACCACGCCGTCTGACGTGAGGCGCGACTGCTGTTGTGCGCTCGATGCGGCCCGGGGTACCTGGCTGGGGCGCATCAGGAACGAGGTGGTGGCCTGGCCGGGGTCGAAGGAGAGTGGGACACCGTGGAACGCTTCACTCCAGAGGCGGCTCCGCTCAGCCGCGGTACTGGCCGGGATGTCCACCAGCAGCGGCGGGTCCGGTGACCAGCGCGGGTCCCAGGGGCTGCTGCCGACGAGAATGAGCGGCAGGGGGTGGGGCCGCAGGGCCGACAGCACTTCGGGAGTGACGCCGACCGCCTCGACCGGTGAGGGAACGAGCCCGCAGGAGCGCAGCCGTGCCTCCCGCGCGGCTGCACGCGCCGCACCCACCGGGTCGGGGAGTCGGCACAGCAGCTCGAGGTCGAGCACCAGGCCGTCCAGCCCGCTTCGGCGCAAGGCATCGAGCGCCGTGAGGATGCCGGACCCGGTCGGCGGCTCCCGCAGGTAGCAGAGGCCGCTGCCCGACTGCAGCGCTCGGGCCAACGCCGACCCGTCCCCCCAGGCCACGATGGGTGCGTTGACCACGACGCCGGCCAGGATCGTGTCGGGCTGGTCGCTGCCGATGAGATGGGAAACCACCCGATCGGGAATGCGCACCGCCCGACCCGGGAACGGCCGGTCGGAGTCGTCGAGCACGAGCAGGCCCGCCTCGACGAGCGGGCCGCTGGTGAGTCGTTCCCGCCCCGAAGCGGACGACAGGGGCACCCCGCACAGGGCCAGAGACACTCCGGCCGACGGCCGGCGACGGGTCACGTCGTCGTTGAGGTACCCGAAGAGCTGCTCGAACCGCACGTCGAGGTCGCTTGCCAAGGCCACCAGCAACAGCTCGACGTCGAGGGACGAGAGGCCGCAGGTACGGGCGAGGGCCGGGAGCCGCAACGATGGGGTGGCCGGACCCGTGACGTCAGGCCCCTCCCCCGTCACGGCCGTCCTGTCGAGCTCGTCGAGGTCGAGCACTCGCCACCTGGCATCCGACTCGGCCTGGAACAGCTGGTCCACGGCCTCGTCGGTGAGGTACAGCCCTCGGAAGGGATCATCGGGTTGCGGGTCACCCGCCCGTCGCACGTCTACGAGCGTACGAATCCGCTTTTCGACAAATGCCATCCGTTGCATCAGGTCGGCCACGTTGGCGTTGTCGGTCATGTCCGTCGCCCGGTGCGTGGTGTCCGCGCGCGACCCTTCGTCGTGGCGAGGGGTCGGGCGGCGATCACCGGCTTGTCGGTAGCGGTCACCGGGCCGGCTTTCGGCGCGCCTGGCTCGTGCCGGTCGATCAGCCCGTCCCCGGGCGGGCTCGGTCGCTCTGTTCGCGGTGGTCCGTCGGGGTGGTGGCGGAAGCGGTCGAAGTCGACCGCTTCCGTGGTGCGGTCCGACAGATCCAGCCGGGGGCCCTCCCGAACCGGCGGGCCGGCGGGGCGGGGCACCCCGACGTCGATCGGCGCGACGAGCACGACGTCCAGCGACGGCTTGAGCTCACCGCCGAGGGCCGACCAGACGTCGGCGAAGGCCCGATCCTCCGGGGGTGGCAACGCCACCGTCAGTGGGATCTCCACGCCGGGCTCGGCCAGCGACCCGGTGAGGAACTCCGCCGGCACCACGTCCTGTCTGACGAAGCACCGCAGCAGCTCCGACAGCAGCCGGTGCTCGTCCTCCGGCCGTTGGGTCCAGGCCGTGACGAGGTAGGAGAGCTTGAAGTGGCGCGGCATCGGGCGACGGGAGGTCACCACGCCATCAACGCCGCGGGTCTCGCGCCACCCCTGCTCGCGCCGACGTACGTCCTCCCGGACGTCGTAGAGGTAGAGGTTGATCGTCGGTGCGTTGCGGCGCGCCGCCCAGTCCTTCGTCGGCGCGTCGAACACCACATCGAGATCCGACCCGGCAATCGCCTCGGCTCGGACGAGGGAGCGCAACGCTTCGTCGATCTCAGAGATCATGGTCAGCTCCTCGACGCGAAGTCGGCAGGGGGGGCAACAGTGCGAGGTGCGACCATCATGGGGTCCTGCACGGGGGCAAAGAGGCCTTCCGTGGTGGCCGTCGCCACGAGGTTTCGGGGCCCGAGCTGGTCCCGTCGGAAGATGAGGATCTGGGTGGCGCGAATCGTGCCGTCCGCAGCGACCGTCAGCGTGGCCGGGCGGACATTGACGCCCACGTCCCAGGCGAGCGTCACCGCTGCGCCCGGTGGAAAGTCCTGACCCACCGCCAGGACGACGGACCCCGGTTCGGCGACCGGCTGCAATAGCCGGATCACCGGCTGCTTCACCACGAGTCCGACGGAGGCCGAGTTGTTGCTCGCATCCGAGTCGGCTACGCCGGTCGTCACCAAGGCGGTGATGGTCGAGGTTCCGGCGGTGGCAAACCCCACGGTCGCCGTGAAGGAACGACTGCTTCCGGGCGCCAACGGCCCCAATGCGCAGGGCGCCGTGGTGAAGCACTCGGGCGTTCCCGCCAGCTCCACCGCGCCCGGTGGCGACAGGGCGGACGAAGTCGCGGCGCCGTCGGTGCGGGCGCCGGTGCGATCGTCGGCAGAATGA
>JAKDLG010000330.1 GCA_030452985.1 Humibacillus sp.
GAGGAGATCCTGCTCGCGAGCGAGGAGCTGAAGATCATGTGGAAGCTGCGTCGGGTGCTGGCTGTTCTCGACAACCAGCAGGGCATCGAGCTGCTCATCGACCGGCTGCGCAAGACCCGGACGAACTACGAGTTCCTCACCCAGGTGCAGGCGACCAGCAGCAACCGCCTCGACTGAGCGCCGGGCCGCTCGACGTTTGGGGCACGGACTGTGTTTCGGGGCAGGAACTGCGCGGTGAACCGCGGTTCGCGCCCCGAAACACAGTCCGGCGAGCAGCGCGGTGTCGCGGCCACGCGTGGGGAATTCGCGGGCGACATCTCGTGTTTTGATGATCGTGGGCCACCTCTGGCACACTCTTCCTCTGGACCGGTTCACGGACGAGCAGCGGGCGATTCGCCTCTGCGTCGACTCCGACCCGGCCGACTGACAATAGGAGACCGCTTGTGAAGAACGACCTGCACCCCGCGTACGTCGAGACCACGGTGACCTGCACCTGTGGCAGCACGTTCACCACCCACAGCACCGAGACGTCGGGCAAGATCTCGGCCGACGTGTGCTCGCAGTGCCACCCCTTCTACACCGGCAAGCAGAAGATCCTTGACACCGGTGGCCGCGTGGCCCGGTTCAACGCACGCTACGCCAAGAAGGACACCAAGTAGGTCTCCCGCACGCCGGCCCCCACGACTTCGGTCGCGGGGGCCGGCGTTGCTTGTTCCGGGCTGCCCGCCGACCCGGTCGGAACAGTCCAGGCGTGACCGGCCCTAGGAGGGCACGTGCTCGATTCAGTCCAGTCGATCCTCGATGAGTACGCCGACCTCGAGACCCGCCTCGCCGCGCCCGAGATCCACACCGACCAGGATGCCGTGCGCACCCTCAACAAGCGGTACGCCGCTCTGGCCCCGACCGTGGCAGCAGCCCGAGCCTGGCGAACCGCCGGCGACGACCTCGACACGGCCCGTGAGCTCGCCGCCGACGACGAGGGGTTCGCGGCCGAGGTGCCTGCCCTCGAGGCGGCTCACGCCGCGGCGGAGGAACACCTGCGCCGGATGCTGATTCCGCGCGACCCCGACGACGACCGCGACGTCATTCTCGAGGTGAAGGCGGGGGAGGGCGGCGACGAGTCGGCCCTCTTCGCCGGCGACCTGCTCCGGATGTACCTGCGCTACGCCGAGACCCGTGGATGGCGCACGGTGATCGAGGACGCCACCGAGAGCGACCTCGGCGGCTACAAGGATGTACGCGTGTCGGTGCGGGCCAAGGGCAGGCCGGGCCCGGGTGAAGGCCCCTGGGCCCGCCTGAAGTACGAAGGCGGGGTGCACCGGGTGCAGCGGGTCCCGGTGACCGAGAGCCAGGGCCGCATCCACACGTCAGCGGCGGGGGTGCTCGTCATGCCCGAGGCTGAAGAGGTTGAGGTCACGATCGACCCTCACGACCTGCGCATCGACGTGTACCGCAGCTCGGGCCCCGGCGGTCAGAGCGTCAACACGACCGACTCCGCTGTACGCATCACGCACGTGCCGTCGGGGCTGGTCGTCTCGTGCCAGAACGAGAAGTCGCAGCTGCAGAACAAGGAGGCGGCGATGCGGGTGCTGCGGGCCCGCCTGCACCAGATGGCCCAGGACGAGGCCAACGCCGAAGCCTCTGCCGCACGGCGTTCGCAGGTGCGCACCGTCGACCGCAGCGAGCGCATCCGCACGTACAACTTCCCCGAGAATCGCATCAGCGACCACCGCACCGGGTTCAAGGCCTACAACCTCGACACGGTGCTCGGTGGTGAGCTCGACGCCGTGGTGACCTCGGCCATCGACGCCGACGAGGCCGCGCAGCTCGCTGCCCTCGCCGACGGACCGGCGTGACCGGATCGATCGACCTCACCACCGGCATCCGGGCCGCTGCCGAGCGGTTGTCGCGGGCCGGCATCCAGTCGCCCGAGGTCGACGCCGTGGCCCTCGCCGCCCACGCCCTGCGAACGGATGCCGCAGAGGTACGCCGCCTCATGGTGCTCGGTGGCCGTACGCTGCCCGAGTCGTATGTCGCCCTCGTCGACGAGCGCGCCAGGAGGGTGCCGCTGCAGCACCTCACCGGGCAGGCGCCCTTCCGGCACCTGACGCTCGCGGTCGGCCCGGGCGTGTTCGTGCCGCGCCCGGAGACCGAGGTGCTGGTCGACCTCGCGCTCGCTGAGATCGACCGCCTCACCCCCGCGAACAAGCACCCCACCCCCGCGAACGACTCGTTCGAGGTCGAACGCCGTGCTCTACCGCGTCGTT
>JAKDLG010000331.1 GCA_030452985.1 Humibacillus sp.
CCGCCGCTGTGCAGCATGGCCGTGGCCCGCCCACCCGTCCCCGCTTCGGCAGCCGGGTCGGCGCCGCCGCCGGCCACGACGGTCTCGAGGGAGTACTCCCCCTCGACCAGCTCGAGCCCACCCGCGGTCACCACGTGATCGGTGACCGACCAGTCGCCTGACTTGCTGCCCTTGATGGCGAGCTGCACGTTCCGACCCAACCGCGGGCCGGCTGCGCGGGCGTTGACCGTCAGGCGCTGGCTCACCCCGAAGTCGGCCTCGCTCGCGGCGGCGAGGTCGACCAGGTCGAGCGCCTTGACGTTCACCTCGTCGCAGACGATGGCCCGGAACGGCTCGAGTGCCGCCGGGTCGGGGGTGACCACCGTGAGGCTCGCGAGGGGCAGCCGGGCGCGCAGCGATCTCGCCTTGCGCAGGCTCGAGGCCACCGAGCACACCTCGCGCGCGTGGTCCATGGCCGAGACGAGCGCCTGGTCGGCCGGTAGGTCGTCGGGCCGCGGGTAGTCGGTGAGGTGCACCGAGCGGCCGCCGGTGAGCCCGCGCCAGATCTCCTCGGTGACGAGCGGCAGCAGGGGCGCCACGGTGCGGGTGACCGTCTCGAGCGCGGTGTAGAGAGTGTCGAACGCGGCGAACGACTCACTGCTCTCACCACCCCAGAACCGGTCGCGCGAACGCCGGATGTACCAGTTCGTCAGCACGTCGAGAAAACCGCGCATCGTGTCGCAGGCCGCCGCGATCTCGTAGCCGTCGAGCTGCTGCTGCATGTCGGCGACGAAGTCGTGCAGCTTGGCCAGCAGGTAGCGGTCGAGCACGTCGGTCGACGCGGTCGACCACCTGGCCTGGTAGCCGTCGCCACCGTTCGCCGTGTTGGCGTAGAGCGCGAAGAACGACCAGGCGTTCCAGAGCGGGATCATCACCTGGCGCACGCCGTCGCGGATGCCCTGCTCGGTGACGATGAGGTTGCCCCCGCGCAGGATCGGGCTGCTCATGAGGAACCACCGCATGGCGTCGGCGCCGTCGCGGTCGAAGACCTCGCGCACGTCGGGGTAGTTGCGCAGTGACTTGCTCATCTTCTGCCCGTCCGAGCCGAGCACGATGCCGTGGCTGACGCAGGTCTTGAACGCGGGCCGGTCGAACAGGGCGGTGGCGAGCACGTGCATCAGGTAGAACCAGCCGCGGGTCTGCCCGATGTACTCGACGATGAAGTCGCCCGGGTAGTGGTGCTCGAACCACTCGGTGTTCTCGAACGGGTAGTGCACCTGGGCGTAGGGCATCGAGCCGGAGTCGAACCACACGTCGAAGACGTCCTCGATGCGGCGCATCGTCGACTGCCCCTGCTCGGGCGTGCGCGGGTCGTCGGGGTTGGGCCGGGTCAGCTCGTCGATGTAGGGGCGGTGCAGGTCGGTCACCGGGCGCCCGAAGTCGGCCTCGAGCTCGGCGAACGAGCCGTAGACGTCGACGCGCGGATACCGTGGGTCGTCAGACTTCCACACCGGGATCGGGCTGCCCCAGAAGCGGTTTCGTGAGATCGACCAGTCGCGCGCATTGGCCAGCCACTTGCCGAACTGCCCGTCACGGATGTGCGAGGGGGTCCACTCGATCTGCTGGTTGAGCTCGAGCATGCGGTCCTTGAACTTCGTCACCTCGACGAACCAGCTCGAGACGGCCATGTAGATCAGCGGCTCGCGGCAACGCCAGCAGTGCGGGTAGCTGTGGTCGTAGGTCTCGCGGCGCAGCAGCACCGTGCCCGGCGTGACCGAGCCGAGGTCGCCCTCGCCCCGGGTCGCGGCCTTGAGGTGGTCGATGATGTGCAGGTTCGCGTCGAACACCTGCATGCCCTCGTAGTCGCTGACCGGAAAGGTGAAACGGCCGTCGGGGCCGACGGGCATCACGGGAACGATGCCCGCGGCATCCGTGACGATCTTGTCCTCCTCACCGAAGGCGCCGGCGGTGTGCACGAGCCCGGTGCCGTCCTCGGTGGTGACGAAGTCGGCGGCGAACACCCGGTGCGCGCGCTCGTGACCGAGGTAGTAGCTCATCGGCGGCGTGAAGGAACGGCCCATCAGGTCAGTCCCCTTCAGGCGTTCGACCACCCGTTCGTCGAGGCCGGCGAGGTCGACGTCGGGGCCGAAGAGGTCCTTGGCGTAGGCACTGAGACGGGCTGCCCCGATGACGTACCGCTCGCTCGTGCCGCTTGCGTCAGACTCCACGACGACGTAGTCGATGTCGGGGCCGACCATGATGCCGAGGTTGGCCGGCAGGGTCCACGG
>JAKDLG010000028.1 GCA_030452985.1 Humibacillus sp.
TAGCGCGTGAGGATCGCAGCGAGCGCCAGCGAGCAAGGACCGGAGCGCGCGTGATTGCGCGACCGGAAGGCATGAGCGCGATAGCGCGTGAGGATCGCAGCGAGCGCCAGCGAGCAAGGACCGGAGCGCGCGTGATCGTGCGAAAGGACAATCGATGAGTCACAAACACATGACGGCGTCCGGCTACCTCCACGTGGACGCGGAGTCGAAGGCTCCCTACGCCGCCGACGTGCTGTCGACCATGACCGATGATGCGGCTGTGATCATCGCGCGCTACCCGCAGAAGCGGTCGGCGCTGTTGCCGCTGCTGCATCTGGTGCAGTCCGTCGACGGCTACGTCACCGGCCGCGGCATCGACTTCTGCGCCGAGCAGCTCGACCTCACCGAGGCCGAGGTGAGCGGGGTGGCGACGTTCTACACGCAGTACAAGCGCCACCCGAACGGCGAGTACACCGTCGGCGTCTGCACCAACACCCTCTGCGCCGTCATGGGTGGCGACCAGATCTTCGAGCGGGTCTCCGACCACCTCGGGGTCGGCCACGACGAGACGACCGAAGACGGCAAGGTCACGCTCGAACGCATCGAGTGCAACGCGGCCTGCGACTACGCCCCGGTCGTCATGGCCAACTGGGAGTTCTTCGACAACCAGACGCCCGAGAGCACGGTGGCGCTTGTCGACGACCTGCGTGCCGGTGTGACGGTCAAGCCGACCCGAGGCGCCGACAGCGTCGTGGACTTCAAGGCGATGTCCCGCGTGCTCGCCGGCTTCAACGACGGCCGAGGCGGCGAGGGTGTGGGCGCCGGCCCGGCCTCGCTGCTGGGGCTGGAGATTGCCAGGGATCGCGACTGGGTGGCGCCGGGTGAACGTCACCGCGACGGCAGCATCGCGGGGGAGAGCGACCACGCTCCCGCCGACCCTGCTGCCGAGACCACGGTCACGCCGGATGCCGCTCCCGACGGCGCGCCTGCCGGGGCCCAGGACGCCGGCCCGACGGCGGCCGGACAGCCCGACACGATGCCCCCGAAGGCCGTGAGCACCCCGGACGCTGGGGCGAGCAGCCCTGCCACCACCGAGGCAACCTCCGCGACGCCCGAGGGCGCCAACCCCACCGACGAGGCTGACGCTGCGACCGTTCGCCGTGACTCGCTCATCACCGGGATGCCGTCGTGGAAGCCGGGTGCGGCGCCCGCGGCCGGTACGACCGACGCCACCGAGCACCACGAGAACCATGAAGCGACGGAGGCCGACGAGCAGACCGTGCGCCGTGCCGACCTGCAGGCCGACCCGGCATCCGAGTCGACCGACGAGGCGGATGCGGCCACCGTGCGCCGCTCCAGCCTGAAGCCGGAGCCCCTCCCGGGCCTCGGTGCCAGCAGTGACGACCGCAGTGACGACCGCTCTGACCCCGGACATGGCGGCGCCGACGGGAAGGACAGCCCCCGATGACCGACACCCTGACCCCGATCCTGACGAAGTTCTGGGACGAGCCGCAGTCGTGGACGCTCGAGACGTACGAGCGCTACGACGGCTACAAGGCCCTCCGCAAGGCCCTCGAGATGGAGCCGTCGGCGGTGCTGGGCGCCGTCAAGGAGTCCAACATCCGGGGGCGCGGCGGGGCCGGCTTCCCGACGGGCATGAAGTGGTCGTTCATGAGCCCGCCCGACGGTGGCCCCCGCTACCTCGTCGTCAATGCCGACGAGTCCGAACCGGGGACCTGCAAGGACACTCCCCTGATGATGGCCAACCCGCACTCGCTGATCGAGGGGGTGGCCATCTCTTCGTACGCCATCGGGTGCGAGCACGCGTTCATCTACCTGCGCGGCGAGCTCGTCCACGTCTATCGGCGCCTGCTCGACGCGGTCGACGAGGCCCGGGCTGCCGGCTACCTCGGTGACGACGTGGGCGGCCAGGGTCTCAAGATCGAGATCACCGTTCACGCGGGCGCCGGTGCCTACATCTGTGGCGAGGAGACCGCGCTGCTCGACTCGCTCGAAGGCCGCCGTGGCCAGCCACGTCTCAAGCCGCCGTTCCCCGGGGCTGCCGGCCTCTACGCCCGGCCGACCTCCGTCAACAACGTCGAGTCGATCGCGTCGGTGCCGGGGATCATCCTCGAGGGACCAGACTGGTTCAAGGGAATGGGCACCGAGAAGTCGACGGGGTTCGGGATCTTCAGCCTGTCCGGCCACGTCGCCAACCCCGGACAGTTCGAGGCGCCGCTCGGCATCACCATGCGTGAGCTGGTCGACCTCGCCGGCGGTATGCGCCAGGGCCACCAGATGAAGTTCTGGACCCCTGGCGGCAGCTCGACGCCGATCTTCACCGACGAGCACCTCGACGTGCCGCTCGACTTCGACGCGGTCGTGGCCGCCGGATCGATGCTCGGCACCCGGGCGCTGCAGGTGTTCGACGAGACGGTCTCCGTGGTGCGCGCGGTCGCACGCTGGACCGACTTCTACGCTCACGAGACGTGCGGCAAGTGCACGCCGTGTCGCGAGGGCACCTGGTGGATGCGCCAGATCATGGAACGCCTCGAGAACGGTGAGGGCAGCCAGGACGACATCGACAAACTGCTCGACATCTGCGACAACATCCTGGGTCGCAGCTTCTGCGCTCTGGGCGACGCGGCCACGAGTCCGATCACCTCGGCGATCCAGTACTTCCGTGAGGAGTTCGAAGCCGGCATGCACACTCCTGCCCACGTGCTGTTCCCGCCCGAGAAGTCGGTGCTCTTCGACGTGGCGCCGGCCGGCTCCAAGGACTCGGCCGGCCTCTCCAGTGGGATGGTGACCGCATGACCGTCACGAACTCTCCGACCTCCGGCGGCAACGCCGTCGACAAGGGCGGCGACGCTCAGATCCCGGTGCGCCCCGACGACGTCACGCTGACCATCGACGGGGTGGAGGTCAGTGTTCCGAAGGGAACGCTGGTCATCCGCGCCGCCGAGACCGTCGGGATCGAGATCCCCCGGTTCTGCGACCACCCGCTCCTTGACCCCGTCGGCGCCTGCCGCCAGTGTCTGGTCGAGGTGGCCACGCCCGACCGTGACGGGAACGTGCGCTCCATGCCGAAGCCCCAGGCGTCGTGCACCATGGCGGTCTCGTCCGGGATGGTCGTCAAGACCCAGAACACCTCGGCAGTGGCCGACAAGGCGCAGCACGGTCAGATGGAGTTCCTGCTGATCAACCACCCGCTCGACTGCCCGGTGTGCGACAAGGGTGGGGAGTGCCCCCTGCAGAACCAGGCGATGAGCAATGGCCGGGCCGTGTCGCGCTTCGACGACGTCAAGCGCACCTATCCCAAGCCGATCAACATCAGCTCGCAGGTGCTGCTCGACCGGGATCGCTGCATCCTCTGCGCCCGGTGCACCCGCTTCTCCGACCAGATCGCGGGCGACCCGTTCATCGCCCTCGTCGAGCGTGGCGCCCTCCAGCAGATCGGCATCTACGAGGAGAAGCCGTTCGAGAGCTACTTCTCGGGCAACACGGTGCAGATCTGCCCCGTGGGCGCCCTGACCGGCGCCGCCTACCGGTTCCGCTCGCGGCCCTTCGACCTGGTGTCGACACCTTCGGTGTGCGAGCACTGCGCGAGTGGGTGCTCCATGCGCACCGACCACCGCCGTGGCCTCGTGCTGCGCCGCATGGCGGGGCTCGACAACGACGTGAACGAGGAGTGGAACTGCGACAAGGGCCGCTGGGCCTTCACCTACGCGACCCAGCCCGACCGCATCGAGCTGCCGATGGTGCGTGGTACCGACGGCCAGCTCAAGGTCGTGGGCTGGCCAGAGGCACTGGCCGCCGCGGCGGCCGGCCTCTCCCGCTCGTCGGCGGCCGGAGTGCTCGTCGGTGGCCGGGTCAGCACTGAGGACGCCTACGCCTATGGCAAGTTCGCCCGCGTCGTGCTCGGCACCAACGACATCGACTTCCGCGCTCGACCGCACTCGCTCGAGGAGGTCGAGTTCCTCGCCAAGCACGTCGTGGCGACCGCTCCGGGCGTTCAGAGCGGCAGCGCGGGCGGTAGCGAGGTCGGCGCTGCGCCGGGCTCGGTGACCTATGCCGACCTCGAGGCGGCCAAGACGGTGCTGCTCGTCGGGTTCGAGCCCGAGGACGAGAGTCCGATCGTCTTCCTGAGGCTGCGCAAGGCCTTCCGGCAGAACAAGACTGCGGTGTTCGCCATCGGGTCGGTCCCGACCTGGGGGCTGAAGAAGATGGGCGGCACCCTGATCCCCGCCTTGCCTGGCCACGAGGCCGACGTGCTCGTCGACCTCACCTCCACCGAGGTGGGGCGGGCAGCCGATGCCGGCCTTGGTGAGGGGGGCATCGTGCTCGTCGGTGAACGACTGGCCACCTCGGCCGGTGCGTTGTCGGCAGCTGCCGACCTGGCGGCCACCAAGGGTGCCCGCCTCGCGTGGGTACCTCGTCGGGCCGGAGAGCGCGGCGCGCTCGAGGCCGGGGCGCTCGGCTCGCTGCTTCCCGGAGGACGCCCGGTGTCCGACCGGGTAGCCCGCGGGGAGGTCGCGGGGGTGTGGGAGGTTGCGCGCCTGCCCGACACCCCTGCCCGCGACACGGCCGGCATCATCGAGGCGGCTGTCACCGGCGAGATCGACGCCTTGGTGGTGGGCGGCGTCGACCCGGCCGACATCGGCTCGGCGCACGCTCTCGACGCGCTCGAGCGGGCCTTCGTCATCTCCTTCGAGCTGCGCGAGTCGGCGGTCACCGCCGTGGCCGATGTGGTGCTCCCGGTTGCCGCCCAGGCCGAGAAGCTCGGCTCGTACCTCAACTGGGAGGGGCGGGTCCGCAACTTCGAGCAGGCCCTGACCAGCAATGCGGTCAGCGACTACCGGGCGATCGACATGCTCGCCAACGAGATGGGCTTCTTCCTCGAGACTCGCACCCAACGCGAGATCCACGCCCAGCTCGAGGCGCTGCGCGCCTGGGAGGGCCGCCACGACGTCGTGCTCGACACGGCAACCCTGCGAGCCGCCAAGGCGGCCGTCGTCACCGATGCCTCTCGTGGCGAGTATCTGCTCGAAACCTGGTCCACGCTGCTCGACGCCGGCCGCATGCAGGACGGTGAGCCGTTCCTGGCCGGCACTGCCCCGCGCGCCGTGGCCCGGCTCTCACCGGCCAGCGCGGCGGTCTTGCAGGTGGCTGATGGCGATCTCGTGACCGTGAGCGGCCCCCTCGGGCGTGTCGCGCTCCCGGTCGCTGTCACCAAGGGCATGCTCGACGGTGTCGTCTGGCTGCCCACGAACGCCAAGGAGTGCGCGGTGCGAGCGGGTCTGGGATCCGATGCCGGGCACGTCGTCACCGTCTCGAAGGGAGCACTGGTATGAGCCTTCACCTGCTCGTCGACCAGGCGATGGTCGCGCACCCGGCAGCAGCCGGCCTCGTCGCTGCCCTACCCACCAACACCGAGAACCCGGCCGCCGACTTCAGCGACACCCCGTGGTGGCTGGCGCTGCTCAAGGCCGTGGTCGTCTTCGTCTACCTGCTCGTCTCTACGCTGCTCGTGATCTGGTTCGAGCGCCGGGTGATCGGCCGGATGCAGCAGCGTCCCGGCCCTAACCGCAACGGGCCCTTCGGACTGCTCCAGACCTTGGCCGACGGCGCGAAGTCGATGCTCAAGGAGGACATCACCCCGGAGCGCGCCGACAAGATCATCTACACGATGGCGCCGCTCATCACGGCGACCATGGCCTTCGTCGCCTTCTCGATCATCCCGCTCGGCGGCACCGTGTCGATCTTCGGCCACACGACCCCGCTGCAGGTGACTGACGTTCCGGTGTCGGTGCTGCTCGTGCTCGCCGTCGCGTCGGTCGGCATCTACGGGGTCGTGCTCGCCGGCTGGAGCTCGGGCTCGACGTACCCGCTTCTCGGTGGGCTGCGGGCCACGGCTCAGATGATCTCCTACGAGATTGCCATGGGCCTCTCGCTCGTCGCGATCTTCCTCTACAGCGGTTCGATGTCGACCTCGCAGATCGTGGCGGCGCAGAGCTCGCTCTGGTACATCGCCCCGGCGTTCTTCAGCTTCGCCGTCTACGTGATCACGATGGTCGGCGAGACCAACCGCCTGCCCTTCGACCTCGCCGAGGGCGAGGGCGAGCTGACCGGCGGGTTCCACACCGAGTACTCCTCGATGCGTTTCGCCATGTTCTTCCTGGGCGAGTACGTGAACATGTTCACCGTCTCGGCACTGGCCACGACGATGTTCCTCGGCGGCTGGAAGGCCCCGCCTTTCATCGCCGCCATCAACGACGGAATGTTCAACGGGGGCTGGTGGGGTCTGCTGTGGTTCACCGCCAAGATGTGGAGCTTCCTGTTCGTGTTCGTCTGGCTGCGCGGCTCGCTACCGCGAACGCGCTATGACCAGTTCATGCGTTTCGGATGGAAGTTCCTCATCCCGATCACGCTCGCGTGGGTGGTGGCCGTGGCCTTCATCCGGGGGGCCCAGCTCGGCTTCCTCGGCGACAGCCGCATCCAGCTCTTCGGCCGGTTCGAGATCGGGGTCGCCACCCTGATCATCGTGGGCGTGGTGGCCGTCATCGCCCTGGCGGGAGCCTGGATCTGGGACGACAAGCGCGCGGCCCGACTCGCGGCGTCCGACGTGGCACCCCCGGAGGAGATCGACCCCTTCCAGGGCGGCTATCCCGTGCCTCCGCTTCCGGGCCAGCGCCTGAGGGAGCCTGGCAGCTATCCCGGCGGTCGGTCAGCGACCGACCCGAACTCGATGATCGAGTCCGGTGTCGGCGCCAAGGAGCCGGCGCTCTCGGGCGGTAGCTCGACCGGCAGCAGTTCTACCGGCGGCGGCACAACCGTCGTCAAGGAGGAGACTCATGGCTGACGACACCGCCGGCACGCCCGGCAAGGACGTCCAGAAGAACGACTCGAGCGGCTTCCAGCGCGACGATTACGCAGCGCCTGGCCTGTTCGCCTCGGTGGCCGGGTTCGGAGTGTCGTTCTCGACGATGTTCCGCAAGGTCGCCACCGAGGAGTACCCCGAGAAGCCGCGACCGACCGCGCCGCGCTTCCACGGTCGCCACCAGCTGAACCGGCATCCTGACGGGCTCGAGAAGTGCGTCGGCTGCGAGCTGTGCGCCTGGGCGTGCCCCGCAGATGCCATCCTCGTCGAGGGCGCCGACAACGACGACACGCCGGTCGAGCAGGGTGGGACCGGTCGGTTCTCGCCCGGTGAACGCTACGGACGCGTCTACCAGATCAACTACCTGCGCTGCATCTTCTGTGGTCTGTGCATCGAGGCCTGCCCGACGCGGGCCCTGACGATGACCAACTTCTACGAGCTCGCCGACAACGACCGCGGCAAGCTCATCTTCACCAAGGACCAGCTGCTCGCGCCCCTCCAGGAGGGCATGCTGCCACCGCCCTTCCCGATGGCCGAGGGCCTCGATGAGCGCGACTACTACTACGGCAAGGTGGCCAGTGCCACCGAAGCCCAGCGCGAGTACGTCGATGCCCACGCCGCCGGGCTCGACAGCGACGACAACGGCGAAGCGGGCGACAGCGGTGGGCAGGCGGGCGCTGACCCCGACGCACCCGGTAACGTCGGCGCGCACGCACCCGGCCGACACGATGTGTCGCACACCGAGAACCCGACCGCAGCCAACACCAGAGAAGGGGCAGGCCTGTGACCTCCACCGCCGAAGCCGTCGGCTTCTGGGTGCTCGCACCCATCGCGGTTCTCGCCTCGCTCGGGCTGCTCTTCGCTCGCAAGGCCGTTCACGCCGCCATGAGCATCGCGCTCGTCATGATTATCATCGGCATCTTCTACATCATGCAGAAGGCCGACTTCCTCGGTGTGGTGCAGGTGTTCGTCTACACCGGCGCCGTGATGATGCTCTTCCTGTTCGTGCTGATGCTCGTCGGCGTCGACTCCTCGGACTCGATCGTCGAGACCATCAAGGGCCAGCGGTGGGCGTCGCTCGTGCTGGTCGTCGGCCTGGCCGGCGTTCTGCTGTCGTCCATCGCCTCGGTCGTCTTCGACCAGCAGACGGTGCAGGCCGGGCTCGACAAGGTGGTCGCCACCAACACCGAGACGGGCAACATCACCGGTATGGCCGAGCTGATCTTCGGCCCGTACGTCTGGATCTTCGAGGTCACCTCGGCCCTGCTCATCACGGCGGCGCTCGGCGCGATGGTGCTCGCCCACCGCGAGCGCCTCAGCCCCAAGGTCACGCAGGCCCAGTGGGCTGCTCGCCGCATCAAGGACAACAAGAACGTGGCCGGTCTACCCGCCCCGGGTGTCTACGCACGCCACAACGCGGTTGACACCCCGGCACTGCTGCCTGACGGCACCCCGAGCGACCTGTCGGTCTCGCGCGTGCTCGTCGCCCGCGACCAGGTGGCGACGACCGACGGCATCAGAGACGTCGAGCGACACCTCGAGCGCGAGATCGAGGAGGGCCGGGTCCGATGAGCCCCATGTACTACGTCTACCTGTCGGTGCTGCTCTTCTCGATCGGGGCAGCCACGGTTCTGCTGCGCCGTAACGCGATCATCGTGTTCATGGGGGTCGAGCTGATGCTCAACGCCTCGAACCTCGCGCTCGTGACCTTCTCGCGGATGTACGGCCAGCTCGACGGGCAGGTGATGGCCCTGTTCATCATGGTCGTCGCCGCCGCCGAGGTCGTGGTGGGGCTCGCCATCATCATGACGATCTTCCGTGCCCGCCGGTCGGCTTCGGTCGACGACGCCAACCTGCTGAAACTCTAAGGAGCGCCGGGCATGCAATCTGGCATGGAGACACTCTCCACACTGGCCAACGGGGCGGGCACGTATGCCGCCGGGGCCCTGGCCCACGACGGTGAGGCGCACGCCGCCACCGGCGTCTCGACCTACGCCTGGCTGCTCGTGGCGCTGCCCCTGCTGGGGGCGGCCGTGCTGATGATCGGCGGCCGCCGCACCGAGAAGTTCGGGCCGCTGCTGGCCACGGCGCTCTCGTGGGGGGCCTTCGTCGTCGGGGCGATCGTGTACATCTCGATGCTCGGCCGCCCCACGGGCGACCGGCCCGTGAACCTGTACCTGTTCGACTGGGTGGCGGCCGGCTCGTTCAAGGTCAGCGCGGGGATGCTGCTCGACCAGCTGTCGCTCGTGTTCGTGCTGCTGATCACCTTCGTCGGGTCGTTGATCCACGTGTACTCCCTCGGCTACATGAAGCACGACCCCGACAAGCAGCGGTTCTTCGCCTATCTCAACCTCTTCGTGGCCTCGATGCTGTTGCTGGTGCTGGCCAACAGCTACCTGCTGCTCTACGTCGGCTGGGAGGGGGTCGGCCTGGCCTCGTACCTGCTGATCGGCTTCTGGCAGTACAACCCCGCGTTCGCGACGGCCGGCAACAAGGCCTTCGTGATGAACCGTGTCGGAGACTTCGGCCTGTCGATCGGCATCTTCATCATGTTCTTCCACTTCGGCGCCGTCGACTTCTCGACCGTGTTCGCCGGCGCCCAGGCCGTGGGCGGTGTCAACCAGGGCTTCATGACCGCCATCGGGTTGATGTTGCTGCTCGCTGCCTGTGGCAAGTCGGCCCAGTTCCCGTTGCAGGCCTGGTTGGGTGACGCCATGGCCGGCCCGACCCCCGTGTCAGCGCTGATCCACGCAGCGACCATGGTCACCGCCGGGGTCTATCTGGTGGTCCGTTCCGGGCCGATCTTCGACGCCACGCCGAACGCGCAGCTGGCCGTGGCCATCGTCGGCGCGTTCACGCTGATCTTCGGGGCGATCGTCGGTTGCGCCAAGGATGACCTGAAGAAGGCGCTGGCTGCCTCGACGATGAGCCAGATCGGCTACATGATGCTGGCCGCAGGTCTCGGGCCGATCGGCTACGCCTTCGCGATCTTCCACCTGCTGACCCATGGCTTCTTCAAGGCCGGGATGTTCCTCGGCGCCGGGTCGGTCATGCACGGAATGAACAACCAGGTCGACATGCGCCGCTTCGGCGGCATGTGGGCGGTCATGAAGATCACCTGGGTGACCTTCGGGCTCGGGTTCCTGGCCATCATCGGGCTGCCTATCTTCTCCGGGTTCTGGAGCAAGGACAAGATCATCGAGGCTGCCTTCGTCGGTGAGGGCTGGCGACCATGGGTCTTCGGCCTGGTGGCCATGATCGGGGCCGGGATCACGGCCTTCTACATGTCACGGCTGTTCTTCATGACCTTCCACGGCAAGCGGCGCTGGACCGACGACGTGCACCCGCACGAGTCGCCCCTGACCATGACGATCCCGATGATGGTGCTCGCCGTGGGCTCGGCCTTCCTCGGCATCATCCTCGGGCCGACGGGCATCATCACCGGCTGGCTCGACCCCGTCTTCGGGGTCGACGAGGCGGTCGAGGAGCACCCGGTCATGCCCGCGACGGTCATCATGGTGGTGACTCTCGTCCTGGTCCTGGCCGGCGCCGCGCTGGCCTGGTTGCGCTACCTGCGCGACGAGGTTCCCGTGGTGGCGCCGACGGGCAGCCTGGTCACCCAGGCCGCGCGTCAAGACCTCTACCAAGACCAGATCAACGAGGGCGCCTTCATGCGTCCCGGCCTGCACCTGACCCGCTCGCTCGTCTTCCTCGACAGCAAGGGGATCGACGGCGCCGCCGGCGGTCTCGCGGCGATGGTCGGGGGCAGCTCCTCCCGCCTGCGCAAGCTGCAGAACGGCTTCGCACGCTCGTACGCCCTGACGATGCTTGCCGGTGTCGTTGCCATCCTCGGTGCAGTTTGGGTGATTTCCTGATGACCGAAATGTCCTCCGTCCCCTGGCTGACGATCATGGGCCTGATCCCGCTCGTCGGGTCGCTCGTGGTCGCCTTCACCCCGGGTTCGGCGCTCATGGCCAAACGACTGGCGCTCGGGTTCTCCCTCGTCACGCTCGTGGTCGGCATCGTCGCGGCGCTCCAGTTCCAGATCAACTCACCCAAGCAGTTCCAGCTGGGGGAGCAGGCTGCCTGGATCCCCCAGTTCGGCGTGAGCTACGCGCTCGGGGTCGACGGCATCGCCCTCGTGCTGATCCTGATGTCGCTCGTGCTCACCCCGATCTGCCTGATCGCGGCCTGGAACGACGTGCCGGAAGAGGCCAAGGAGTCGGGCGGGTCTCGCAACGTGCGGACCTACTTCGCCCTGCTGCTCGTGCTCGAGACGTTCATGGTGGGCGTGTTCGCGGCCACCGACGTCTTCTTGTTCTACGCCTTCTTCGAAGCGATGCTCATCCCGATCTACTTCCTGATCGGCCGCTTCGGTGGGGCCCGTCGGCAGTACGCCGCGATGAAGTTCCTGCTGTTCTCGCTCGCGGGCGGGCTCATCATGCTGGTGGCCGTCATCGGGCTCTACCTGCAAGGCCCCGGCGGCACCGACGGCTTCCTCATCGAACGCCTGACCGGTCTGTCGATGGACCCCACCACCGAACGGCTGCTCTTCGTCGGCTTCTTCATCGCCTTCGCCATCAAGGCGCCCATGGTGCCCTTCCACACCTGGCTGCCGGATGCCGCCACCGAGTCGACCCCTGCGACCGCCACTCTGCTCGTCGGGGTGCTCGACAAGGTCGGGACCTTCGGGATGATCCGCTTCTGCCTCCAGCTCTTCCCCGAGGCGAGCCACTGGGCCACCCCGGTCGTGGTGACGCTGGCGGTCATCTCGGTGATCTACGGAGCCCTGCTCGCCATCGCTCAGACCGACATGATGCGGCTGATCTCGTACACGTCGGTCAGCCACTTCGGCTTCATCGTGCTCGGCATCTTCGCCTTCACCAACGTCGGCAGCGCCGGCTCGACCCTGTACATGGTCAACCACGGGTTCTCGACGGCGGCCCTGTTCCTCTTCGCGGCCATGCTCATCCACCGACGGGGCAGCAAACGCATCCCCGACTACGGTGGCTGGCAGAGTGTCACCCCCGCCTTGGCCGGCATCTTCCTGGTGGCGGCGATGTCGGCGCTGGCGCTCCCGGGGCTCTCTACCTTCGTCTCGGAGTTCCTCGTGCTGGTCGGCACCTTCCCGACCTGGCCCGCTGCCGCTGTGATCGCCACGTCGGGCATCATCCTGGCGGCGCTCTACATGCTGCTGATGTACAAGAAGATCATGACCGGACCGCCGCCCAGCGACGTGATCGGTGAGCGTGCCCTGGCGCGTCTCTCGGCCTCGGAGCAGGAGCAGCCTGAGCATGCGCGTCGGTCGCTGGTACCTGACCTGTCGGCCCGCGAGAAGCTGCTGGCGGCCCCGCTCATCGCGGTCATCCTCGTGCTCGGGTTCTACCCGAACCTGGCGCTGAACCCCATCAACCCGGCCGTCGACAAGTCGTTGTCGCACGTGCTCACGACGCCTGCCGCGGGTAACGCAGCGGCCGAAGGGAGCTCGAAGTGACCTCCGTCGCCGTCCCAGGGCTGCAGACCGCCTTCCAGCAGTCGACCATCGACTACCTGGCCATCCTGCCGCTGCTGATCGTCTTCGGTGCGGCGATCGTCGGAGTGCTCGTCGAGGCGTTCGTGCCGCGCGACCGTCGTCAGATCGTTCAGGTCAGCCTCGCGGTCGTCGGTCTCGTCGCCGCCTTCGTGGCTGTCATCGTGGCCACCGGTCACCAAGGCCTGACCATGGGGATCACCGACGGGTCCACCGACCGTCGACTGTTCGCCCTTGCCGTCGACGGGCCGGCCCTGTTCATGCAGGGGACGATCCTGCTGCTCGGCGTCCTCGGCATCCTGACCATGGCCGAGCGGCTGGGTGGGGTCGGTCCCGATGCGTTCACCCCCAGCGGTGCCTCGACCCCAGGGTCGGCCTTCGAGACGAACGCCTCCCGGGCGGGTGCCCTCACCTCCGAGGTGTTCCCGCTGACGATGTTCGCCATCTTCGGGATGATGATCTTCCCCACGACGAACGACCTCATCGGCATGTTCGTCGCCCTCGAGGTGCTCTCGCTCCCGCTCTACATCCTCAGCGGGCTGGCCCGACGGCGGCGCCTGCTGTCGCAGGAGGCCGCGCTCAAGTACTTCCTCCTCGGGGCGTTCAGCTCGGCGTTCTTCCTCTTCGGCACTGCCCTGCTCTACGGCTACTCCGGCTCGTTCGTGCTCGGTGACATCAGCAAGGCGATCTCGGCGGGACCG
The DNA here is from genome assembly GCA_030452985.1 of Humibacillus sp. Classification (GTDB taxonomy): domain Bacteria; phylum Actinomycetota; class Actinomycetes; order Actinomycetales; family Dermatophilaceae; genus DSM-29435. Next base: position 13,091 of record JAKDLG010000028.1, read on the forward strand.
ATCGAGATGAACGGCCTGCTCGTGCCGGGTGCGTTCCTCGTCTTCGTGGGTCTGCTCTTCAAGGTCGCGGCCGTGCCGTTCCACGCGTGGACCCCGGATGTCTACCAAGGCGCCCCGACCCCGGTCACCGGCTTCATGGCAGCCTGCACCAAGGCAGCGGCTTTCGGCGCCATTCTGCGCCTCGCGTACGTGGGCCTCGACACGGGGCGCTGGGAATGGACCAACGCGCTCGTGGTGATCGCGCTGTTGACGATGGTCGTCGGGTCGGTGCTGTCGGTGACCCAGACCGACATGAAGCGGCTGCTGGCCTACTCATCGATCGCGCACGCCGGCTTCGTGCTGGTCGGGGTGCTCGCCTTCGACAGCAAGGGCATCGGAGCGGTGCTCTTCTACGTGGCCACCTACGGCTTCGCGATCATCGCCGCTTTCGCCATCGTCTCCCTGGTGCGTCAGAACGGTGGCGAAGCCACGCATCTGTCGCAATGGGCGGGCCTGGGCAAGCGCTACCCGCTCGTGGCGGGCGCGTTCGCCTTCCTCATGCTCGCTTTCGCAGGCATCCCGGCGACGTCGGGCTTCATGGCGAAGTACGCGGTCTTCTCGGCGGCCGTCGGAACCGGGGGAGCCACCGGCACCGTGCTGGTCGTCGTCGGTGTGCTGTGCAGTGCCATCACGGTGTTCGTCTACGCCCGCGTGATCGTGCTGATGTACTTCGGTGACCCACCCGCCGATACCGACAACCCTGTGGAGGTGGTGGTTCCGTCGGTCACCACGACGTTCTCGATCGCGATCGGCACCGTCATCACCCTGGCGCTCGGCGTGGTTCCGTCCGCGTTGCTCGACCTCGCCGACCGGGCCTCCCAGTTCGTGCGCTGACGCGACCCGACAGAGATTCTCGATGACGACGCACGCCACCCCGCCCCTGCTCGCGGTGCCCGGGGCCACCTCGGAGCTGACGGCGCGGCTGCAGGCGGGGCTCGCCCAGGTCGACGCGCTGCTGCGCGAGGTCGTCGACCACGACGACCCGTTCATCGCCACGGCGTCGGGCCATCTCGTCGAGGCAGGGGGAAAGCGGTTCCGACCGATGCTCACGCTGCTGGCGGCCGAGGTCGGTGACGGAATCAACGACCAGGTCGTGCAGGCCGCGGCGGGGGTGGAGCTGACGCATCTGGCCTCGCTCTACCACGACGACGTGATGGACGAGGCGAGCGTGCGCCGAGGCGTCGTCTCGGTCAACCGCGCCTACGACAACTCGACCGCGATCCTGGTCGGCGACCTGCTCTTCGGCAAGGCCTCCGAGCTGGTGGCCGGGCTCGGAGCCGAGGCGGTGCTCATCCAGGCGCAGGCGTTCGTGCGGCTGTGTTCGGGACAGATCCGAGATGACCGACCGTGCCCGCAGGGCGTCGACCCGGTCGACTACTACCTCGATGTGCTGGCCGACAAGACCGGAGTGCTCATCGCGACCGCCGGCCGCTACGGCGGCATGTTCAGTGGAGCGGCACCGCAGACCATCGAGATCCTGCGCGCCTACGGCGAGAAGGTGGGCATCGCCTTCCAGCTTGCCGACGATCTCATCGACGTGGCCTCGAACGCCGATGAGATGGGCAAGGAACCTGGCACCGACCTGCGTGAGGGCGTCGACACCCTGGTGGTGCTGCGCGCCAGAGCCATGGCCGACCCGTCGGTGGCCGCCGATGCCCGCCTGCTCGAGCTGCTGGGCAGAGACCTGCGCGACGACGACGCCGCGGTCGACGAGGCGCTGGGGCTGTTGCGTTCGCACCGCGCCCTCGCCCTGGCCACCGAGGAGACCGAGGCGGTGGCTCGCGAGGCGCAGGCCCTGCTGGACCCCCTCCCCGACAGTGACGCCAAGGCTGCCCTGCGCAGCCTGGCACTGTCGGTCGTGCAGCGCACCGGTTGACCTGACGCAGAGCATGCGTAGGGTGCGGAACATGTCCTCTGGCGCCACCATGACGGTCGCAGGCCGCCTCAGTGCGGCCACGTCCATGCTGCCCGCACCTCTCGCCGTGGTCGACCTCGATGCTTTCGACCACAATGCCGACACGTTGGTGGGGCGGGCCCACGGGCGGCCGATCCGAGTCGCCACGAAGTCACTGCGCAGCCGCCCTCTCATCGAGCGGGCCCTGAACCGATCCGGTTTCCAGGGGTTGATGTGCTTTTCCGTGCACGAGGCCCTCTGGTGGGCCCGGTCGGGCCAGCACGACATCATGGTGGCCTACCCGAGTGTCGACGTCTCCGCCCTCGACGACCTGGCGGGCGACCAGACGCTGAAGACGGCCGTGACGGTCATGATCGACAGCGTCGAGCACGTCGACTTCATCGCGCGCGAGGTCACCGGTCATGAGGGTCTGCGGGTCGCGGTCGACGTCGACGCCTCGCTGCGTGTAGCCGGTGCCCACCTCGGGGTGCGACGTTCACCGACGCGAACCGCGGCCCAGGTCGAGACCGTCATCAGGCGAGCACTCGAGCGGGGCCTCGAAGTGGTCGGCCTGATGTTCTACGACGCCCAGATCGCGGGTCTGCCCGACACGTCGATCGCGGTCCGCCGGGTCAAGGCCTGGTCTGACCAGGACCTTCGATCACGTCGGACGCAGATCGTCGCAGCCGCGCGGGCCCTCACCCCGCTCGTCTTCGTCAACGGTGGCGGCACCGGCAGCCTCGAGGTCACCGGACGCGACGTCTCGTTGACCGAGCTCGCGGCCGGGTCGGGCCTCTACGCCCCGACTCTCTTCGACGGCTACGACGGTCTTCTTCTCGAGCCGGCTGCCTTCTTCGCGACACCAGTCGTGCGACGGCCTGCCGACGGGGTGGTCACCGCGTACGGCGGCGGGTACGTCGCTTCCGGTCCGCCCGGGTGGTCGCGGGTGGCCGCGCCGGTCGAGGGGCAGGGGCTGACGCTGCTGAAGAGCGAGGGAACCGGTGAGGTGCAGACCCCTCTCAAGGGCGCGGCTGCCGACCGTCTGTCACTCGGAGACCGGGTCTGGTTCCGCCACGCGAAGGCCGGCGAGCTGGCCGAGCGGTTCACGCAGTTCGCGCTGCTGTCCGGTGACGAGATCGTCGGTGCCGCGGCCACCTACCGCGGGGAAGGACAGTGCTTTGGCTGACGGGCGCCGCGGCGTGGACTGGAGCAACTGGGCTGGTACCGAACGGGCCCGGCTGGTGAGCCTGGCTCGCGTGCGTAGTGAGGCCGAGCTGGTGGCGGCGGTGCGACGCGCTGGTCGGCAAGGCTCGCGGGTCAAGGCGATCGGTGCCGGTCACTCGTTCACGGGGGTGGCGGTCACCGACGGGGTGGGGCTCGATGTCGGCGCCCTCTCGGGCGTGACCACCATCGACGCCACGCGCGGGGAGGTCACCGTGCGAGCCGGCACGCCGTTGCGGGTGCTGAACGACGAGCTCGGCCAGCTCGGCCTGGCCCTGCCCAACCTGGGCGACATCGACCAGCAGAGCATCGCCGGGGCGACCGCCACCGGCACCCACGGGACCGGGCTCGGCCTGACGGGCCTTTCCGCCGGTATCCGAGCGCTGCGGATCGTGCTGGCCGACGGGTCGATCGTCGACTGCTCACGTACGGTGGAGCCCGACCTGTTCGAGGCGGCGCGTCTGGGGCTCGGCGCGCTCGGGGTCGTGACCGAGCTGACGGTGGCCGTCGTGCCGGCCTTCCTCCTCCATGCCGTCGAGAGGCCGGAGCCGATGGCGGAGCTGCTCGACCACGTCGACGAGGCGATCGAGGGTAACGACCACTTCGAGTTCTACTGGTTCCCGCACACCGACCGCGCCCTGACCAAGCGCAACAACCGGGTCGCCGACGGCACGGCGCCGCACCCCTTGAAGCGCTGGCGCCAGCGTCTCGACGACGACCTGCTGAGCAACAGGGTGTTCGAGCTGACCAACCGGGTCACGACCCGGATGCCGCGAACCACCATAGGTGTCAACGCGATCGCGGGTCGCGCCCTGAGCGGGCGTCAGTTCACCGAGGTCTCGCACCGGGTGTTCGTGTCGGAGCGCAGAGTGCGGTTCAGAGAGTCGGAGTGGGCTTTCCCACGCCACGCGCTGCGCGAGGTGTTGCTCGAGCTACGAGACTGGGTCGACACCCACGACGAGCGCATCTCCTTTCCCGTCGAGTGCCGGGTCGCGGCCGCCGACGACGTCTGGCTCTCGACCGCGTATCAGCGCGAGAGCTGCTACGTGGCCATCCACCGGTACCACCGGCAGCAGGGCGGTGACTACTTCGCCGCGTTCGAGGCGATCGCCCTGAACCACCACGGTCGGCCGCACTGGGGCAAGTTGCACACCCGGGATGCCGCCTACCTGCAGGCTGCGTACCCCCGCTTCGACGACTTCGTGGCCGTCCGCGACCGGGTCGACCCGAAGCGTCGCTTCGACAACCCCTACCTGCGACGCGTTCTCGGCGACTGACTCCTCCCCCGGGAGATGAGTGGGGCAGGGCGTATCACGAAGCCGGTTCCGGCTCTCCGATCAGTGCAGCATGAGCTGCGCGACGGGAGGCCATCATGATCGACCTGACGCAGTGCCCGAGTGCGGGGCACCGGCCGAACATTAGCCGATATTGACTCGCGCATTGTTGCTGTTCGGGCTGGTCATGACGTTGATGACGCGTCCTCATCATGCGACTTCTGCTGGCCTCTCGAGACTCGCGCGCCCAGCACCGCAACGACCCGCATCGGCCTTTCTTGTACGGACCACCGATGCAAACTGCCTCGTGCTCCTTGGGGTCAAGGTGTCAGGTTTGGAGTTGGCATCCACCGCGGCGAGGATTGCTTTCGTCGAACGGTAGACAGCTAGGCGGAAGCAGCCGGCATCTGCCATGATTTCGAGCCGCGTGTGTCCAGCCAGAGTGCGTTGCGGGTTTGGACGAACCGCACGAGAACCGAGGAGCAGCCGGAGCAGCGCAGCACCGACCCGGGGCCGCCGACGTAGGCGGCCTGCTCGGCCAGGGGTTTGGCTGCTCCACAGTCGTTGCACATGACAAGAGCCGTGGTGACGTCGACGGCGAACAGCTCAGCCATCGGGCCGGCCAACGCGTTGCCGTCAAGGGCATGGTCATCTGAGAAGTGCATTCATCCTCCTGAGGAGCCGAACCGTTCCGTCCGGATGGACGCCGCTGGGTGGCCGCGGTCGAGGAGCAGCCGGGCGGCGTTCTCGACGAAACCGTTGGGGCCGCACACGTAGACCCGGGTGGTGCCCTCGCCGGGCGCCGCGGCGGGCAGGTCGTCGAGAGACAGCCGGCCCGGGGGCCGCGCGTCGTCGAGGAGCCCCGACCGGGTGTAGAGCAGGTCGACAGTGACGCCGTTTGCTCCTTGGCTGCTCGAGTACAGCTCGTTCGCGTAGAAGACGTGGTCGGGGGTACGGGCGGAGTAGACGAGGTGGAACGGGGCCGACGAGCCCGCCTGGGCGATCTGCAGTGGGATCAACGCGTTGGTGAAGGCCGCGAAGAGCGGGGTCGCGAACAGCAGCAGCATGATCGTGCCGTGCATTGTGAACAGCTGGTTGTACTGCTCGGGGTTGTCGACGATCTGCAGCCCGGGCTCCCACAGCTCCGCGCGGATCAACAGGGCGAGGATGCCGCCGAGGATGAACCACACGAACGAGGTGAGCAAGTAGAGGTTGCCGATCACCTTGTGGTCGGTGGTGGTGAGCCACCGCACCACCGTCTGCCCGGGCCTGCGCCCAGGACGCGCTCGTGTTCGCGCTGTTGGTCCCGGCGCCCGCCCACCGGCCAAGGAGCTGACCGTGGTGCGTTCCAGGGCTGTGCTCATGGCTATCGGATGAAGTCGAGAAGTTCCCGGTTGAACTTCTCGGGTTCGTCAACGTAGATGGCGTGCCCGGCCGTGGCGAACGTGACCAGCCGGGCCCGCCGGATGCCGGCGGCGACGGCTTGGCCATGGTCGAGCGGGACGATCTTGTCGTTGATGGCGTGGAAGACGAGGGTCTTCACCGACACCTTGCCCAGGTCGGAGGTGAGGTCGGTGTCACGGAGGGCGATCAGGCCGGCGCGGCTGGCGGGCAGGGATGCCTGGTCGAGGCATTGGCGTTCGAAGAACTGGAGGAACGGGTCGGTGGTGATGTCGGTGTGGGTGGCGAAGAAGTTGCCACTGAACGACCGGACGGTGGCTGCGCGGTCGGTCGCATAGCCGGCGATCAGGCCGTTCAACGCGGCCGTCAGGTCGGCCGACTCCGGCCCGTAGACGAAGCGAGGAGCCGGCACCTCGGCCACTACCAGCTTGCCGATCCGGTTGCCGAACTTGGCCGCGTGCCGGAGGGCGACGGCTCCGCCCATGGAGTGCCCCACCAGGGTGACGTTGCGTAGCGAGAGTGTCCGCAGGACGGTCTGGATGTCTCGAGCCCACACGTCGTACCCGTACGGCCCGTAGGGGGCGTCGGAGAGCCCGAAGCCGCGTTGGTCGATTCCGATGGCGCGGTAGCCGTGGTCGGCGAGGAACTGGTAGGTGTACTCGAACGTCGTGGAGGCTAGTGGCCACCCGGGAACGAAGACGACGGTGCCTCGTCGGCCACCATCCTGGTCCGAGATGTTGACCGAGACGCCGGGTGCGACCGAGATCCGGGTCCCGGGTTCGCGCGACCGGGCCCCGGTGAGGTTCTCGGCCGGGTTTGGGCTGACGGCAGACGCTGAGCCGGCCGCGCCTAAGGTGGCCGCGCCCACGGCGATGCCGGCGCCGGCTGCGAGCATCGTACGCCTGGGCGTGCCGGATGACTCCTGGTCGCGCTGGCGGTCATCGTCGCGTCTCTTGCTTCTCATGATCTTCTCCCTCGGTTGGGTTGTGGGTGCTGCTGTTGCCTCTAGGACCAAGAACGCCTTGGAGCTCGGGAATCGTGTAGCGCGGGGTGATGTGGCTCGGGCAGTTCCAGTCGTAGGCCACGACGCGCACGGTGACGACCCGTTCCACGATGCCCCGGTACCCCGCCACGGCCACCTCCTCGACCGCGTCCCTGGCCTCGCGGGCATCGAGCACGACGGCATGGCCGAACACCTTGAGCCGGGCCTGACGGGGGTAGTCCATGAAGAACAACGACACCTTGTTCGAGCCGGAAAGGTTGCCGGTGCTGACCAGCTGGCAGTTGCCGCGAAAGTCCGCCCAGCGCAGGGTGTGCTCGTCGGTCACCTGCACGAAGCTGGGCGGGCCGCCGCGAAACTGAACGTAGGGCCAGCCCGTGCTGGAGACGGTCGCGAGGTAGAAACCGTCGCGATCGCGGATGAAACCCTCCTCGAGGCTGGAAAGGGCCTGCTCCGGCTCGTCTACCGCGCCGGCGAATCCTTCACCCATTCTGAGTCGGGCCAGTGCGGCACGTCGGCCGTAGCGGGACTGGGCGGCCCGGACCGCCGCGGTGAAGGCGACGTCGCCGTACGCACCGGTCATGGCGCGGCCCCCAAGACCTCCGCCGTCAGACCGATGGCTTCGAGCACGGCCGCGGCGAAGGCCGCTGGTGCTTCGGCGGGCAGGTTGTGCCCGGCCACCGGCACCGTGTGATGCGTTCGGGGGCCGGTGAAGCGGGCCGCCGCAGCCGAGCCGTCGGTGGCGGGAAAGTTCCCGTCGGCCTCCCCGTCGAGGGTGACTGCAGGGACGGGGATGGTCGGCTGGTCGGCCAGCGCGTGCTCGATGTCGGCGTATGTCGGGTCACCTTCGGCATAGCCGAGCCGGTGCCGGTACGAGTGCAGCACGACGTCGACGTAGTCGGGGTTGTCGAACGATCCGGCGACACGGTCGAAGACGGTGTCGCTAAAGGTCCAGGCTGGTGAGTTGCGGGCCCAGATGACGCGGGCGATCGCGCGCCGGTTGGCGCGCAACCCGGCCGCGCCGCGGGGCGTGAGGAAATAGAAGAAGTACCAGAAGCCGGCCTCGAGGTCAGCCCGCAGCGGGGTGGCCGACGCGGCGATGTTCTGAATGAGGTATCCGTTGACGCTGACCAGCGCGGTGCACCGTTGCGGCCAGAGGGCGGCGACGACGCAGGCTGCCCGGGCTCCCCAGTCGTACCCGGCCAGGGTGGCGCGGGGGAGGTTCAAGGCGTCGAGCAGGTCGATGACGTCTTTGCCCAGTGCCGCCTGCTCGCCGGACCGGCTGGTGTCGGGGTCGAGGAACCGGGTGGGGCCGTGACCGCGCAGGAACGGCACGATGACCCGGAACCCGTCGCGCACGAGCAGCGGTACGACATCGACATAGCTGTTGACGTCGTAGGGATACCCGTGCAGCAGCACGACCGGCTCCCCGTCTGGGCGGCCTTCGTCGTAGTAGGCGATGTCGAGCACCGGCGTCCGGGCGTAGAGGAGCTGTTGCACGGTCAGCCCCCGGTGAGCGAGGCGAGGGGCTGACCGGGGTCGACCAGGTAGACCGATAGCATCCGGCCGGTGCCGGGGCCGAGGTCGGTGGCGTTGTGCGGCGTGGCCGGCGGGATGAGAAAGCCGTCTCCCGCGTTCAGGATGAGGGTGGAACGTCCCTCGATCGCCATCTCGACGGTTCCGTCGACGATGTAGCCGACCTCCTCGCCCGGGTGGGTGTGCCAGCCGGAGGCGACCCCGACCGGTATCTCGGTGAGCACCTGCACGATGACTCTGCCCGGGATAGAGGACTCCTCACGCTGGACCTCGGTGCGCTTGAGTCGGGCCGTGAGCGCGTCAGGTGTCGGTGTAATGGATGCTCCCGTGGACATCAGCGTTTCCCTGCTGGCGGGTCGCCGAGGAAACTGAGCAGCTCCCGGTTCACCTCATCGGCGTGGGTGACACACATGACGTGGGGACCGCCGTCGATCTCGACGTAGCGGGCCTGCGGGAGGGCGGCGTGCAGGCGGCGTCCCTGACCCTCGACGGAAAGGATGCGGTCAGCGGTTCCGTGGAGCACCAGGGTGGGGACGTCGATCCGGGCGATGTCTGCGGTGAAGTCGTCGAGCCAGCCCTCGGGGCAGGCCCAGGTGGCGAGCGGTGACGCGTCTGCTCCGGCCTGCCACATCGCTCGAACCGTCTCCTCGCTGACCCGTTTGCCGAGGTACTGCTCGAGGTTGAGGAAGTCGCCGAGCAGCCCGGTCAACCAGGCGTACCGGTCGGCGATGATGGCTTGTTGCACCCCGGCAACGGCGGCCTGATCCGCGCCTTGGGGGTTCGTCTCCGACTTCGCAAAGCTCGGTGCGAGGCTCTCGATCATGACGCAGGAGGCGACCCGCTCGGTGCCGTGCTGGCCGATGTAGCGGGCCAGCTCGCCGGTGCCGAGGGAAAAGCCGACGAGGGTGACGTCGCGCAAGTCCAGGCTCTCGAGCACGGCGCTCAGGTCAGCGGACAGGGTGTCGAAGTCGTAGCCGGTGCTCGGGCGGCTGGATCGGCCGAACCCGCGGCGGTCATAGGTCACGACGCGATACCCGGCCTGCACGAGCGCCGGCAGCTGTGGCTCCCAGGACCGGCTGTCCAGCGGCCAGCCGTGCAGCAGCACGACGGGGGAGCCGGTGCCGTTGTCCTCGTAGTACAGGTCGATGGGCGCGGTGTTCTCCGCGCCGACGTTGATGGTGCCCATGGCTCTTCCTCCGGCTTCGGGTGGCTGCGTATGATTGTCAGCGTGCTCGCCGAGCCGGCGACGGGCCAGACCGCCCGCCAGAAGATGCTTTCGGGTTCTCCCTACCTTCGTGACCTGAAGGCGGGTGGGAACATGAGGGTGTGCCTGGTCGGAGGATTCTCATCGTCGATGACGACCCGGGCTTTCGGGCCTTGGCGGTCGCCGTGCTGACGGGGTGGGGACACTCTGTCACCGGTGAGGCTTCAGGAGCCGAGCAGGCACTGGCGTTGGCTGCTGCCACCCAGCCGGAGGTGGTTATCGTCGATGTCGGACTGCCCGACGGGGACGGGTTCGCCCTCGCCGAGCAGCTGTCGGCGATGACGTTGCCGCCCGACGTCATCGTGGTCTCGACGGACTGCAGCGCGGCCCACGTGGAGGCGGCGCATCGGGCCGGCGCCTTGGGGTTCGTGGCCAAAGAGAACCTCTCGGAGGACACTCTGCGCCACCTGCTGGCATCGCCGGGTCGCCGGTGAGCGTCGTGGCCGCCCTGCGCGTGGTCATCGGTGAGGACGATGTGCTGCTTCGTGAGGGCGTCGCCAGAATTCTCGGCGATGCCGGGCACGAGGTCGTGGCTCAGTCAGGTGATGCTGAGGACCTGCTGTGTCGCGCGGTGGTGGAACGCCCGGACGTCGCGATTCTGGACATTCGGATGCCGCCTCGCGGGGAGGACGACGGGTTGCTCGCGGCTCTGGAGATCCGTCGCCGACTGCCGCGTAGTGGCGTGCTGGTTCTGTCCCAGTACTGCGAGCCATCGCTGGCTCTTGACCTGATCGGTGACCGGCCCGAGGGCGTCGGCTATCTGCTCAAGGAACGGATCGGTGATGTGTCCAGCTTCGTGGATGCTGTCGTGCGGGTTGCCGCCGGCGGTAGCGTGCTCGACCCCGAGGTGGTCGCTCGGATGCTCGGTCGGCGCCGGCCCGGGGATCTTCTCGCTACCCTCACCGAGCGTGAGATGGCCGTGCTGGCCGTCATGGCCGAGGGCAAGTCCAATCCGGGGATCGCCCAGCGGCTGTTCATCAGTGGAGCGTCGGTGGAGAAGCACATCACCGCCATCTTCCGTAAGCTCGGCCTCGAGTCCGAGGGCAGCGAGCATCGCCGCGTACATGCCGTGCTCGCGTACGTGCGCCAGCGGGATTTCTCGCGCTGATGGCGCTTCGGCGCTCGGTCCTGGCAGGAACGCGTCGCCAGCGTCGGCGCTCGCCCGTACCGGCTGCGCCCGGTGACAGCGCTACCGCCGCGGCAATCCCCAACGGATGGGAACTGCTCCGGCACCTCACGTCGCTCGTGGCGGGCGATGCGACCGACGACGAGGTGTTCGCCGCGGTGGACCGAGCCCTGGCGCATGTTGCTAGCGCCGACTTCAGCGTACTGATCAGGTTCGAACCCGACGACGGTCTCGCCGTTGTGGCTCTCGACGGAAGCGCTGCCTCGACCGAGCCGGCTCTTCTGCCGCTGCTGGAGGCCGCGGTCGTTCGTAGTCTTCGGGCCGTCGGTCGACCGGAGAGATGGAACGACCTGAACCTCGCCGAGAAGCTTCCGTTCATCACGGGGTCCAGGCCAGCGACACGGTGTGCCCTGGCGGTACCGATACAGACCGGCATATCTAGCTGGGGCCTCGAGGTGCTCGTCGCAGACCAAGAAGATGCTTTCGGCGGTGTGACCGACGAACTGTTCACGGATGCGCTTGACGTGATCAGGCCGATGCTCGCCTGGTCAGAGGCCAGTCGCGACCTGCGCCACGTCGAGCTGGAAAGGGCGCAGTTGCGGCGGGTGGCCGAGGTCGCGGCTTCCGCGACCGACCTCGAAGAGCTGTTCGTGGCACTCACCCGAGCGGCATCGGCTGTCCTCCACGGACACCCCACCAGCCTGGTCTGCTATGACGACGACGCGCACGGCATCCTGGTGGCGACTCACGGGGGTGGTGCGGTGGCCGGCGACATCGGAACGCCGTCGGCGGTCTCCGTGCCGATCATGGTCGGTCGGCAGGTCTGGGGGTCGTTGGCCGCCGGATCGATCGGCGACTCTCTTCCCCTCGATGCTGAGGAGCGACTGTCGATGTTCGTGGGGATCATGGCGGCCTGGATCGAAAGCGCCCAGGTCCGTGACGATCTCGCAGCGATGGCCGACGAGCAGGCGGCGCTGCGCCGCGTGGCCGAGCTGATGGTCCTGGATGTCAGCCAGGAGAAGCTCTTTGACGCGGTCGCTTCGCAGGCCGCCGAACTGGTGAACGAGTGCACCACGCTGGTCAGGGTCGACAACGAAACTTCCTGCACGGTGGTGGGGGTGGGCCGGAGCGCGGTGGCCACCGGTACCCGCATCGCGGTGTCCGCGGAACGAGGACTGGTCGCCCAGGTCTGCCGCACCCGGTCTCCCGCCCGCGTGGACGACCACCCGACCCACCCTGGGCGGGCCGAGGCAAGTAACCAACGGAGCCTGCGATCCAGCGTCGGTGTGCCGGTCATCGTCTCGAATAAGGTCTGGGGAGTGCTCGGGTGCACTTCGTGGGAGCACCGACTGCGGCCCGGTACTGAACGGCGGCTTGAGCAGTTCGCCGCGCTGGTCGCGGCCGCGCTGGCGAATGCGGAGGCCCGCGCTCACGTGCAGAATCTCGCTGACGAACAGTCAGCGTTGCGTCGGGTAGCAGATCTCGCCGCCCTGGAGGCGCCCGCCGAAGAGGTCATGCAGGCGGTCGCCGACGAGGCCGCCCGCCTTTCCGGCGTTGAGTTCACGTCCTTGCTCCGGTTCGGGGGCGACGGGTCCTCGAGTGTGGTCTCCCTGGCCGGTGCCCCGAACGGGATCGCGGTCGGGATGCGTGCTCCATTGAAAGGTGAGGGCGCAATTCCGCAGGTGTGGCGCACTGCCCGCCCCGCGCGGATCGACGACCTCTCCCAGGTCAGGGGTGGCTGGGCCGAGGTCGTGGCCGACCGGGGGTTCAGTGCCACCGTCGCAGTACCGATCTTCATCCGCGGGCACCTGTGGGGTGTCCTCGTGGTCGTCAGCACCGACCGACCACTGCCGGCTGGGACCGAGGACCATCTGGTCAACTTCGCCGAGCTGGCCGGAACTGGTATCTCAGCGGCGCAAGCCCGGGTCGAGCTGCGCGCGGTCGCAGAGGAACAGACCGCGCTCCGGCGGGTCGCAGAACTGGTGGCCCGCGGCGCGCCCCTGGAGCAGGTTCTCGCCGCGACGGCGCGCGAAGCGTCGACACTGATGCGGGGTTTGGCCGCGGCCCTGATGCAGTACGGCGGCGATGAAGAGGCTGTCGTCGTGGCAGCGAGCAACAGCCCGGCCCCCGTCGGACTGCGCGTGCCACTGACACCCGACACCGGCACCGGGCTCGTCAAGCAGACCGGGAAGCCGCATCGCGTCGATGACTTCGCTACGACTTCGCTCGCCGCAGTTGCAGCCGATCTTGGCATCGTTGGGGCGGTGACGGTGCCCGTCATCGTGGAAGGGACGGTGTGGGGCATGCTGTCGACCACGAGTGCCGGGCCACCGATCCCTCCGGAAACCGAAAGCCGCCTCACGCAGTTCGCAGAGCTCGCGGCCGCCGCGATCGCGGCGGCCCAGAACAAGAACGCGCTGCTGGCCTCCCGCCGGCGCGTTCTCACCACCGCCGACGAGACCCGGCGACGCGTGCAGCGCGACGTTCACGACGGGGCCCAGCAGCAGCTGGTGCACACCATCATCAACCTCAAGCTGGCCCGCGAAGCTATGACGGCCGGTGACGGCCAGGCAGAACGCCTCATCACCGAGGCACTGCGAAGCGCGGAGCGGGCCAGCCAGGAGCTGCGTGACCTGGTCCACGGCATCCTCCCCGCTGCTCTGACCTTGGGTGGCCTCCGACGGGGGGTGGTGTCGTTGGCCGACGATCTGACCCTGCCGGTCAGTATCCGGGTGGAGGCGCCACGTCTGTCTACGAAGCTTGAGACCACGGCGTACTTCGTGGTTGCCGAGGCGTTGACGAACGTCGTGAAGCACGCCCGTGCCGGGCACGCCCGCGTCGACGTGGTGCTGGTCGGGGACGTTCTGGTCATCGACGTCGTCGACGACGGTGCCGGTGGTGCGGACGCCGCCAGCGGCACGGGGCTGACCGGCCTGCAGGACCGGGTCCAGGCCAGTGACGGCATTCTCACGGTCTCGAGCCCACCTGGTGGCGGCACTCACCTGCAGGCGCGAATACCCGTCACGGAGCCGAACGACTAGCGCGCCGCCACGGTGATCTCCCACCGGGCCCGTTGCAGCGACGAGGTGGCGCTCAGGTTGGGGCCGTTGTGTGGCGTCGGCTGGTTGTCACTCGCGTGCTCGGGCTTCACGGATGCCGGCTAGTAGCGCGTCCAGGTCGTACACGCCGTGGTGGCGACGACCGTTGATGAAGAAGGTGGGGGTTCCCCGCACCCCGCTCTCGGCGGCGCTCTCGACGTCGGCCACGATCCGGGCCCGAGAAGTGTGCTGGCGCAGGTCCGCGCGGAACCGTTCGACGTCGAGCCCGAGAGCGTCGGCGTGGCCAATCAAGTTTTTGGGCTCGAGGTGGTCTTGGTGGGCCAGCAGCCGGTCGTGCATTGGCCAGAACCGGCCCTGGCTGGCGGCAGCCTCGGTGGCTTCCGCCGCCAGCGCGGCGTTCGGGTGGACGTCGCGTAGCGGCAGGTGGCGCCAGACGTAGCGGATGTCGGTGTTGCTGGCCAACACCTGACGGATCGCTGGCTCGGCCTGACCGCAGTACGGGCATTGCAGATCTCCGTACTCGAGCAGGGTGACGGGTGCGTCCGGGTCTCCTCTGATGTGGTCGTGCTCGGGGTCGACCGGTTCGGTGAGGTCGGTCAGCGGAGGCAGGTTGCCGAAGACGGCTCGGGCGCGCAACCGGGAAGGTAGTGCTGCAACCCCGCGGAAGACCAGCACGGTCACGACTGCCGAGATCGCCGCCGAGGCGAGGATGGCGATCTTTGCGTCGGTCTGCTCCGGCCCGTCGAAGGCCAGGGTGGCGATCAGCAGGGCCACGGTGAAGCCGACGCCGGCGCTGGTGCCGCCGCCAAGGACTGCGGCCCAGCCGACGGGAGGTTCGAGTCGACGCCGGCTCAGTGTGCGGGTCAGCCACGACGCGACCAAGATCCCCACCGGTTTGCCGAGCACGTACCCGAGGGTGATCCCGATTGCGATGCTCGAGTGCAGGGCCCGGTCGAGATGCTGACCGGTGATGGGGATGCCGGCGTTGGCCAGCGCGAACAGCGGCACGATGACATAGCTGGACCACGGGTGGAACAGCTGTTGCAGCCGCTCGTTGGGGGTGACCGCCAAGGACAGTCCGCGGCGGGCCTCGCGAGCCAGTTCCGAGGTCGGCTGCTCACGGAAGGACCTCATCCGGGTCGTCGCACCCTCAAGCGCGTCCGGTTCCACTGGCAGGGCGTAGGACAACAACCCCATCCCGAGACCGACGATCAGGGGGTCCAACCCGGAGATGAACAGGCACGCCCACGTCACGACACCGGCGATCAGATACCAGACCCCGGCCTGCACCCGCAGCCAGACACCCACCATGATCACGGCGAACACCCCGACCCCGGCCGCCAGGGGCCCGATGCTCACCGGGCCGCTGTAGACCGCTGCGATGACAAGCAGCGAAAGAAGGTCATCAACCACGACGACGGTCACCAGGAACGCCCGAAGCGGCTGCAGCGGGCGAGCCCGCGCCACCGACAGCAGCGCCAGGGCGAAGGCAGTGTCGGTGGACAACGCGATACCCCACCCGCGTGCGGCCGGACCGCCGCCGTTCAAAACCAGGTAGATACCCACCGAGGCGAGCATGCCTCCCACCCCGGCCAGTACCGGCAACAGCACCCGGCGCCGCTCACGCAGGTCCCCGACGTCGAAGGCCCGTCGAGCCTCGAGCCCGATGACCAAGAAGAAGAAGGTCATCAGACCGTTGTTGACCCAACCACGCAGATCCTGCCCCAGCCCGAAGGGCCCCAACCTCACCCCGAGCGGCGTGCGCCACAACGCCTGGTACGACCTCGGGTCGATCGCCACCCATCCGATCGCCACCAGAGCAGCGAGCAGCAACAACACGCTGCTCCCGGCCTCAGTCCGCACGAACGCCCGAAGCGGGGCGCGCCGCGGACTCGACCAGGGAGTCGTTCCCGATCGCGGGCGCGCACTCACCGTCGGCGCGGGGTCGGCCGGGCGGTGGTGGACAAGCCGCACTCGTAGCGCGAAACGGTGCACTTCACACTGGTACGGAGAGCCATGGTCTCCCTCGAGACGGGTCGTTGGTCAGGTCGAGTTCATGTCGCGCGGGCGATCACCCGGTGGGTTGGCCCCAGCTCACCGATGAAGTCACGGGCTACGATCTCGGCCACCGTCTGGGTCATCCGCCCGGCCTATGATCACGACCGAACCCTTTTTGACGAACACGAAGTCGTCGCTGTCCTGCTCAAGCTCCAGCAACACCTCTCCCGTCGTGATGGCGCGGGCCGTCCCGCCCGGCGAAGGCGGGCCACCACGTCCTCGCCCCGGTGGGGCCCACGCCTCAAGATCCAACGGGCTCCAGGCCTCTGACGACCGCCGCACCCGCACCCGAGGTGCCCCTGAAGCTTCTTTGGCTACTTCGGCTTCAGCCGACCGTACCGGTGGGAGCGGGCTGCCCTCGATTTCCATCAGGATCCGGTGCGCGGATCCCAGGTTCAAGGTGGGCACGGCGTCGCCGCCGACGTTGGCAAGAACCCGTGAGCCGTCGCCGGCGGCCCGGTGGGCCGCGTCTTTGAGTGCAGGCGTGGTGTCCACGAGGTCAGGCCGTGGATCCCACGTTCGCCCCGACGGCCGCCAAGATGGTCTCGATGGTCTGATCGGGGTGTGAGATACCGACGACATGTGAGGCGCCCGCGACCTCGACGGTGCCACGCGACCCGGCCCGGTCGGCCATGACGTGGTGTGCCCCGGCGGGGATGTTGCGGTCCAGTTCGCCGAAGATGAACCAGCTCGGCACCTCGCGCCAGAGCGCGCGGTCCCCTGATGGCTCGTAGAGCGCCGCCTCGGTCACGGGCCGTTGGGTCACGGCCATGGTGGCGGCCTGCTCGGGGCTCAGGTCGGCGGCGAACTGGTGGTGGTACTTCCCCTGGTCGATGTAAAGGTCCGATCCGCCGCCGGCGAGTGGCACCGGGGCGAGGGTGTCACCCAGCGTCGACCCGGGCGCCAAAGCCGAGGCATCCCCACAGCTCTCACCCGGCTTCAACGCGAAACCGGCCACGTACACCAGACCGACCACGTCCGCACCGGACGCGTCGACGTTCGTCATCACCGCTCCGCCGTAGGAATGCCCGACCAGCACGAGCGGTCCGTCGACGCTGGCCACCAGGTCGGTCAGTAGCGCCGCATCGGTGGCCACCCCCCGCAGCGGGTTGGCGAACGCGATAACGGTGTGACCCAACCGGGTCAGCGGCGCGATGACACCGTCCCAGCTGGACGAGTCGGCGAACGCGCCATGAACAAGAATGATGGTCGACTTCATCAGATCTCCTCTCGTGGAACCCCGGCCGCGGCGGCCTGGCTGACCGCTGAACATGGCCTTGTGAACGACCGTGCCAGCATCAGCCTCGCCAAACGACATGGCCAGCCGGACAGGCTTTTCCGGACAACCGGATGTGATCAGACTGCCCGCATGTGCGACGTTGCCAGAACGACAGCGCATCACACCGACCCGGAAGAGAGACCACCATGTCAACCACGACCACCACGAAGTCGAGATCCGTTGTGCTCGAAGCCGCTTCGCAGAACATCGTCGAGGCAACCGCTCAACCTCCCCTGCTTTACGAGCTTCCTGTCGAGCAAGCCCGCAAGGTGCTCGACGATGTTCAGGCCGAACCGGTCGAGATGTTCGACGTCGACGACGAATGGGTCACCGTGCCTGCCGACGTCGGTGACGTGCCGGTCCGGATCGTCCGACCCGTCGGGGTCACCCAGGCCCTACCGGCCGTTCTGTACATGCACGGCGGGGGCTGGATCCTGGGCAATGCCGCCACGCACGACCGACTCGTTCGTGAACTGGCCGTCGGCGTCGGCGCGGCCATCGTCTTCGTCGAGTACACCTGATCACCCGAGGCGCACTACCCGGTGGCGATCGAACAGGGCTACGCCGTGGCGCAATGGCTTCAGTCCCACGGTTCATCACACGGGATCGACCCGGCCCGTATCGCGGTAGCCGGCGACTCAGTGGGCGGCAACATGACCGCTGCTCTTGCGTTGATGGCGAACGAACGCGGCGACGTCAGCTTCGTGCACCAGTCGATGTACTACCCGGTGACCGACGCGGCCATGGACACCGGGTCCTACGACCAGTTCGCCACCGGCTACTACCTCGCCGCGAAGGGGATGGCCTGGTTCTGGGACGCCTACCTGCCAGACGTCGACCGGCGCACCGAGATCACCGCCTCACCGTACCGAGCCACCCCGGAGCAGCTGACGGGCTTGCCGCCCGCCTTCCTGCTCGTCGACGAGGCCGATGTGCTGCGCGACGAAGGTGAAGGGTATGCCGCCCACCTGCGCGCTGCCGGGGTCGAGGTCACAACGGTCCGCTACGACGGCATCACCCACGACTTCATGCTGTTGAACCCGCTCCGCGACACCCACGCCACCCGTGCCGCCATCGCCCAAGCCATCGCCGTTCTCCGACAGGCTCTGGCAACCGGCTGACAGTAAGCCCCGCCCGACCGATCCCTGCGTCCAAGCGAAATCTTCAGGAGGCTGGCATGTCACCCCGCCGCATCCCCCTCAACATCTTCGGGATGGGCTTCGGGCTGTCAGGCCTGGCCACGTCATGGCGGATCGCGGCAGACCTCAACGTCGCCTCACACTGGTTCAGCGACGCGATGACCGCCGCCGCCGCCATGGTGTGGGCCGGTTCTTGCGTGGCCTACCTGCGGTACGCGGCGGCGACGCCGGACGCCTGGTCTCGCGACCTGAGCGACATGACGGCCGGGCCGTTCGCGTCGTTGGCGGTCATCACCCCGATCCTGTTGGCTGCCAACGGGATCGCTCCGTACTCACCGGCCGCCGCGGCCGTAGTCGTCGACGTCTTCGCCGTGCTGGTGCTGCTGCTCGGCGGATGGTTCACCGGCTTCTGGATGCGTGGCGGAACCGACTTCGACCGGCTTCACCCCGGCTACTTCCTACCCACCGTGGCCGGTGGTCTCGTCGCCGCCGCGGGCTTGGCCGAGGTCGGGCAGCAGCGGTTCGCCCAGATGATGCTAGGTCTGGGCCTGGTCTGCTGGGCCATCCTGGGCTCGATGATCCTGGGCCGGTTGATCTTCCGGCCGCCGCTTCCCGATGCGCTCACCCCCACCATGGCGATCGAAGTGGCACCTGCCGCCGTCGCCAGCCTGACTCACTTTTTCGCCAACGGCGGCCGGGTCGACTTCTTCGCGGCGGTTCTGGCCGGGTACGGCCTGCTGATGGTCACCGCCCAGCTGCCGCTACTGCCACGCTATCTACGGCTCTCGTTCTCACTCGGGACCTGGGCGTTCACCTTCTCGTGGACCGCAGTCGCCGGCGCCGCCCTCTTCTGGATCGCCTCGACCCGGTTCGTCGGTGACCGCGCCAGCAGCTATCTCGTCCTGGCCATCATCACCGGCCTCGTCAGTGGCATCGCGGCCCGGACGCTGGCGGCTGCCATGCGAGGCCAGCTCCTTCCTGCCCCAGTGGCCGAGACCAAGATCGGGTCGAGACCACAGTCAGCGTCCTCAGCCTCCTGATCGTGGGCACGCCCGGACCAAACTCTCAAAGCAACAGAAGGGTGAGAGCCATGAGCCACGGCGTACCCCCGAGCAGGCGTTGTACTCTCCGGCGGTCTTCGGTGAATGGGTCCCGGCGGGTACGCGGGCCGCACGAGAGGAGGAGCCGGCTGAAGTCGGTTGCTTTCTCTACCGGGTCGCTGAGCGCCCTTACCCCTCCAGCTTCGGGGACAGCGCGCGCTCAGCAGCCTTGACGCCGAGTCGGTGCTGGTCCGGACCGCGCGCCGGAAGAAGCTTTCGGGTTCTCTCTAATGTCAGAATCCGGAGGGCGGTGCCAGCGCCCAAGGAAGACTGGTCGAAGGGTACTGATCGGCTACGCGGCTCGTTCCAGACCTGGCGGTTGGTGGGCGCCTGACACGCTGGTCAACTGAGTGTTTGCCCGATCTGTCCAACTGCCACACGACTCGGGTCTGAACTACTACTGACAGAGGCTACCGTGCGGGTGTGGTGCGTCGTGGGCGTGGAGCGCCTTCGATCCGGGGCCGGCGATCGAGATGAGCACCACTGCGATCTGGCAGCGCTGGTTGCCCAGCTAGACGGTCGCGTCGGGTCGGCGTTGCTGCAGTAGCGCCCCCGTGAGTAGCCGCGAGCTCGGCGCGGAGGGCGGCGACTTGGTCGCGGTGGCGGCGGCGTTCGTCTTTGAGCTTGGCGGTCAGGACCCGCACGATGGCGGTGGTGTCACTCTCGGGCGGGTCGGGCACCGGGTGGGTGGCTTCGCGTTGCTGGGCGCGGAGGGACTCGATCCGGGCGCGGAGCGGTGGGTTGGTGTAAAGGAAGTTGATCGAGACCCCGGCGGTGCGGGCGACGTTGCGGAAGTCGATCGGCTCGCTCTCTTCTTGGCCTGACCCTCTACCTGGACGACCACAACGCGTGTCATATCTGAGGCTCCCAGACGTTGCGCACGTCATGGAGTTGCCACGCCTAACCCGTCCTCGACGTCAGTCTCAGACCATAGACAGCATCGCTGAGGACGCCAAGTACGGACCCAGTCGTCTGTCACCAAAAGAGATTCAGGACCGCAACGTGCTCGAGAGCACCGACGGTCCGTTCGAGCACGTTCGGGTCGTCTGCGTGGGCTGTCACTGGTTCCTCATGCCGCTCGAGGCCCTCGCCCGTCGCAGCCCCGACCCTCAGCCGGCGGGCCGCGTCATCGAGAGCACGTCGAGCGCCTCGTCGAGCTGCTCTTCGGTGAGGGCCCCGTTCTCGAGGTGACCGTGCTCGATGACGACCTCGCGGATGGTGCGACGCTGCTTGACCGCCTGCTTGACGACGGTGGAGGCCGCCTCGTAGCCGATGTACCGGTTGAGCGGCGTGACGATGCTCGGCGAGCTCTCGGCCAGCTTGCGGGCGTGCTCGACCTCGGCGGTGATGCCGTCGACGCAGCGATCGGCCAGCAGCCGGGCGCACGATGCGAGCAGGGTGATCGACTCGAGCACGTTCTTGGCGAGCACCGGCAGCATGACGTTGAGCTCGAAGTTACCGGCCGCCCCGGCGGTGGTGATGGTGACGTCGTTGCCGATCACCTGGGCGCACGCCATGAGGGTCGCTTCGGCGATCACGGGGTTGACCTTGCCGGGCATGATGCTCGACCCGGGCTGCAGGTCGGGAAGGTGGATCTCCCCGAGACCGGTGCGCGGTCCTGAGCTCATCCAGCGCAGGTCGTTGCAGATCTTCGTCAGGCTCACGGCCACGACCTTGACCGCCCCCGAGAGCTCGACGACGGCATCCTGCGCCGACTGTGCCTCGAAGTGGTCGCTGGCCTCGCGGAAGTCGGTGCCGGTTGCCGCGGCGACCTTCGCGATGACCGCGGCCGCGAAGCCCGGGGCCGCGTTGAGGCCGGTGCCCGCAGCCGTACCGCCGAGGGGCAGCTCGCGGGTGGCGTCGGCGGCCGCCCGCACGCGGCTGGCGCCCAGCTCGACCTGCCGACGGTAGCCCCCGAACTCCTGGCCCAGGGTCACCGGCACGGCATCCATCAGGTGGGTGCGCCCGGCCTTGACGACGTCGGCGAACTCGGCCTGCTTGCTGGCCAGCGACTGCGCGAGGTGGTCGAGGGCGGGGGCGAGGTCGTTGACGGCGGCCAGGGTGGCGGCGATGCGAAGGGCACTGGGGAAGGTGTCGTTGCTCGACTGACCGGCGTTGACGTGGTCGTTGGGGTGCACCTCGAGGTCGGTGGCGAGGTGGGCGAGGCGCGCGACGACCTCGTTGACGTTCATGTTCGTCGAGGTGCCCGAGCCGGTCTGGAACACGTCGATGGGGAACTGGTCGTCCTGCTCGCCGTCGGCCACCTCGGTCGCGGCGGCGGCGATGGCCGTGGCCAGGTCGGGCGCCACCACCTCGAGATCACTGTTCACCTCGGCGGCAGCGGCCTTGAGCCGGGCCAGCGCGTGCACGACACCGGGCGGCACCGGCACCCCACTGATGGGGAAGTTCTCGACCGCCCGGGCGGTCTGAGCCCCCCACAGGGCATCGGCGGGCACCTGCACCTCGCCCATCGAGTCGTGCTCGGTACGGAACTGTGGCTGCGACGACGCGGCTTGCTCACTCATGCCCCCATCATGCCCTGGAGCGCCACTCAGATCACGTTGGGCCCGGCCTACCGGCCGAGCGTGAGCAGCACGGCGAGGCAGGGCGCCCGGTCAGCGGGGGCAGGCCTCGACCGGCACGGAGGCTCGTCGCGAGGCCCGCACCCCGAGCAGCGAGTCGACGGTCAGCACGAGCAGGGCGACCCAGACGATGCCGAACCCGATCCAGCGCTCACGCGGCATGTGCTCCCCGAGAAAGAGCACGGCGCACAGCAGCTGCATCACCGGTGTGATGAACTGGAGCAGCCCGATCGTCACGAGGGGGATGCGGCGGGCGGCCGCGGCGAAGCAGAGCAGGGGGATGGCCGTGGCGACCCCGGACCCGACCAGCAGTGCGGTGTGCGCGCCTCCGTACTGACCGAACGTGAGCCCGCCGGTGGTGCCGACCACGATGAGCACGACCACGGCGATCGGCGCCAGCACCACGGTCTCGATCGTCAGCCCGTGCAGCGCCTTGAGGGTGGCGCCGACCTTCTTCTTGATCAGGCCGTAGGTGGCGAACGAGATGGCGAGCGTCAGAGCCACCACGGGTACCTTGCCGCCCACCACGCCCAGGTAGACGCCCGCGACGACGCCGACGCCGACGGCGACCCACTGCAGCACGCGCAGCCGCTCGCCTAGCACGACCACGCCCAGCGCAACGGTCACGAGGGGGTTGAGGAAGTAGCCGAGGGCGGCGTCACTGGTGTTGCCCGAGGTCACCGCCGCCACGTAGACGGTCCAGTTGACCGCCAGGAAGATCGCGGCGACGGTGATACCGGCGATCAGCTTGGGGCGACGCAGCAGCGGCCTGACCCAGGTGAAGTCACGCCGGAAGAGCAGCACGATCGCGCAGAAGAGCAGGGTCCACAGGATGCGGTGGGCGAGGATCTCCCACGCGCCGGCCGGCTTCAGGGCGTCGAAGTAGAGCGGGAACAGACCCCAGAGGCCGTACGCGGCGAACCCGAACAGGGCACCCCGGCCCACCTCGTTGGTGGGCGCCCCGACGGTGGCCGGGGTCAGGGTGTCGCGTGAGGTCACCCGCCCACGGTCCAGGTGTCCCTTCCGGCGAGCAGGGCGTCGATGTCGGCGTCCGTGACTGGGCCGGTGCGGGAGGCGGCGATCTGCTCGCGCAGCCCGTCGTCGTAGGTGGGGCGCTGCACGTCGCGGAACACGCCCATCGGCACGTGGCCGAGGTCGGGGCTGTCGAGCCGCGAGAGGGCGAACGCGGCTGACGGGTCGGCCGCGCCCGGGTCGTGGACCACGATGCGGGCCGGGTCGGCCTCCGATCTCGGCACGAACGAGAGCGAGCCGCGGTCGTCGCGCACGACGACGTTCTCACCGGCGCCGACCTGCTCACCGTCGGCCAGGTGCAGGATGCGGGCGGCGGCCTCGGTGCGGTCCTTCAGCACGTCGAACACCCCGTCGTTGAAGATCGGGCAGTTCTGGTAGATCTCGACGAGCGCCGAGCCGCGGTGCTCGGCGGCGGCGCGCAACACCCCGGTCAGGTGCTGGCGGTCGGAGTCCATGGTGCGGGCCACGAAGCTCGCCTCGGCGCCCAGCGCGAGGGAGACGGGGTTGAACGGCCGGTCGACCGACCCGAGCGGTGAGCTCTTCGTGACCTGCCCGACGCGCGAGGTGGGGGAGTACTGGCCCTTCGTCAGGCCGTAGATCTCATTGTTGAACAACAAGATCTTGAGGTTGACGTTGCGGCGCAGGGCGTGGATCAGGTGGTTGCCGCCGATCGACAGGGCGTCGCCGTCGCCGGTGACCACCCACACCGAGAGGTCGGGCCGGGTCGAGGCGAGGCCGGTGGCGATCGCGGGCGCCCGGCCGTGGATCGAGTGCATCCCGTAGGTGTCGAGGTAGTACGGGAAGCGCGAGCTGCATCCGATTCCCGAGACGAACACGATGTTCTCGCGCTTGAGCCCCAGCTCGGGGAGGAAGCTCTGAACGGCCGCGAGAATCACGTAGTCACCGCAGCCCGGGCACCAGCGCACCTCCTGGTCGGAGGTGAAGTCCCTTTTCGTCAGGGTCGCGTCGTCGCCGAGCCGCGGCACGCCCGCGGTGCCGTGACGGGGGCCTACGGGGGCGGAGCCTTCGCGTGTCGGCATCCCGAGTTCGGTGGTCATGTGGCGGACTCCTTCAGCGGCTCGTTCGAGACGGAGGCCACGGCGGCGGTGATGACGTCGGCGAGCTCGCCCGACGCGAAGGGCAGGCCGCGCACGGAGGTGTGCGACTCGACGTCGACGAGGTACTTCGCCCGCAGCAGCATGGCGAGCTGCCCGAGGTTCATCTCGGGCACGATGACCCGCTCGTAGGCGCGCAGCACCTCGCCCGTGTTGGACGGGAACGGGTTCAAGTGGCGAAGATGAGCCTGCGCCACCCTGGCGCCGGTCGCCCGAGCCAGCCGCACGCCGGCGGCGATGGGACCGTAGGTCGACCCCCAGCCGAGCACGAGCACGTCGGCGTCTCCGGTCGGGTCATCGACCTCGACCGAAGCGATGGTGTCGGCGATGCCGTCGATCTTGGCCTGGCGCAGTCGGGTCATGTGGTCGTGGTTGTCGGGATCGTACGAGATGTTGCCGGTGATGTCGGCCTTCTCGATGCCGCCGACGCGGTGCTCGAGGCCCGGGGTGCCGGGGATGGCCCACGGCCGCGCGAGGGTCTCGGGGTCGCGCAGGTAGGGGTGGAACACCGGGGCCCCCTTGGCGTCGACCCCGTTCGGCTCGGTGGCGAACGTGACCGCGATGTCGGGCAGCTCGCTCGTCCTGGGCAGCTTCCACGGTTCGGAGCCGTTGGCCAGGTAGCCGTCGGAGAGCACGATCACCGGGGTGCGGTAGGCCGTCGCGATGCGCACTGCCTCGATGGCGATGTCGAAGCAGTCGGAGGGGGTCGAGGGCGCCACCACGGCGACCGGCGACTCGCCGTTGCGCCCGAAGAGCGCCTGGAGCAGGTCGGCCTGCTCGGTCTTGGTCGGCAGCCCGGTGGAGGGCCCGCCGCGCTGGATGTCGCAGACGATGAGTGGCAGCTCGAGCGACACGGCCAGACCGATCGTCTCGGCCTTGAGCGCGAGGCCCGGGCCGGAGGTGGTGGTCACACCGAGGGCCCCGCCGAAGCTGGCGCCGAGTGCTGCCCCCACGCCCGCGATCTCGTCTTCGGCCTGCATCGTCGCCACGCCGTAGCGCTTGAGCCCCGCGAGGGTGTGCAGGATGTCGGATGCCGGTGTGAT
This sequence comes from Humibacillus sp., assembly GCA_030452985.1. Classification (GTDB taxonomy): domain Bacteria; phylum Actinomycetota; class Actinomycetes; order Actinomycetales; family Dermatophilaceae; genus DSM-29435. Next base: position 38,253 of record JAKDLG010000028.1, read on the forward strand.
CGGGTAGCTGCCGAGAAAGAGGGGAAGGCCGGCGCGGTGCGCAGCGGCGACCAGGCCCAGCGACAGCGCCACGTTGCCGGTGACGTTGCGGTAGGTGCCGGCATCCATCGTCGCCGGCGACACCTCGTAGGAGACGGCGAAGTCCTCGGTGGTCTCGCCGTAGTTGAACCCGGCCCGCAACGCGGTCAGGTTGGCCTCGAGGATGTCGGGCTTGTCGGCGAACTTGCTCTTGAGGAAGGCTTCCGTGCCCTCGGTCGGGCGGGTGTAGAGCCACGAGAGCAGCCCGAGCGCGAACATGTTCTTCGCGCGTTCCTTCTCCTTGCGGGTCAGCTCGGTGAAGGAGGCCAACGACTCGACCGCGATCGAGGTGAGGGCGACCGGGTGCACGTGCCACGACTCGAGCGAGCCGTCGTCGAGCGGGCTGACGGTGTAACCGACCTTCGAGAGGTTGCGCTTGCTGAACTCGTCGGTGTTGACGATGATCGTCGCGCCCCGCCGCAGGTCGCGAAGGTTGGCCTTGAGGGCGGCGGGGTTCATCGCAACGAGCACGTCGGGGGCATCGCCGGGCGTGAGCACGTTGTGGTCGGCGAAGTGCAGCTGGAAGCTCGACACCCCCGGCAGGGTGCCCTGGGGCGCGCGAATCTCGGCCGGGAAGTTGGGCAGCGTCGAGAGGTCGTTGCCGAGCAGCGCGGTCTCTGAGGTGAACCGGTCGCCGGTGAGCTGCA